>JAJFHP010000005.1 GCA_021775555.1 Hyphomicrobiales bacterium | reverse complement strand
TCATCGCCAGGCGACATCCCAACACCCACACCGCGCGCTTCCTCGAAATCCCCTGACTCCAGGCTGACATAAGTCGCAATATCAAAATGATGTGGCCAGCAGCGTACCGGGCTTGGTCCAGGCGATAGATCCACTTGGGACGCTGCAAACTCGGTCAACTTGGCATTCGCAAGTGAAAACCATACCGACAATGTGGTCAGGGCATCTCCCAGGTCCTCGGTGGAGTAGATCCCTATCCCGGCAGCCGATGCGGGCAGATCATAAGGCAGTTGCACACTCGACGCCTCCTGAAGGCCCAATAGGGTAAGCTGTTCGTCCATCCACTTACCGGCATCCGTCTCTGAAACGCCGGTAAGTTCGAGGCTGGGTCCGGCCTCATCACCATTGACGATCAACAGCTTCAACCGGGAGACGTTCAGCCCCAAGAATATCTCGCCGTCATTGCCCGGCAAGGGCTGAGTGACAAACGCTCCGGCTTCGTCTTTCCATCCCAAATTCGAATGGCTGTCATCAGGTTTTGCGTCCAGATTTGCACGCGCTGCCTTGGTGATCAGTTGGACGGCTTTGTGGGCCATGTCTCGGGCGCCATCCAGTGCCGTTACCGGATGTAGTTGAAGAGGGTTTTGCATAAGGTTTTTATCTCCAGGGTGCGAGTCCGTGCAGACCGGTCTTGAAGAGCTAAACTAGATCGGCGTCAGTAATGATTTCGACGAGTGAAGGCCCTTTTTGTCCCAACGCCTTTTCAATGGAATTTTCGAGTTCACCGGTTTCTGTAACCTTGACGCCATGGCCGCCGCACAACCGTGCAAAGGCGGCGAATGAGGGATTGTGCAGATTGGTTTCCCACACCGGCCATTCCCCGGCGCGCTGCTCCTTGGAGATTTTTCCAAGCTCGGAGTTGTTGAGCAGGATATGGGTGATATCCATCCCGTATTTGACGGCAGTCGTGAAATCCATTGGGTATTGTCCGAAGCCCCCATCGCCGGAAATGGATATGACCTTGCGGCCGGCAAATTCTTCGAAATCCTGGGTTGCTGCCCAGGCCCCCATGGCCGCTGGAAATCCGAATCCGATTGATCCCAGATAACCAGACATCAGCACGCGCTGGTCTTTGGTCTCGAAATATCGGCCAAAGGAATAGGTATTGTTGCCCACATCCACGGCGATGATCGCGTCGTCCGGACACAGCTTGGACAGCACCTTGAAGATGGCGGCGGAATGGATGCCACTCCCTCGATCTTCTAAAAGGCGGGACTCCTTTTCCTCCCGCCATATGCGCCAACGCTCCTTCAAGTCGCCAAGCTGATCTGCGGCACCTTTCGGTTTCAAAATTGTTGGCAATACAGCATCACAGAAGGCACTGATTTCACCCCATATGGGGAGGGTAACAGCGTGGAATTTTCCAAGCTGCATGCGTTCATAATCGACCTGGATGATCGGAAGAGATTTCTCAATTCCGGTGTGATTGGAAAACGATGTTCCCAACGCGATCAGGAGATCGGCCTCATTCATGAACCAGCTCGCGATAGGTGTTCCTGATCGCCCAAGGACACCGGCCGCATTGGGATGCGCATCTGAAAGGAGACCTTTCGCCTTGAAAGTGGTGAGCACAGGAGCGCCGAGCTTTTCAGCAAATTCAATAATCGCGCTTCGTGCATCAACAGCCCCATGCCCCACCACAATTATGGGCCGTTTCGCGGAGTTGATCATTTCAATCGCTTTGCCAAGATCAGTCTGTGACGGGATCACGACCGAACCGCCGGTGCGACCTTCAGGTTTACCGGCCGGGGCATCGCTGGGGAGAGTTTGAATGTCGTCAGGGAAAATCAGATGCGCGACATCCCGTTTAACAAGTGCGGTTTTGCAGGCAAGTGACGTCAACTCCGCATGATCAGATGTACCCAGCACGGGTTGTGAGAAACGTGTCACCGCATGAAATGCTGATTTGAGATCGATATCCTGAAAAGCCCCTGGTCCGAAAACCTGTGTCTGAACCTGACCGGTCAGCGCCAACACAGGTGCGCGATCCACTTTTGCATCCCACAGACCCGTCAGCAGATTGGTTGCACCCGGTCCAGCAATAGTGAGACATGCAGCAGGTTTGCCAGTGAGCTTGCCGTAGGCGGACGCAGCAAAAGCGGCGGCACCCTCATGGCGCACCCCGATATAGCCAATATCACCCGCCACGGTCCGCACACGTATTGAGTCGGCCAGTCCAAGGTTGGAATGGCCGACCATGCCAAACACGCGCTTGACGCCCCAGTTGACCATGGTCTCGGCAACAACGTCAGTGGTCGTGCGGGCGCGGTCGGGTTCAGGCTCTAGGCCGATGAAAATCTCGTTACCGCGAACCTCTACCGGGTAGAGCTTCTGGCCTGAATCTTCATGTCCACCGGGTGGTGCACCGGTTAGCGGGTCGAAGTCCCAGCCATGCCAGGGGCATCGTATCCAGCATTTTCCGTCGCTCCCGGTTTCGATAGAACCCTCACCAAGCGGACCGCCCTGATGTGGGCAGTGATTGTCCATCGCGGCCCACTGCCCGTCGAAATGCGAAAGGCAGATGGAGACGGTACGCGCGGTCACGGTCTTCACCCGACCCTCGGGCAAGTCATCGATCTGTCCGACACTGATCCAGTCGAGTTGCAGTTCGCTCATCATATTCACCTGTTGAGTTGCATTACTTGATCGGCGCGACGCCGCCGTAGGACACACCGGAGAGATCCGCCATGTCTCTTTTCCATGTGGTGAGATCATCGGCATTGAATTTCGACAGATGATCATGCCCGCAGGCACGCGCCATCACCTGCATAAGTTCTACAGACGCATCGAAGAAATTTTTCAGTTGCAGAGCTGATTTCTCAATGACAAGACGCGAGACCAGATGCGGTTTCTGAGTTGCGATACCGACGGGGCAGTTGTTGGTGTGGCAGGCACGCATTGCAATACAGCCAATTGCCTGCATCGCCGAATTGGATACAGCGACTGCGTCGGCCCCAAGAGCCAGTGCCTTGATGAAGTCAGCAGGCTTGCGAAGTCCGCCGGTGATAACAAGCGTGATATTTTCGCGGCCAGAGGTGTCGAGATGCCTGCGGGCACGTGCAAGGGCGGGGATCGTGGGGACTGAAATATTGTCACGGAAGATGATGGGCGCCGCCCCGGTGCCGCCGCCACGTCCATCGAGAATGATGTAGTCGACGCCGACCTCAAGGGCTGCATCGATGTCTTTTTCGATATGCTGCGCAGAGAGCTTGTAGCCGATCGGTATGCCACCGGTCCTGTCACGCACCTCATCGGCAAACTCCCGGATCTGAGCCACTTCCGTCCAGTCGGGGAACCTTGAGGGCGAGATTGCAGCTTCACCTTCCTTGAGACCACGCACCTCGGCAATCTTACCTTTGACTTTTGCACCTGGAAGGTGACCGCCTGTGCCGGTCTTGGCTCCCTGGCCGCCCTTGAAGTGAAAGGCCTGAACCTTGGAGAGTTTCTCCCAGGCAAAACCGAAACGCGCTGATGCGAGTTCATAGAAATAGCGCGAGTTGGCTTCCTGCTCTTCGGGCAGCATCCCCCCTTCACCGGAGCATATCCCGGTGCCGGAGAGCTCAGCACCTCTGGCAAGGGCAATTTTCGCCGGATCAGACAGGGCACCAAAGCTCATGTCAGAGACAAATAGCGGGATCTCGAGTTTAAGTGGTTTCTGGGCGTTGGGGCCAATGACCACATCTGTTCCCACATCGTGATCGTCGAGCAATGGAGGTGTATGCAGTTGAGCAGCCAGCAACTGAATATCATCCCACAATGGGAGCTGATCGCGCGGCACGCCCATGGCGGCGACTTCCCCATGATGACCAGTTTTTGAGAGACCCTCGCGGGCATATTTCTGGATCAGGCCAGTGAGCGGTTCCTCTTGTGTTCCGTGGCTGGTGTCCGCATAGAGACCCAGATATTCATCGCGTTGAAAAGGTTGCGGGTTCTCAAGCGCCCAAGTGTTGATCTCGTCCTCATCGACAAGTACTTCACCGCCCTCAATCCAGGACGCGAATTTGGGTAAGGATTCCTCATTGGCATATTCCGACACGCCCGTATCCAGCCGGTAATCCCAATAGTGGACCCCGCAAACGAGATTGTCGCCACTTACAAAACCGTCGGACATGAGCGCGCCGCGATGGAGACAACGGCCATAGAATACCGACGTATCCTCGCCGATCCTGACAACCACCAGATCGACTTCGCCAACAAGAGCATATTCGGGTTTTCTGTCTTTCAGCTCAGCAAATTTCGCAACAGATACTTTGTTCATGCGACTCCCCGTTTTTGGATATATTCATTTCTGGGCATCCATTGTGACAAGCGGTTTAGCCGAGATTTCAATCTTTTCAGTCTCGGGGCATTGACCCATTGCCGCGACCTTTGAGGCATACCATCGGGCGGCAGGTGTCGCGCTCAGCCCATGGAGAAGGGCGCTGATCCAGACGGTGTTTACAGCTAGTGCAAGAACCGGCTCGGCCAGTTCTTCACTTATCTTTTCGACTATGAGCAAAGCGAACAGTGCCGTCGCCAGTCCCCGGGGCCCGAACCACCCGAAGAACAATCGGGTCGTCGGCGCGGCGTCCGTGCTGATAAGCGAGATCCAGATAGCGAGCGGGCGAACGATGAACAGGCTGGTGAGGATTATCGCCAGCGTGGACGCATCGAGATGATGCAGCGCATCGGGCACCAGCGCCAATCCTAGCAGGAGGAATGCGCCCCATGTCAGGAGCTGGCCTTCGCTCTCGGTGAATTCGTAGATGAATTTGCATTGTCCTTCGATGATATTGCCGAAGCACAGACCCGCGACGAAAGCTGCAATGAAACCGTTGCCGCCGATTTGGGTCGCAGCGAGATAAGCCGTTCCGGCCAGGGCGAGTGCACCAACACCTTCAAAGGTATCCGATGTCCAGTCACGCCTGACAGCCTCAAGCAATATCTTGCCGCCGATGAGACCGATTGCGATTCCGACTACAGGACCAAGAACGAGTTGTTTAGCCCCAAAGACGAGCCAGTTCGTCTGGTTGGCGTCGATAGCTTCTGCCGCGAGGCTGGCGAAGAGAAGAACGGCTGGAAGCGCCAACCCGTCATTGAGTCCGCTCTCAACGGTCAGGGCCCGACGTACCCGCTCGGGAACGACCGGATTGGTTACGACTGCCTGACCAAGAGCAGCGTCAGTCGGGGCCAGAAGCGATGCGACGAGAGCAACCGCAACCAGATGCCAACCAGGAAGAAAGAGATAGGCGGCTATCGTTCCGAACACCAGCGTCAAGGGCAGGCCTATGAACAGCATGCGTACCGGCCATACATGGCGCTTGCGCAGGGCGCTCAGATTAGTTTGTGCCGCATCAAGAAAGAGAAGTATGACCAGCGTAATCTCGGCCACCAGGTGAAGGGATGCCTCCATTTCCTTATTTGGTAATAACCCTGTCGTCGACAGGAGATACCCAAAAGCCAAAAATACCATTGGTGCTGTTACGACGCTACGCGAGAGCCGTTTCGCGACCATGGCGAATGCAGCTGTAAATATTGCGAGTATCAGCAAGCCGACTGTCATTTGATCCTTAACCTACCCATAAGCCATGCAGATTACGACTGATGGTACTTATCCAGATGCCGGGAGTGCCCGCCAGGTTACAGATATTCTGAACTCTTTCGACTCGCGGGTAAGAAAATCCACATTTCTGCAGTGCAATTCGCTTTAATGACGACAGCATGAAAGTTGGACCAACAGTTGTGACTGAGAGCCAATCATCAGACGAAAATGCGGAAATTTCTAAACTCCGTAGGGGAGAACTGGCTGCAACTGAGAAACTCGTTCGCGAAAATGCTGGTTGGATGCTGGCAGTCTCCCGCCGAATTTTAAACAATGACGCGCATGCAGAAGACTGCGTGCAAAACGCATTCTCAAGCATCTTCAATAATCTGGAGTCATTCAGAGGTGATTCCAGATTGCGGTCCTGGATGCATTGTATCGTCGTCAATCAGGCGTTGATGTTGCTGCGTTCAAGAAAGCGTCGGAATGAATCTCCAATTGACGATCTGATGCCGCTGTTCGATGAGAATGACTGCCGGGTGGAAGATCGCTGGACAACCCTTGAAACACCTGAAAGCCTGATACAGAAATCCCAAACTAGGGAAACAGTTCTCTCGTTGATTGATGAGCTACCTGAGTCATATCGTGTCGTCCTACTGCTGCGCGACATCGAAGAGATGGCCACATCGGACGTGGCGGAAATGCTGGGATTGAGTGAGAGCAATGTGAAGGTCAGACTCCACCGGGCGCGGTCGGCATTGAAAAAACTGCTCGAGCCACTGTTGAGGGGGCAATCACTATGATGTCTTCACCAAAGAAGCTCATGAGGCGCATGCATGGCATGATGTTCAAACTGCCGCTCATGATCACGTGCAATGAGTTTGAGTCATTCATTCTGGCCTATCTGGAAGATGGCCTGCCCGCCAAACAGAAATTCGTCTTCGAAATGCATCTTAAGATATGCCGTGAGTGCAGAGAGTATCTGCAAGCCTACCGTGCCTCCCTTGAGCTGACCAAACACGCATATGAAGGGGATCTCATTGGGCCAAATGATCAGGTGCCTGACGATCTGGTGCGCGCCATTCTTGCCGCGCGAAAGGCCTGATAAGTGGAGGACTCATTTGCAATCATGTATTGTCCGCTTCGTGCCACTAGCGGACATATTGAGAAGCCAGCTTAAGGTCAACCATTAGCCAGTAGAGGACATTTTTGGTTGATAATTCATACAAAAATTCTGGAGTTCTAATTCGGATAATTCTTCCTGTGCATGTGTGCAGAAATATGCGATTTCCATCTTCTTGCTAACACCGCATTCCTTGAGAAAATGGCACTTTGAGCATCTTCCCAATTTTTTTTCCTGCCGGTCCGCACGAATGCACACAAGAACATCGTCCAAGACCGCTGCCAAGCTTGATTGACTGCTATTTGGCAGAGTTTCAATTGCTTGAACCAGGTTCTCCAACGGATCTTGATCGAGAAAAGATCGCCCTTTTTCCGACAACTCTATTCGGGCAGACCGACCGTCTGCTTTGGAGGGCAATCGTGCAAGGAAGTCCCTTGCGACAAGGCTCTTGATCGTCTGCGATGCGCTACCGCGTGTTGTGGCATGGTAGTCGGCGAATGCGGATAAGTTGCGGGAATGCCTGTTCACAGATCCGAAGAACCTTAATGCCGTCCACTGCGCATTGGTTAGTCCGCAGGCATTTCCATCCGCGTATGTAAGCCGTGCCAAATGCGAAACGATTTCAGCTGTGTATGCGGCTTCAGGCTTGTATGTCGCTTTCATAAAGAAAAGCTCCGGTGGACATCCTTCTGCACCCTATGGCTGCATGAGCCACGGAATCAGGGATGCTTAAGTATCCAAACTTACCCTTAAGGTAGGTTTAAAATTACAACTGATACGCTAAATCTCACTTCAACTGGTGTTCCTAGTTACGCTGGTTTTCAGCAAATTGCGAAACCACGGAGGATGCTGATGCAGGAATTCAGAATGGTCACTGAGTTCACTCCATCCAGTCCTCAGACAACCGTCTCGTGAGCAACAGAAAATACACCGATAAGACACTCTGGAGATATTCCGATGAAAACGAAGATTGGCCGTCTTATTGCCTCGCGAGACAGCGGTGATCCATCACCCGCTGATAGTTCCTCCTCTCATGCTGGTGGCTCGATGAAAATCGGCACCAAGATTTTCGGTCTCGTGTGATTTTGTCTGCTCCTGCTCGCTGCAGTTTCGGGGGCAAGCATCTGGCAGATGAACAAGATCGGAATGGAAATCGAGGGGATAGCGGAACGCGACCTGCCCCTGACTGCAGGTCTGACCCAGATCACAATTCACCAGCTTGAGCAGGCGATCAACATGGAGCGCGCCTTCCGTACCGCAGAAGTGATGGACAAGCATCACGAGGCCAAAGCGGGGTTCGAAAAAGCGGTCAAAACTTTTGAGAAACTGGGTGCCAAGGTTGAAAAAGAGTTTGAGGAAGTAAAAATCATTGCCCAGCACGCGCTCGACACGGCCGCCACCGAAGAGGAAAAGCATGAATTCCAGAAGGTGCTGACAGCGTTTGACGGCCTGATCAAAGAACACAAGGATTACGATCATCATGTGGCCGAGGCTTTCAAGCTGATCAAAACAGGTAAACTCGAACAGGCCCTGACCCTGCTTCCCAAGATTGAGGCCGAGGAAGAGGATCTCGACCACTCGCTGGAGAAACTTCTGGTCGAGTTGGAAGGCTTCACCGAGCATGCGGCAAAACAGGCCGAGGAGCACGAACATTTCGCCCTTAAACTGCTGATGGCCATAACGGGCATTGCCCTGATCACTGGCACGGGTGTTGCCTATGTTCTGGTATCGCGGAGCATCTCGCGTCCGCTTGCAGAAATTGCTACCGGACTTGATGCGCTCAACGCGGACGACATGTCGGTTGATGTCACAGTCCATAATGACGATGAGATCGGCGCCGTCGCCAAGGCCTATGCCGTCTTCAAGGACTCCATGATGAAGACGAAAGAGCTCGAGGCAGATCAGGAGAAACAGAAACAGCGTATGGAGGAAGAAAAGCGCTCGACGATGAACAAGCTCGCCGATGACTTTGACGCCAGTGTCGGCGGGATTGTTGACACCGTGTCCTCAGCCTCGGCGGAGTTGAGTACCACGGCCCAGTCGATGTCGAGCATCGCAGAGGAGACCAGCAGCCAGGCAAATTCTGTTGCTGCTGCATCCGAGCAAGCCTCGGCCAACGTGCAGACCGTCGCCTCGGCCACGGAAGAGATGTCGAATTCCATCGCAGAGATCAACCAGCAAATAGCTGAAGCATCCGATGCCTCAAAGAAGGCAGTTGAAGATGTCACCAAAACAGCCACCCAGATGGAAACTCTGGCGCAAACGGCCGACAAGATTGGCGAGGTCGTTTCCATGATCTCCGATATCGCCGAGCAGACCAACCTTCTGGCGCTCAATGCGACCATTGAATCGGCTCGGGCCGGCGAGGCCGGAAAAGGATTTGCCGTCGTTGCCAGCGAGGTGAAATCGCTCGCCAACGAGACCGCCAAGGCCACGGAAGGCATCTCCGAGCTTGTTTCAGAGATCCAGAGTGAAACCAGGACCGCTGTTACTGGAATAGCTGATATCGGCAAGGTCATCAGTCAACTGGAACAAACCTCGACAGCAATTGCAGCCGCCATGGAGGAACAGGGCGCAACCACCCAGGAGGTTGCCCGCAATGTTACCGAAGCAGCATCTGGTACCCAGGAGGTTTCTACGAGCATCGCAGGCGTAACCCAGGCATCACAGGAAGCCGGCACGGCCTCCAGTCAGGTTACTTCTGCGGCTGACGAGCTTTCAAAACAGTCGGTACTGATGAAATCGGAAGTTGAGAAATTCATAGAACAGGTTCGCGCGGCCTGACACACGAACAACAGCATTCCCGAGTATGATTGATCCGGTGCCTTTCAAGGGCCGGGTCTTTCAAATAGCGATGTCGGTATGCTGCAATGCGGAGCCAAATCTGAAACAAGTCCGCATGTCCGCTTTGGGTCATAAGCTGACATAAATGGCGGAGCTAAAAAGAGTCCGCTTTACCCCCAATAGCGGACATAAATCCTCATAGGCTGGAATGTCTGCTTTGTGCCAGGAGCTGACATTGTGGTATTTTCTGGCTATGGCCTCATATTCTGCACTGCTCGTCTATTTGTCGTCTGCAATTATCACTTCACCTGCCTTGACTATGGCATCGACCAGTAAATCCATATCCGACTGCTTCGTTCGGTGATTGGTAATGTTCACGCGAATTGCAAGGATATCACCAAGCTTCGTCGTCGATGGAACCGCGATCCCGCTCTCCTGCAGATCCATGACGATTTCCGCATTGAGCTTGTTCAGTTTTTCGTTCTCAGCGCCGGGTACGATATAGCGAAAGCATACGATGTTCAGATCCACTGGGGCACACAGCTCGAGTTGCGAATGGTCCCTTGCCAAATCTCCGAGATAGGCGGCCTGACGGCAATTGTCCTCAACCTTTCTGGCAATCGCCGTGACACCATGCTCCTTCAGTGCAAACCAGACTTTGAGCGCGCGGAAACCTCTTGAAAGTTCCGGGCCATATTCACAAAACCATGGGTTGCCAGCGGCAAGACCGCGGGGTGCCGCTGTGAGATATTCGCGACGCAGGGTGAACGCCTCTCGGTGAATTTCCTCATCACGGATCAGAACGAACCCGGCGTCATACTGGACATGCATCCACTTGTGGAAGTCGAATGCGATCGAGTCCGCCAGCTCGATCCCCTTGAGGCGGGGCCGCAGAACATCGCTCAAAGCAGGTATGGCGCCGAACGCGCCGTCGACGTGAAACCAGAGTTCATTCTCCCTGCAAACTTCAGCGATGGCGGACAGATCATCAATCGAGCCGGTATTGACGGTCGCAGCCGAACCCATGACGCAGAACGGAGTTTTGCCTGCCTCAAGATCGTCGGAGATGGCCTTTTTCAGTGCATCGATATCCATGCGAAAATTTTTATCCGCAGGAACTGAACGGAGCGCATCCATGCCGAGCCCCATCAGATCGAATGTGCGTGCCATACAGCTATGCGCTTCTGATGAGGCATAGCCCACGAGCTTGCCTTCGCTGGGTTGCACGCCACGGCGGCGAACATCGTAATCGACCTTGTGGAACCTGGCCGCCGTAAGCGCGATCATGGTGGCGATCGACGTGCCGCTGACGACCAGGCCGCTTGCGGTTTCAGGAAACATGAAGAGCCTGCGAACCCAGTCGATCACCTGGCGCTCGACATAGATGGCGCCGTGATCGCGTCCGCCAAGATTGGAATTCATGGCCGCTGCCATGGTCTCCGAAATAATTGCACCCGGGGTGCCCGCGCCATGGACCCAGCCAAAGAAGC
>JAJFHP010000040.1 GCA_021775555.1 Hyphomicrobiales bacterium | reverse complement strand
GAACCGCCCGAAGGTGTATTGCACCCAGCCATGCTTGTGGATGGTCTCGAAAATATCGTCGCCCTTGATCGCCGACACCAGATAGACGTCGCCGGATGTCTCGTCCGCGGGGACGTAGGCGAACGCCTTCTTCGTCCCGTCAAAGGTGAGCAGTCGCCCGTCAGCTTCAATGCCGAGGATAACGGACACGCTATCGCCGTCATTCCGGCTGAACAGGCAGGGCAGCATGCCGGGACTGATCTCGCAGCGTTTGTAGGAGCGGTGCGTGGTGCGGTAGTTGATCCGCGACAGCAGGGCGCGAAGGTCGTCGATGTCGTGGAGCGGCTCGAGATGCGGCAGCGCCTCCATCAGGTGACGCTCCTGTCCGGTCCATTCCAGCGCCAGGAGAAGCGGTTTCAGGCAGGCCGCGGCCGGTGTGGAATCATCCAGCTTCTCCAGCTTGCGCCCGGTGAATGCGGATCCGAGCTGGTCCTGAAGCCCATGCACCGGGTTGCCGCCTGTTTCAGCGCCGGTTGGCGGGCTGTCAGCCGTGCCGGGTGCGCTTTGCGCAGCTGTCTGTGTGCCTGCCATGGTCATGCGGCCGTCCCTTGAACGGGTGCCTGCGCGGCGGTTGGCGCCGCTTCAAACTGCTGCCGTTCCAGTGTGCCGTCCTTGAGTGCGTAGACCCGTTCGGCGATGGAGAGGAAGGAGGGCCGGTTGGAGATGATGATTGCCGTCATGCGGCCCTTGAGTTTCTCTAATCCCGCGCGCAGGGCCGCGTCGCTCTGGAAGTCGAGCAGGGTATTGGCCTCATCGAAAATCAGGACTTTCGGGTTGCGCGCCAGCGCCCGGGCGATGGCAACGCGCTGTAGCAGACCGGAAGAGAGCGTCTGCGCCACGCCTTGCGCAAGCGGCGTGTCATAGCCGTCCGGCAGGCGGTGAATTTCGTCTTCCAGCCCGATGAGCTTGGCTGCGTGCTGCGCGGCCTCGATCGCCGCTCCGGTGCGGAACATGGTGATATTTTCCAGGATTGTGCCCTTGAAAGTTGCCGAATGGGCGGAAACATAGGCCACGTCCTTGACCTGCAGCTGTTCCCGGTTCGGGCAGGATTCAAGTCCGCCTATCACCACGGACCCGCTGGTGGGTTTGAGCTCGCCGGTGATCAGCTTCACCAGCGTCGAGCGGCCGCTGCCATCCTCTCCCTTGATGCCGACAAATTCGCCGGGGCGGACCTGCAGCGATACACCGGCAAGGCAGGAACGCTTTTTCGCGCCTGGATATTCGAAGCCCACATCTTTCAGTTCAATCGAACCGGTGAGTTCACCTGCCTGAGAGTTGGCCGTAGCGGCGCTCACCTCGAGTTCATTGAATTTCCCGGCGCGTCCCTGGGCCAGCTGGATGTTCTGAAATTCGGTCCACATGCCAATGCCGCGCAGCACCGGCTGGGTGAGGCGTCCTGACAGCAGAGAGCAGCAGGCAAGCCCGCCGATGCTGAGCTCCCCGGCCATCACAAACAGGGCGCCCACGGAAACCACGGAAATCATCATCAGGTTGGCGAACATGATGCCCATGGACTGCAGCTTGTTGCCGAGCAGGATGGTGTCGTAACTGGCGATCGCCGACCCCTTCTGCAGCCGCTCGAAGCGGCGCAGGATCATCGGCTCCATGGCCAGGCCCTTGAGCGTGTGGATGCCGCCGAGGGATTCCACCAGGAAATCGTGCTTGCGGTTATCCTGTTCCGAGCGGTTGGCCAGCACCTGTTGCAGGCGCGCGCCGTGAATGGCGGCATACGCCCCGAAACCGGCGATCAGCAGGAGGGGCACGATGATCAGCAGACCGCCGACCAGTCCGAGCACGATGAGGAATATGCTGGCGAGCGGGATATCCAGGGTGAGCAGACGCGACTGGCTGCCCTCGAACGCGCTCAATTCGCGCACCGCCTCTAGCCCGTCAACCCAGATGGCCGGAGGTTCTTTCTCGACGCGGGCGTGAGGGGCTCTGAGAAGCCGGGTAACGGCGGAGAGTTGCGCGTCGAAGCCGGAGCGCACCGCGTTCCACCCCAGCAGATAGGAGCGCAGGATTTTCAGCACGGCATCCAGCGCGAAGGCGCCGAACAGACCCAGCGTCAGCAGCGTCAGCGTTTCTATCGACTGGTTGGGCAGAATGCGGTCGTAGATTTGCAGCACCGCCAGCGGTAAGGCCAAGCCTAAAAATGAGGACACGATTGAGGCGACGATGATTGGCGTCGGCAGGCGCAGGCCTTCTTTAAAAATATCCAGCAAGTTATCGAGATTGCGCTCTTTCGATGCCGCCTTCACTCCCGCCGCCAGCCGCGAAAGCGGGGCGGAAATCCGGCTTGCTCCGTTGGTTTTTAGCGTGTTTTTTCGCCCCGATCCCGGTTTCGGCTTGGGCGGCACTTGCGCTTTCGGGGGTGTTGGAGGCGGCAGTTCAGCCGCGGGGGCGGGCGGCGGCGGCGCGGGGGCGCGCGCGGACAGGGGCGGAGTATTGGCTTCGTCCTTTACGGGCTCGGATGCGGGCGGAATTTCGGCGTCAGACGCGGCGTTGTCAGGGACAGGCGCAGGGGCGGATTTGGGCGGTTTCGCTTTACGCTTCAGCCACGACTTTTTAGGGCGCGGTTTGTCACTCTTTTCAGCTTCGGGGCTGGCTTTGTCAGGCGCAGGCGCAGGCGCAGGCGCGGGAGCGGATTTGGGCGGTTTCGCCTTGCGCTTCAGCCACGACTTTTTGGGGCGCTGGTCAGCACCCTTGTCAGTTTCATATTCTGCCCTCAGACGATTACGCAAACTCTGGACGGTCGGGCGTTCACCCGCGTCCTTCGCCTCATGGACCAAAGGTTTGTCCAGCTTAGGCTTATTTTCTGTCATGCCGCCCTTAAAGGCCTGCCCCCAAGAAGTTCTCCTAATCCTCTCCCTCCTAGCTCCTATTCGTTAGCCTTCCGTTAACCATAGCGCCCCGGCAAGGCGCGGCATTGCAATGGAGCCGCTCTGCGGCCAGTGGCTTAAATTAGAAGAAATTAAGTAAAACAAAGTATTAATATGTTAAATAATTTATTTACACGACTTTCTTACGGTTAAATATGTGATAATGAGATAGACTATTTGTTAACTTCGAACTCATTCATGGCGACTATTTGGCGTCTGGTTATCTTTATAGGAGCCTTTGGCTGGTAAATCTCGTGCCGATCAATGCGAAAAAATCACAAGATTACGGGGCGTCATGTCAAACGAACAGCGGATTTCAAAAGCATCCTCAAAATCCAAAGAGGATAGCGATCTTGCCTATGACTCGATTTCCGGCGGCGATGCGCCGGTAGACCGTCATGATGTGGTCTTGCCCGGTCAAGGCGGCCGGGCATCCGACGAGGCCGGTATTGATGCCGCTGGAAGTCCGAACGCTGACGGGCCTGGCAGCATGCCCGATCAGGGCACCGGGGAAACGCAAGCTGAGCGCGGCGCGGAGGCGGATGGCGCATCCACGCCGGCTGGATCTTCCAGCGGCGTTTCGGAAGACGAAGCCGCAACTGCGCGTTCTTCGGGGCGCGACGATGACAGCGGTGAGAACAGCGCTGCTGCTGCGCCATTGGCCGGCGAAGGTGACGCGCCGCGCGACCCGCTGAGCGTTGAGCCTGCCGCCGAGGCATTAACCAGCACTCCGAGTGATACTGTTGCGCCCGCTTCGACGGTCGCTGGCACGCCGAGCGCAGAAGTCGCACCTGCGCCTGAACCGGTGGCGGCGAACGATGCTCCGACCGATATTTCCGCCGACAATCTCGGCGTTGATGAAAACGCGTCCGGCGCCACGGTGGTCGCCACGCTTTCGGCTACTGATCCGGATGGCGGCGACACATTCACATATACGCTGGTCAACGACCCTTCGGGTTTCTTCCAGGTGGTTGGCGACCAGATTGTCGTCGCGCCGGGAGCTGCCATCGATTACGAGAGCGCCACAAGCCATGATGTGAGCGTGCAGGTCACCGACAGCGCGGGTAATACGTATACCGAAACATTTACCATCACAGTCAACGATGTTGACGAGTTCGATGTGAGCGCAGTTTCCGACACGGACGCCAGCGCCAATACAATTTCTGAAGACGCATCTGCGGGTGATACCACAGGAATCGTCGTCAATGCGGAAGACGCCGACGGTACGGATACAGTGGGCTACACGGTTGACGATCCGCGCTTTACGGTCGATCCCGACGGCACGGTGCGGGTTGCGTCCGGAGCGTCATTCGATACCGAAACCGAACCGAGCGTCACCATCACCGTGACGGCCACCAGCAGCGACGGCTCGACCTCGCAGCAGAATTTTAATGTCAACATCGCCGATGCGGATGAATTTGATACGGGCGCTGTAACGGATTCAGACGGCGCAGCCAATGCCGTTGATGAGAACTCAACGGTTGGAACAGTCGTTGGCGTGACAGCCGTGGCCACCGACGCTGATGCGACGGATACGGTAACCTATTCCCTGTCCGACGATGCAGGCGGGCTGTTCTCCATCGACGCCAATACGGGCGTTGTGACGGTCGCTGGCGCTCTCGATGCTGAGGGCGCGCAGAGCCATAATATAGAGGTCACAGCGACCAGCACCGACGGGTCAACTTCGGTCCAGACCTTCACCATCGGCGTCAATGACGTTGACGAGTTCAACATTTCCGCGACCACTGATAATGACGGCTCCGCCGATCAGGTTTCTGAGTCGGCCAGCGTCGGCACGGCTGTTGGTGTCACCGCATTGGCGAGCGATGCCGATGTCACCGACACGGTTACATATTCACTCAGCTCCAATCCGGGCGGCTTCTTCGCCATAGACGCCAATACCGGCGTCGTGACGGTCGCGAATGCGCTCGATTATGAGAGCGCCACCGATCATACCATCGAGGTGACCGCCACATCGGATGATGGCTCCACCTCTACCGAGACCTTCACCATCGACGTGCTCGATACGGACGAGTTCGATGTCGGCGCGATCTCCGATACGGATGGCGCGGGTAACGCGGTCGACGAGAATTCTTCTGTCGGCACGAGTGTCGGCATAACCGCCTCGGCTTCCGATGCGGACGGCTCCAATTCCAATGTCACTTACACATTGTCCGATGATGCAGGCGGGCTGTTCGCGATTGACGCCAACACGGGTGTGGTCACGGTGGCGGGCGCCATCGATCGCGAAGCGGCGGCGAGCTACGACATCGAGGTCACGGCCACCTCGGACGATGGCTCGACCTCAACCCAGAGCTACACCGTCAATGTGAACGATATCGACGAGTTTGACGTCACCACGCCGACAGACAATGACGGCGGTGCCAATACGGTTGCTGAAGATGCCAGCGTGGGCACCACGGTCGGCGTCACGGCGCTGGCCTCTGACGGCGACGCCACCAACTCAGGCGTCACCTACTCCCTGTCCGACGATGCGGGCGGGCTGTTCACCATCGACGCCAATACCGGTGTCGTCACCGTCGCCGGTGCGCTCGACTATGAGACCGCGACCGGCCATACGATTGAAGTCACCGCTACAAGCGCCGACGGGTCAACCAGCGTCGAGACCTTCAATATCGGCGTCACGGACGTGAACGAAGCTGGTGTCGGCGCGGTTTCCGACAGCAATGCGGCGGCCGACAATGTGGACGAGAACTCCTCTGTCGGTACCGTTGTCGGCGTGACAGCAGTTGCGAGCGATCCGGATGCGGGCGACACGATCACCTACACGCTCTCCGATGACGCAGGCGGGCTGTTCGCCATCGACGCCAACACCGGCGTCGTGACGGTTGCAGGCGCTCTCGATGCTGAGGGCGCGCAGAGCCACGACATCGAGGTGACCGCCTCATCGAGTGACGGATCTTCAAGCGTTCAAACCTTCACCATCGGCGTCAATGACGTTGACGAATTCAACATCTCGGCGACCACGGATAATGACGGCGCGGCGGACCAGGTGTCCGAGTCGGCAACCGTTGGCACGGCAGTTGGAGTGACAGCATTGGCCGCCGACGCGGATGTGACGGATACGGTTACATACAGCCTGTCCTCAAATCCGGGCGGCTTCTTCGCCATCGACGCCAATACCGGCGTCGTCACGGTCGCGAATGCGCTCGATTATGAGAGCGCCACGGACCACACCATCGAGGTGACCGCCACATCCGATGATGGCTCAACCTCCACCGAGACCTTCACCATCGACGTTCTGGATGCGGATGAGTTCGATGTCGGTGCCATCTCCGATACGGACGGCACGGGTAACGCGGTCAATGAGAACGCATCTGTCGGCACGAGTGTCGGCATAACCGCCTCGGCCTCTGATGCGGACGGCTCAAACTCCAATGTGACTTACTCGCTTTCAGACGATGCGGGCGGGCTGTTCGCCATCGACGCCAACACCGGTGTCGTGACGGTCGCGGGCGCAATAGACCGGGAGGCTGCCGCCTCCTACGACATTGAGGTCACGGCCACCTCGGACGATGGCTCGGCCTCGACCCAGAGCTACACCGTCAACGTCAATGATATCGACGAGTTCGATGTTGGTGCTGTTTCCGATACGGACGGAACCGCCAACGCGGTGGATGAGAATGTCTCTATCGGCACGACGGTCGGCATCACGGCAAGCGCCGGTGACGCAGACGCCACCAATAGCAATGTGACTTACACTCTCTCTGACGATGCGGGCGGCCTGTTCGCCATCGACGCGAACACGGGCGTTGTGACGGTTGCCGGGGCCATCGACCGCGAGACTGCGGCGAGCTATGACATCGAGGTCACGGCAAGCTCGGCCGACGGTTCGACGAGCCTCCAGAATTATACCATCAACGTCAACGATATCGACGAGTTCGATGTTGGTGCTGTCACGGACACGGATGGAAGCGCGAACACGGTTGCCGAGAATGCAAGCGTGGGCGCCACGGTTGGTATTGATGTTACCGCTTCCGATGGTGATGCCACCAACAGCACGGTCACCTATTCGCTCTCCGACGATGCGGGCGGACTGTTCGCGATCGACGCGAACACGGGTGAAGTGACAGTTGCCGGTGCGCTGGATTACGAGACGGATACAGGTCACACGATCGAAGTCACCGCAACTTCAGCTGATGGCTCCAGCTCGGTTCAGAGCTTCAATATTGGTGTCAGTGATATCAATGAAGCGCCGACCGACCTGACCTTTGTTGGCAACGAAAGTCTGAGCGTCGACGTTCCGGTTCTCCAACTGAATGAGGGTGGTGCGACGGACGAATATGTCTCGGCCAGTAATTTCAACAATTTCCCGGATGACGAGATCACTTTCGAGATGTCATTCACATCGGACACGATCCCGACGAACGGTTCGCCGCTTGTGTCTTACGCAACCGGTGGGTATGGCGGAGAGGACAATGAGTTCGCCATCATCGCCCGGGCAGACGGCAGCCTCGACATCTATATCGAGGACCAGGGGCAAAGCACGGGCGCTTTGGCAACCGACCTGTTCGATGGGACACCACATACGCTTTCTGTCACCTGGGACAGCGACAATGGTGAGCTGATAGTCTATGTGGATGGTTCAGCCGAATATTCGACAACCGGTTTCCAGACCGGCGAGGATTTTGAATCCGGCGGCACCTTCATCATCGGCCAGGAACAGGATTCTCTGGGCGGCGGTTTCAATAGCGACCAGATATTCGTTGGTGATGTCAGCGAGGTGCGCCTGTTCGACGACATACGCACGGCGCAGGAAATCGCTGACAATTACGATTCCAGTTTCTCCGATCCGAACAGTGTGGATGATCTTGATTCCTACTGGGTGATGAATGCGGGTGGCGACGGGATTGTCGATGAGACCGGCAATAACGATTTTACGTTAAATGGCGGCGCTTCAATCGAGGGCAGCAATTCAGTTGCCGCAGGCACGGTCGTGGCCAGTGTGGCCTCGGTCGTTGATCCGGATTCCGGCGACACTTACACCTACACGCTCACCGATGATGCCGGCGGCCAGTACACCATCGACGTCAATACGGGCGATATCTCGCTGGTGAGCGATCACGATATTTCCGCTGTGGACAGCGAGAATGTCACTGTGCAGGTCACTGATGCTGGTGGAAACACATATGCCGAGACCATCGGCATTCACATCGGCACCGATGGCACCGATGTCATTACAGGCGGTTCCGGTACGGATATCATTTACGGCTTGAGCAGCGGTGCGCAGACCGTCACCGGACCGAACCTGATTACAAACGGCAGCTTCGAAAATGGCTCAACGGGCTGGTCGGACGCCAACGGGAACGGATTTGATCTTTCCTTCAGCGGTGAGCACGGCGTCACAGCCAGCGATGGCAGCACTTACCTCGATATGGAAAGCAGTTCAGGCAACTCCATCATCGAGCAGGCTGTTTCCGGTCTGTCCAGCGGATCCTCCTATCAGCTCTCTTTCGATGTGGCTGATATGTCCGGGTATAATGAGATTATGGAAGTCTATTGGAACGGCGAGTTGCTGGACACTATAGACCCCTCCAGCGGAACGATGACAACCTATACCTATACCGTGACCGCTGGATCAGGTGACGCAACTGACACAGTTCGATTTGATGAGGATGGCACTCAAGATTACGGCGGTGTCGCTCTCGACAATGTTCAGATGTATGAACTCTCCAGCGGCGACACGCTCGATGGCGGCGCGGGCGACGACTTCATCTATGGCGGCGACGGTGACGATACAGTTTCCGGCGGCGAGGGCGACGACACCGCCTATCTCGGCGCGGGCGACGACACCTTCGACACCACCAATGGTGATGAAGATCTGGGCGACGGCGCCGACACGGTCAATGGCGGCGACGGCAACGACACCATCTATGGTGGCGGTGGTGACGACATTTTGTCCGGCGATGCCGGCAATGACACGCTGTCTGGCGAGTCCGGTTCCGACATGTTCATCTTCCAGATGGGTGATGGCACCGACACCATAAATGGCGGAGCAGGCGGCGGCTGGACAGACACGATCCTTCTGCAGGATGCGTCCGGCGGCAACAATCTCGGCACTTATGGCGTCGACTGGACGGTCTCGCTGACCGAAGGAACGATCGATGGTCAGGACGCCAACGGCCTGAACCTCTCCGACGATGCCGATGGCGTTATCACGCTCAGCGACGGCTCGACGGTCAACTTCTTCGATATCGAGCGCATCGACTTCTAGGGTCCAGACCCTAAGGCTCAAGCAGGCCGGGCAATCAAATGCCCGGCCTGCACCTTTCTCCAGACAATTTCCGGGCCGACATGGAGCAGCGGCCTCGCATCGCCATGCTCATTGTGGCATGGTCGCGCGTTGCCGATTTTTCCTTGAGTCACGCAAGGCGCGCCGTGTCCCCGAGCGATAGACATAACGATACCGAAACCCATTGGTGGGAGGGATTGGCCCCTTCTCTTGAGACGTTGCCTGGCCCGGACAAGCAGGCGCATGAGGCCGCGCGCGCGCGTCAGGACACGCTGACCAAGCCTCCCGGCGCATTGGGCAGACTTGAAGATTTCGCCTGCTGGCTCAGCCAATGGCAGGGCCGCGAGACGCCCCGGCTTGAGCGCGCCCTGACGCTGGTTTTTGCCGGCAATCACGGCGTGACGGCGCAGGGGGTGTCCCCCTACCCGCCGAGCGTTACCGCGCAGATGGTGGGAAATTTTGAGAGCGGCGGCGCGGCCATCTGCCAGCTCTGTGACGCCTATGGCGCGGAGCTGCGCGTCATCCCCCTCGATCTGGAAACGCCGACCGCCGATATGACGCTTGCGCCCGCCATGAGCGTGGAGGAGTGCGAGGACGCACTCGCGCGCGGGGCCGCCTCGGTGCCTGAGGATGCGGATATTGTTCTGCTCGGCGAAATGGGCATTGGAAATACCACGGCGGCCGCGGCGCTTTGCTGTGCTCTTCTTGAAGGCTCGCCAGCCTATTGGACCGGCCCCGGAACCGGGCTTGACCCGGCCGGTGTCGCGCGCAAAGCCGATGTCGTCGCCCGCGCGCTGGAGTTGCACGTGAAACATTGCGTCCACCCTTTCGAGGCGCTGCGCAGGCTTGGCGGGCGTGAACTGGCGGCCATCGCGGGTGCGATCATGGAGGCGCGAGCACGCCGTATCCCAGTACTGCTCGATGGCTAGGTGTGCTGCGCCGCCGCACTGGTGCTGGACAAAGCGCAGGCGGGCGCGCTCGATCATTGCCTGGCCGGGCATGTATCGGCTGAACCGGCGCATCCGCGCCTGCTTGAGAGTCTTGGCAAGGAGCCGGTGGTGAACTTACGCATGCGCCTTGGTGAAGGCACCGGCGCGGCGATTGCTCTGGGTATCCTGCGCGGCGCGGTGGCGGCGCATAACGGCATGGCGACGTTTGCCGCCGCCGGTGTGGACGCCCGGGAGTGATATTCATGCGCACGCTTGTCGATGACATTCTCGCGGCTTTCGGGTTGCTCACCCGGTTGCCCATGCCCTTGCGCGAAGCGCATGGGGTGTCACAGCTCTCTCGCAGCGTATGGGCTTACCCTCTGGTCGGCGCGGGCGTGGGGGCGCTGAGCGCGCTCGTATGGTTCGCGGCGCAGCTTGCGGGCCTTGGTCTGGCGCTTTCAGCCGGGCTGGCGCTCACCTCGCAAGTCCTGATCACCGGGGCCCTGCATGAAGACGGGCTGGCAGATTTTGCCGATGGGCTGGGTGCGCGAGGTGGCAGGGAGGCAGTGCTTGGCGTCATGCGGGACAGCCGCATCGGAACCTACGGCGTGATTGCGCTTATTTTAATCTTCGGCTTGCGCTGGGGCGGGATTGCCGGGCTGGCACTGCACTCCGTTCTGGCGGGGCTTATATGTTCGGCGATCCTGGGACGGCTCGCGATTGTCGCGCTGCTGGTGCTGCTCCCGCCTGCCCGCGATGACGGATTGGGCGCGAGCGTTGCGAACCCCCCGCGCGGTTCGATAATAGCGGCGTTTGTGCTTGGTATCGGACTTGTCGCGCTGCATCTGCCGGTCCTCACAGCCGCGCTCGCCGTGCTGGCGATAGCCGCGGCGGTTGGTTGTGTCGCCGTCCTCAGCTCCAGGCGGATTGGCGGTTTCACCGGCGATGTTCTGGGCGCGGGCGAGCAGCTTGCGCAGACAGCCGTCCTCCTGATACTGGCGGCATTGACATGAGCAGGTCAGGAAAATGCACGCTTGTTCTCGGCGGCGCGCGCTCGGGCAAAAGCGCCTATGCGGAACAGCTGGCCAAAGGCTGGAAAGGGCCGCGCGTCTATATCGCCACGGCACAGGCTCATGACGAGGAAATGGCCGTGCGTATCAAGGCCCATCGCGACAGGCGCGGGAGTGACTGGGAAACCGTTGGCGCGGTGCTTGATTTGCCCGGCGCGCTACGCGGGGCGGCAGCGGAGGGAAGTTTTATCCTCATAGACTGCCTGACTCTTTGGCTCACCAATGTGCTGTTGGCCGAGGAGGATTGCGAACTGGCGGTGAGTGCGTTGCTTGAGGCCCTCGCGGATGTTTCGGGGACCATCGTGCTGGTGTCGAATGAAGTCGGCGGCGGCATCGTGCCCGTTAATGAGCTGGCGCGCCGCTTCCGCGATGCCGCAGGAGATGCCAACCGGCGCGTGGCTCAAACAGCCGATGAGGTGGTGCTGGTGACGGCAGGGCTGCCAATGGTGCTCAAACCGTCCACGCAATGATGCATGCAATGACTATGAGCAGGGTGACGACATTCAGCCCCGTATTATAGAGCCTCAAACCGTTGCAGATATCATCCCTCTTGAGTTTTGTCCGGCCATCTCCCATCCAGGCGAGATCGGCCCTGCGCCCCCGATAGCTGCGCGGGCCGCCGAGACGGATACCCAGCGCCCCGGCGAGGGAAGCTTCCGGCCACCCGGCATTGGGTGAGAGGTGGTTCGGCGCACAGCTCGCCATGGCGCGGACTGCACTGCTTCCCGACATGCCGGAGGAAAGGGCGGCAGCCAGCGCGATGAGCCACCCCGTGGTGCGGGCCGGGATCAGATTGACGAGATCGTCTGTCCTCGCCGACGCCCAGCCAAAGTCGAGATAGTCGCCGGACTTATGGCCGATCATGCTGTCGGCGGTGTTGATGGCCTTGTAGAGAGCAGCCCCCGGAAGCCCCGCGACGAGCAGCCAGAACAGCGGGGCGAGAACACCGTCGGACATGTTTTCAGCCAGGCTCTCCAGCGCGCCCTTGGCGACGCTGCTCGCGTCGAGCGTCTTGGGATCGCGCCCGATAATATGGCTGACGGCCTCGCGACCCAATTCAAGGCTTTTTCTCAGGCCATCCGCCACCGCGCTCACATGATCTTCCAAGGATTTCTGCGACAGCAAAGTGCTGGCGAGCAATGCCTCGCCAATCCAGCCGCTCTCAAATCCTCGCAGGTAAAGCGTTAGCGGCAGGGTGAGCGCAAGCGTGACCGCCGCAACGAGGATGAGCGCCAGCAGCCCGCGCAGCTTGCGGGCGTCGCCTTTGTTCAAGATGCGGTCAAGCGCGCCGATGAGTGCGCCAAGCCATTGTACCGGGTGCCCGATCCACGCTTGCGGGCCATTCGGATAGCCAAACAGTCTCTCGACAAGCAGCGCCGCAGCCGCGACGGGCAGTGCGGTGGCGGCCAGTATCAGGCTCAGCGGATCAAAATTCATTTCCGCTTTTCCCACCCGGCGCGTTCAAGTTCCGGGTCGGCATGGTCTTCCTGCGGGTAACCGACACACAAGTAAGCCACCAGCGTCCAGTCGTCCGGTGCCGCGAGCGCTTTGCGAACTTCTTCGGGTTCCAGGATCGATACCCATCCCATGCCCACATTATGCGCCCGCGCGGCCAGCCAGAAAGTATGTATGGCGTTGACGACGGAATAGCGCAGTGTTTCGGGCATGGTCTGGCGCCCAAGGCCCTTGCCCTTTTGCGTTTCCTCATCACAGAAGACGGCAAACTGAACGGGCGCCTCGCGAAGGCCCTCAAGCTTCAGGCGGGCATAAAGCGTGCTGTTATCGCCGTCATAACCCTTGAGCGCTTCGGCGTTGCATCGCTCATAGGATGAGCAGATGGCATCGCGCTGTTCGCTGTCCGTCACTTGCACAAACCGCCAGGGCTGGCTCAGGCCAACAGAAGGGGCGTGATCGGCGAGTTCAAGAAGGCGGGTAATAAGCTTTGGGTCTACGGGGTCGCTTGTGAACCTGCGGACGTCGCGGCGCCATTCAAGAAGCTTCTCGAAGTCCGCGCGGAATGTGTCATCAAACTCGGGTTGTGTCATGACACAGCTTTCTGGCGTTCTGCCGCTTTCCGGGATTTGGCGATTTCAAAAAGCTGGTCGAGGTCGCAATGCGATTCCATATGTGCGCCAAGAGCATCGAGAGTGGCGTCAACCATCGCGTCATGGGCATGCGACTGCGTGGCAGTCGCGCCGAGCTGTGCGAGATATGCGTCACGAAACCCGTCGGATGAAAAGATACCATGCAGATAAGTGCCTTCAACGAGACCATTCGCCGAAGTGGCTCCATCATACCGGTCTGAAATTTTCGCGAAAGGACGGGCGCAGTCGGGGCCTTCGCTGTTCCCTAGATGGATTTCATACCCGGTCAGTTTTTTACCGCTTGGCACATGCAATGCGCTCACATTCGCCAGCGCCTTGTCGCTGGTGAGCGAGGTTTCGATATCCAGCAGGGCAAGCCCTTCAGCGCTGCCCTGCGTGCCTTCAACGCCGTCCGGGTCATGCACCATTTTCCCGAGCATCTGGTACCCGCCGCACAGGCCCAGCAAGCGTCCGCCGCGTCGGGCATGTGCCAATATGTCGATGTCCCAGCCCTGCGCTCGCAAAAAGCCAAGATCTGCAAGGGTGGATTTGCTTCCCGGAAGGAGAATGAGGTCCGCGTCCCCGGGGAGCGGATGTCCGGGTTGCACGATGTCCAATGTCACTTCCGGACTGTGGGACAGGGGATCGAGATCATCGAAATTGGCAATGCGTGAGAGACGGGGCACAGCGATTTTGATTTTGCCGTCGCTTTTTCTCTTCACATGATCCAGAGCAACCGCATCTTCAGCAGGCAGTTTCGAAGCATCGGCAAAATGGGGAATGACGCCCGCGCAGGTGCGCCCCGTGCGCGCCTCAAGGGTGCGCACACCATCTTCGAACAGCGATGTGTCGCCATGGAAATTGTTAATCAGAAAGGCCGCGATCCGGTCCCCATCTTCCGGTGAGATAACCTCGAACGTGCCGACAATACTGGCAATGACGCCACCCCGGTGAATGTCACCAACAAGCACCACTGGAACATCCGCTGCATGAGCAAAGCCCATATTGGCGATATCGCCCTTGCGAAGGTTAACCTCCGCCGGGCTGCCTGCGCCTTCGATCAGCACGAGGTCGGCCTCTGTGCACAGATGTTCAAAACTCTCCAGCACCGCGGGCATGAACTGCGTGCGTTCGAGCATCCATTCACGGGCTTTCATTGTGGCGTTGCGCTTCCCGCGCACGATCACCTGCGCACCAGTGTCGGTTTCAGGTTTCAGCAGAACCGGGTTCATATGGGTGGTCGGTGGTGTGTTGCAGGCCCGGGCCTGCAGCGCTTGCGCGCGACCGATCTCACCGCCATCAGCCGTCACGGCAGCATTGTTTGACATGTTCTGCGGCTTGAATGGACGTACGCTCAAGCCCCGCATGGTAAAGGCGCGCGCAAGCCCCGCGACAATCAGCGATTTGCCAACATCTGAGCCCGTGCCCTGGATCATGAGAGCTGCACTCATGGGCCGCCTTCAATATCAACGATGTGGGCGTATGATCCCATCACATTGTCTTGCGCCAGGCCGATCTTGCCAAGCGTCTCTCCCCGCGAGTCTTCCGCCTCGAACAGCGTGTCGCCCTCACCTTGCCAGTGCAGCGTCGAATAGTGAAATTCGTGACCGCGTAATGTATGCGGCCAGGGCAGGGGGCTTTTGTGGGTGAGCCGCCTGTAACCGAGCTTAAGACCGCGTTCGGCGAAGCTCGTGCCAAGGGGCAGAAGCCCCGCCATCTGGTGGCGTGTACCATCTGCATCGATGAGATATTGCCCGAGGGTCATGAATCCTCCGCACTCGCCGTAAATGAGCGCGCCGCGTTCACTCGCCTGCTCCAATCCAGCCAGAAAGACGCCGTTTGCCGCCAGGCGACCTGCATGGAGTTCCGGGTACCCGCCTGGCAGGTACACAGCATCGGCGCCGCTATCTGGCGCTTCATCCCCCAAAGGCGAAAAGGGTATCACGGTTGCCCCCGAGGATTGCCACGCAGCAAGAAGGTGCGGATAGGCAAAGCCGAACGCCTCATCACGCGCCACTGCGATACGCTGGCCCAGCGGAGGAAGATGCGATGTCTTGGTTTTTATTGATGTGAGGGGCCGGGCGATACCGGCAAGTGCATTGAGATCAACAGCGTCATCGAGAAGATCCGCCGCACGGTCGAGAAAGACATCGAGCGCTTTATGTTCGCTGGCCTGAACAAGACCCAGATGGCGTGAGGGCACCACAATGGCGCGGTCTTCCTTCACGGCGCCAAGTACGGGGATGCCCAGCGGTTGAACCGCGTCCGTGACGATGGCGGCGTGGCTTTCACTGGCCACCCGGTTGAAGATCACTCCCGTGATCCGGCATCCATCCCGGAACTCGGCAAAGCCCTTCACGATGGCCGCCGCGGACTGGCCTTGCGACTTGGCGTCGACCACCAGCACCACGGGCAATCCAAGCGTGGCAGCCAGGTCGGCAGTCGAGCCGCCGCCTCCCGCCGCCCCGTCGAAAAGCCCCATGACACCTTCAATAAGCATCAAGCCGGTGCCTTGCGCGCATTGCTCGGCGAGGCTCGCAATGAGGTCCTCGCGCATGGCCCAGCCATCCAGATTGAAGCAGGGGCGACCGCTTGCCGCTTCATGAAAACGCGGGTCGATATAGTCCGGTCCGGCCTTGGCGGAAGCTACATCCGTTCCGGCCCGCGCCAATGCGCGCAGCAGCCCAAGTGTCACGAGTGTTTTGCCAGCGCCGGATGAAGGTGCCGCAATGACGAGCCCGAGCGGATTAGCCAAGGGCATTCTCCCGGAGTGTCTTTACATACCAGTCGAGGTCTTCATGGAAATCCACCACCCTACCGATGACGACCAGTGCGGGTGTGGGGAGCGTTGTGATGTCCTCATCGTCAGGTACTGCGGCAAGTGTTGTTATATGAACAGATTGCTCTGGCATGGAGGCATTGGAAACGATGGCCACCGGCTCGTCTTTCGCACGCCCGAAACCGAGCAGCGTCGTGCCGATTTTCGGAAGGTTCCGCACCGCCATATACATGACAATGACGGGGGAAGCGCTGGCGACCTTCTCCCAGTCCACGCCAGTTGGCACGTCGCCGCTGGAATCATGGCCAGTGAGAAACAGCACAGAGTGATTTGTGTCTCGGTGGGTGGTCGGAATTCCTGCATAAGCCAGCGCGCCCGCACCAGCCGTGATGCCCGGCACGATGCGGAACGGGATGCCCGCCCTGGCGAGCACCTGGCACTCTTCACCGCCGCGCCCGAACATCAGAGGGTCACCACCCTTGAGACGCAGGACGCGCTTGTTCTCCTTCGCCAGCTCAGCCAGCCGCAGCGATATATCCTGTTGCTTGGCCGAGGGCTTGCCGCCGCGTTTACCGGCAAACTCCAGTTGCGCGTCCTCGCGCTTCCACTCGAGAATGGCGTCACTGACAAGCGCGTCATAAACGATGACATCTGCTTGTGTGAGTGCATGATAGCCAAGCAGGGTGAGCAGGCCCGGCGCGCCGGGTCCGGCACCAACCAGCCAAACAGAACCGGGCGCAAAATCAGGAAACCCGGCACCATCCAGAGCGGCGAAGCCTTTATGGCTTGCGTTTTTGCTGGAGGTTGCGTCCTGTGTGTTGTCGGGAGTTGGTTTCATCAGCTTTTCTCGTGTGTCCTCAGGCTCTTGCGAAAGTATGAGAGTTCGTCTCCCGGGTGTATAGAGTTCAGGTCATGGTCGAGCCAACCAGTCAGAATAAGCCGGCGCTGAGGCGCGGATGGACCACGGGCGCCTGTGCTACAGCTGCGACGCGCGCCGCGCTGACAGCCTTGCTCGATGGCACCTTCCCCGACCCGGTCGAAATCGCACTCCCCAAGGGAGAAACCCCGGCCTTCGCCCTGGCGCTTGAAGAAACGGGCGAGGGCTGGGCGCGGGCCGGTATCGTCAAGGACGCTGGCGATGACCCGGATGTGACCCACGGCGCGCTCATTATTTCCACGGTCAGGCGAGGGATGGATGGTACCGGCGTGGCCTTCAAGGCGGGTGAAGGTGTTGGGACGGTGACCAAGCCGGGCCTGCCGATTGAGCCTGGAGAGCCTGCCATCAATCCGGTCCCGCGCAAGATGATCCGGGAGACAGTCGAGGACGTGGCGAAGTCCTTCGGCGTGGCCCCGGATATTGAAGTTGAAATTTCCGTTCCCGGGGGGCTGGAGATGGCAGGTAAAACCTGGAACCCGCGTCTTGGCATCGTCGGCGGACTTTCCATTCTCGGCACCACTGGAATTGTAAAACCCTTTTCCTGCTCGGCATGGATTCACGCCATTCACAGTGGCATTGACGTGGCGCGTGCTGAAGGGCTTACCCACCTTGCGGGCGCAACCGGATCGACGTCGGAGCAAGCTGTCAAAAAGCTGCACGGTCTTGATGACCAGGCGCTTATCGACATGGGTGACTTTGTTGGTGGTATGCTCAAATATCTGCGCACCCATCCCGTGCCCCGTGTCACCGTTGCGGGTGGCTTCGCCAAGATGACCAAGTTTGCACAAGGGCGGCTTGATCTCCATTCGGGCCGTAGCCAGGTTGATTTCGACTGGCTTGGGGAGCGCATTGGGGAGGCTGGGGGAGACGCAGATTTGTGTGCGATGGCGTGCAAGGCCAACACGGCGATGGAAGTGCTCGAAAAGGCTCGGTCTCAAAATATCAATATTGCCGGTGTTGTCGCCCGCCACGCGCTCGTCACCGCTCGTGACACGCTGCGAAGTGCGGATATAAAGGCCGACATCGTCATCATCGACCGGCAGGGTGAGATTATTACCCATGTCGATTGATCCAATCCGAATGCTCATTCTGGGTGGCACGGCGGAGGCGCGTTTGCTGGCCGCGCGCCTTGAAGAAGATATGCGTTTTTCGCCCCTTACATCGCTTGCTGGCGTAACGCGGAAGCCAAGCAAGATCGCGGGAGAAGTGCGCATTGGCGGTTTTGGTGGCGTTGAAGGCTTGCGCGAATTTGCAAGCCGGGAGCACATGACGCTTCTGGTTGATGCGACCCATCCCTTCGCGGTTCAAATCTCGGCCCATGCGGCACAAGCGGGTGCGCAGGCGGGCATTCCTGTCTTGCGACTTGAGCGTCCTCCCTGGGATCGCAGGGCAGGGGATGACTGGAGAGAAGTTGCGGATATCGACGAGGCTGTGCGGATTATCCCTCAAGGAGCGCATGTTCTGGTGACTGTGGGGCGGCAGGAGGTGGCGCCATTTCTTGAACGAGATGATATTTACGTTGTCGCACGCATGATCGAGCCGCCGGTGGTGCAAGTGCTGGATCATGCGGAACTGCTCCTCGCCCGCCCGCCTTTTACGCTCAAGCAGGAAAAAGCTCTGATGGAGGAAAAGCGCATTACCGTGCTGGTGGCCAAGAACTCCGGCGGTGATGCCACCTTCGCCAAGATTGAAGCGGCGCGTGAACTTGGCTTGCCGGTCATCATGATTGCCCGCCCTGAAAAATCATCACTGACCACGGCTTCGGGCGTTGATGAAATGATGGTGTTGATCGAGCAGCATTTTTTTTAAGGTGCCGCATTGGTTTTCCTGTTCCGAAGCACATGTTCGTACTCAGCATCATATAGGGCTGAGTCGCGAAACCTGCTTTCCCCCAGAACCGGCCCTACCAGAACCAGTGCCGTGCGGGTGATCTTGGCCGCGCGCACTTTGCTCCAGATGTCGTTGAGCGTTCCGCGAATGATCTGCTCATCGGGCCAGCTTGCCCGGTAAACGACGGCGACAGGGCAGTCCGCCCCGTAATGGGGCGTGAGTGCGCGTTCGATTGCTTTCAGATTGCGGATCGAGAGATGAATGGCAAGTGTTGCACCCAATGCGCCCAGGCGTTCCAGCGACTCGCCCTCCGGCATGGGTGACGCCTTGCCATCGGTGCGGGTTAGGATGATGGTTTGAGCAATCTCCGGCAGGGTGAGCTCGGTACCAAGCGCCGCTGCCGCCGCTGCAAAGGCGGGTACGCCGGGCGTAATGTCGTAAGCAATACCCTGCCCTTCAAGCAAACGCATCTGCTCGGCAATCGCGCCATAGAGCGACGGATCACCGGAATGCACTCGGGCTACATCATCACCCCGAGCATCGGCGGCTTCCATTTCCGCGATAATTTCTTCAAGCGTCATGGGGGCCGTATCGAGCACGCGGGCATTATCTGGCGCAGCTTCGACAACCTCTCGCGGAACCAGCGATCCGGCATAAAGACAGACCGGGCAACGTTTGATCAGTTCCAGCCCGCGCACGGTTATCAGATCAGGAGCGCCGGGGCCTGCACCAATGAAGTGGACGGTCATGGGGTATGCTCCTTGGCCTCGTAACCGCGCGGAGTGTAGATGCGCGCAGGCCGAATTTTGGCAATGCACCGCGTGGCGCTGGATCCCACAATGACGATGCTCAACATGTCCACCTGCTCCGGATCAAACGTACCAAGGCTTGTGGTTGTAATGTGCTCTTCCGGGCGTCCGAGGCTAGCGGCAATGATGACCGGCGTGTCGTCAGGACGATTTGTGCTGAGGATCGAAATTGCCTGCCCGAGCTGGTCCGTGCGGCGGCGTGATTTTGGATTGTAGAAGGCGACAACAAAGTCGCCCTCGGCGGCGGCATGAATGCGTTTCTCGATTGCCTCCCATGGCGTGAGAAGGTCCGAAAGCGATATGGCACAAAAATCATGCCCCAATGGAGCACCTGCTTTTGCCGCCGCTGCCTGAAGTGCTGAAATGCCCGGCACGACAGTGATGTCGACGCGGCTTGCTGCATCGGAGAGGGCCGCGCCGCTGCTGCCGGTATCGAGCAACTCGAATACGAGGCTCGCCATGGCGTAAATGCCCGCATCGCCCGAGCAAACAAGTGCTACGTCCCGGCCTTCGCCGGCCAGTTCAAGCGCATGACGTGCGCGGACCTCTTCCTCGCCCAATTCAAATCGATGTTCGCGCGTCTCTTCCGACAAATCCGACACCAGGTCGAGATACAACCCGTAGCCCACCCAGTCGGTGGCCGCGCGTAAAAGAGAAACTGCCTCTGCGCTGCGCCATGCCTCGCCTCCGGGTCCAATACCGACGACGAAGAGATGTCCGCGTGCACGGCCAACCGAAAATACATCTATTGGGGAAGTCCCCTGGGCAATTGCGCATGTGGCGCGTGAAGATTTGTTTTTTTCGACAATGAGTTTGCCGTCCGTGCTCACACAGGCAAGTGCAGCGCCTTCCGAAACTCCAGGGCAGCCAACCTCCTGAAGCACAACATCAGAAGGGTTCCTGAGCCGCGGCGTCTGCTGGTTCAACTCTTCAGCGGTGAAAAAGCGGGCAGGCACACCAAGATGATTGGCTAGCGCATTGATCGCGGTCTCATCGGCCTTGAGGCCCAGCGAGGCGACAAGGGCAATGGCCTCGGGTGCGAGGTTATGGGCATTGAGGGTGTTCTCCACCAGCTCGATCAGTTCATCAGCTTCGCAATCGCGCTCACACCCCACGCCAAGGGCAAGGCATTCGGTATGATAAACAAGCCTTGTTGAAGAGCCTTTTTCGCGATTGTACGTGGCAAGCAGCTCTACCTCGCCGTCCGGAGAGAACGGCAGTTTCGCCTCTTCCAGCCATGGAGCATCGCCGGTAACACGGACATGCGCTCCTGCCAGTAGCGCCGCCATTACGTCTTTTGAATGCTCAGGGTTAGCGAGCGCAAAGCCTGCAGGAGGCGCATCCAGGGCGACACCGAAGCGGATGTCTCCAGCGGTGGTGATCGCGGCGGCAACTCCAAACATACCGGCAATCTCACGTGCTACTTCGTTTGCGCCATGATGCCCGCCAAGCAGCGGCACGACGACGGAGCCATCTTCTGCCATGGCAATGACGGGCGGTTCCTCCCGCTTGTCGGTGAGATGGGGTCCAAGCGCTCGAAGCAAGATGCCGGACGCACATACGCCGATGATGGGTCGCCCTTCGCGGTACAGGCTGGCGAGATGATCAGACGTTTTGTTAAAGACAATATCGGCCTCCGGAACGCGTGTCTCCAGCCCGTGAATCTCCGCGCCATTAAGAAGGCTCTTGATACGCAGTGCAGTCTCCTGACCCGATGGCCCCAGTAGGATGATCGCAGGAGCAGCCCTCATGACAATTCGCCCCGGCGCAGGAGAATGGTCGAGAAATAGGGTTGCTCTCCCGGCGTGATGTCTTCAAGCGGGGTCACGTGTTCGTCCTCACCCGTTGCGCCTTCGACGATCACAGCCTTGTCGATGAGGCCCAGTGCACCAATCACATTGCGTAGCTTTTCAAAATGTCGGCCAACCTTGATGATGACTGCCATGTCCGCTCCTGCCAGCGCGACTTTCAGTGCGTCTTCATCAAGGATTGCGGGGATCACGCTCAATATATCATTGCGCCCGCCCAGGGGTATATGGGTGCGCGCGGCACAGGCTGAGAGCGAGGTGATGCCGGGCACGATTTCAAGTGTGTGCTCTTCACCCAGACGTGCGGCAAGATACATAAAGCTGCCATAGAAGAGCGGGTCGCCGATGCACAGATAGGCGACGTTTTGCCCCGCATTCAAGTGATCCGAGATGGCGCCAGTGGCAACGTCATATGCGGCTTGAGCCGGGCCTCGTTCCACTTTCATGGGCACATGGATGGGAAGCTCATCAGTTCCCTCGACGATCACGCCGGACGCTATGGATCGCGCAAAGCTCTCTCCCGCGCTATTCACCGGATATGCCAGTACATCTGATGACCGGATCACTTCGCATGCCTTCAGGGTCAGCAACTGCGGGTCTCCTGGTCCCACGCCTACCCCGTACAGAGTCCCCCTGGCGCTCATCATGCCCGGTCCTTTGTCACGCGCCATTGCGTTACGGCCATGCGGGGCCTGAGCGCGCGGCGCGTACCGATCGAAGTCACGTGCGAGATATCGATACGCACCAGCTCTCCACCATGGGACTCATGACGGGAGATGAGTGCGGCTTCCCCTTCCAGCGTCACCGCATTGGCGACAAGACGCCCGCCTGGTTTGAGTGCGCTCCAGCAGGTCTTGAAAACCTCCTTGCTGGTCACGGAACCACCGAGGAATATAGCATCGGGAGCGGTATGGCCGTTGAGCGTCTTGCCCACGTCGCCCGCGACCACTTCCAGACCCGGTGCGCCGAGTGCCACTGCGTTTTCCGCGATCATCTTGATGCGGGGCTTGTTTTGCTCAAAGGCTATAGCCCGCGCATCACTCGCTGCGCGTATCCACTCGATAGCGACAGAGCCGCAGCCCGCGCCCACATCCCACAGCAAAGCACCGGGCGTCGGCCCAAGGGCTGCCAGAGTGACAGCGCGAACCTCGCGTTTTGTAATCTGGCCGTCATGGGTATAGACGTCATCCGGAAGGCCGGGAACGCGCGGCAGGAGGATTGCCTTTGCACCAGCCACACATTCAATGCCGAGCGTGTTGAAATCTGCGAAATCCTGCGATCTGCATTCCAGTGCAGTCAGCCGCACGATACGTTCATAGGGCCCATCCATATGTTCCAGCACCGTGAGCTTGCTGTCTGCAAACCCACGCTCGCAAAGCAGTGAAGCTGCCTTGTGCACCGTCTGGCCATCTCCCATCAGGGCAAGCAATTTAGCATCAGGCTGCACAAATGGATGCAGCAGGGAGACTGGCCGCCCATGGAGTGAAAGCATATCGAGATTTTGAACCGGCCATCCCAATCTTGCTGCCGCGAGAGAAAAGGCGGAAGGCGCGGGGATGACGGTCATCTCTTCTGGTGGAATATGGCGGATCAGCGTTGCGCCAACGCCGTAGTGCATCGGATTGCCGGTTGCAAGAATAACAACATTCTTACCCCTCCAGCTTTTTATCTGCTTCAGCATGTCCTCAAACGGTGATGCCCAGATATGTGTTTCAGTGTCGCTCAGCTCTTCACGGTCAAGAATGCGCTGTGAACCGACGACGATGTCTGCCGCGTTGACGAGGGCGCGGGGTCCTGATGCCAGGCCGTTCGGTCCATCATCATTGACGCCGACAATTGTGAGCCAGGCACTCATGGCTTCGTCCCTAACGCAATGGCGTTGAGGGCAGCTGCCGCCATGGCGGACCCGCCGCGCCGCCCGAGCAGGGTGAGGAAGGGCACGCCCCTCGCATTGCTTGCGAGCTCTTCCTTGGATTCCGCCGCACCGACAAAGCCGACCGGGGTGGCAATAATGGCGGCGGGCTTGCCCGCACCTTCATCAAGCCGCTCCAACAGGGTAAAAAGCGCCGTTGGTGCGTTGCCGATGACGATGATGGCTCCTTCTGTTTCCCACAGATGCACGGCTGCCGCGGAGCGTGTTGTAGCGTGCGTCTTTGCGAGCGCGGGCGTGCGGGTATCGTTGAGCGTGCATATGATCTCGTTTTGCCTGGGCAGAAAGTCCCGCGTGATGGCCGCGGCAACGGCCTCGCAGTCGGCAATGATTGGTGCGGCGGATTTAAGCGCTACGCCCGCTGATGCGACGACCTCCGGCACATAGCGCAGATCGTCCACAATATCCGTCATGCCGCAGGCGTGGATCATGCGCACTGCAACACTCTCAAGAGAGGCAGGCAGGCCTGCAAGATCAGCCTCGGCGCGCACAGTGGAAAAGGACGCGTCATAGATTGCTTGCGGGTCTTTCAAATACGCCAACACGGTCCCTCCTGCGCGTTCTATTTGAGCGTCTTCGGACCCAGCGGATGGTCCGCGTGAGGATAGGGGTGGTGATGATGCCCATGGTCGTGATCGTGGGAGTGGTCGTGATCGTGACTATGGGAATGCCCTGAGCCGATGCCCTCGACGTGATGGTGATGGCTTTCCTGGGCCAGTCCCACCTGGTCCTCAAAGCCCAGTATCTGCGTGCGGTATTTGCAGGCGCCGCAATTCATCGCCGTATCGCCGGTCAGGATCTGTTCGACGCGCTCCTTGAAGGTTTCGATCACCTGCGGATGGTCATTGAGATATCCCGCCTTGATGAATTCAATATCTGGGTGCCGCGCTGCAACCCGGTCGGTGTGCTCATAGATGCGATCAATGAGAATGCCGGTGAAAAGAAAATAGGGAAATACGACAATGCGTTTGAAACCGAGCTTTGTCGCATGTTCCAGCCCCGGCTCCACCAGCGGGAAGGTGACGCCTGAATAGACCGTCTCGCCCCAGCCAAAACCAAACCCTTCCCACAACTGCCGCATGACTTTCGTGACGTTGCCATTGGCGTCGGGGTCAGAGGCACCGCGCCCAACGACTACAAGCATGGTCTCATGCAGGGATATGTCATCGCTGGCGGCATCCAGCGTCTCCTGGATGCGTGCGCCAGCTGCGCGAGTCATTTTCGGATCAACGCCAAGCTCTTTGCCCAGCTCTATGGTGACGCCTTCATTCTGTGCCGCGTAGGTGTTCAGCACAGATGGGATGTCGTTTTTCACGTGCCCCGCGGCGAACAGCATGCCCGGTACGGCGAGCACGCGGGTTACGCCCTGGTCACGCAACTTGTCGAGGCCGTCGCGGATGATTGGTGTTGCGAATTCCAGATAGCCATATTCCACTGGGGTGTCCGGCATGAGCTTACGAAGACCTTTCGCCACGCTGGCGAACTGCGTGACGGCACCTTCATCGCGGCTGCCATGGCCGCACACCATGACGCCGATTTTTTCGCTCATGATCCGGTGCGCCGGGTGAGAATGCCGCAAACCCAGGTGGCACCGGCAAAAAGGGCGACCCCAAGCAGGAGATATAGCGACCAGTGGGCATGGCCCTGGCCGGTATCAGCGATATGACCTGGATGAGCGAGTGCTGCTCCTGGCAATGTTGCTGCAGTCAGTATGGTGAGAATAAGAGATTTCATCTGTTCCTCCTGTTGCATTTATCTCATGCGCAGACGTTGCACGTCAGGAGGCGGCCCGCACAGTTATGCTGGCCTTACTAAATGCAGCACCGGCGTTGGCCCCCGAATTGGGTCGACCGCACCGGACTCGCTTTCAGTTCCTTAACCTGGAACGCTGCTAACCGTTTTGTCTTGCTCAGTTCTACTCCAGTTAAAACTCAATTCCTACCTGCGCTTTCACACCGTCGCGAAAGGGATGTTTGATTTGTGTCATTTCCGTCACCAGGTCGGCGATCTCGATCAGCTCATCCTTGGCATTGCGTCCGGTAATGATGACGTGGGTCATCTCCGGCTTGTTCTTCAGAACCTCGATGATCTCTTCGAGCGGCAGGTAGTCGTAGCGCAGCACAATGTTCAACTCGTCCAGAAGCACGAGATTGAAAGACGGGTCCGCGATCATTTTCTTCGCTTCCTCCCAGGCTGAACTGGCGGCGGCGATATCGCGCTGGCGGTCCTGCGTTTCCCACGTAAAGCCTTCCCCCATGGTTTTGAAGGTCACCTGGTCTTCAAATTTCATCAGCACATCGCGCTCGCCCGTCTCCCACGCACCTTTTACGAACTGGACGACACCGACCTTGTGGCCGTGGCCGAGCGAGCGAAACACGATACCGAAGGCGGCCGTGGACTTGCCCTTGCCCTTGCCGGTGTGAACGATGACGAGGCCCTTTTCCTGGGTCTTCGTGGCGAGTATTTTTTTTCGTGCTTCCTTCTTCTTGCGCATCTTGTCGGCATGGCGTGCGTCGAGTTCGGCCTCGCTCATATCCGCTTTTTTCTTCGGCGTGTCGCTCATTCCGCTGCCCCTGCGATTTCGGTTTCCTGCTTGCCCGTAAGTGCTTTCAGCTCATGGTAGACGGAGTTTGAACGAGGCGTCCACAATTCGCGCTGCAAGGCCTCAAGGAATTTTTTCGCCATCTCGTGCAGGCCCGGTTCGTTGTTCTCGGCCATAAATTCGCGCACCGTTTCATCGGCAATGAAAGCATCATAGGCGAGTTGGAAATGATGGTCGCGTACAGCGCCCGTAGTGGCAGAGAAGGCAAACATATAGTCAACCGTAGCGGCGATCTCGAAGGCGCCCTTGTAGCCGTGACGCATGACGCCGGCGATCCATTTCGGATTGACGACGCGTGAGCGCACCACGCGGCCAATCTCTTCTTCCAGCGTGCGGATAACCGGGCGCTCGGGCCGCGAATGGTCGTTGTGATAGACGGTGGGCCGTGTCCCCGAGGCATATTCGACCGCAGCCGTCATGCCGCCCTCGAACTGGTAATAGTCATCTGAATCGAGAAGATCATGCTCACGGTTGTCCTGGTTCTGCACCACGGCCTCAATGTGCTTGAGCCGCAGCGTGAAGGTTTCCTTGCGCTCCTCACCCTCGATGCCCTTGCCATACGCATAGCCGCCCCAGCCGATATAGCTTTCCGCCAGATCGCTTGGCTGGTCCCAAAGCTGTTCGTCGATGAGCGCCTGAAGCCCCGCACCGTAAGCACCAGGCTTTGAGCCGAAGATGCGCAGACCCGCAATATGCCTGGCCTGTGTCTCAATCATGCCCTGCGACATTGCTTCCGTGGCATCCTCGTTCATCCGTGCCGCGATTGGATTGTCATCAGGCTCCTCATCCAATGCACCCACGGCGCGGACGGCGCTGTCGAACAGCTCGATTTGCGACGGGAAGGCGTCGCGGAAAAAACCGGAAATCCGTAATGTGATATCAACGCGCGCGCGGGCAAGCTTGGCGAGCGGTATAATTTCATAACCGGTCACCCGCCAGCTTGAGGTGTCCCAGACGGGCTTGGCGCCGATGAGGGCAAGCGCCTGGGCTATGTCATCCCCGCCCGTGCGCATGTTGGATGTGCCCCAGGCGGTAAGACCAAGTGCTTTTGGCCAGCGACCGTGATCCTGCAAATGCCTTTGCACTAGCAGCTCGGCGGATTTGCGACCCAGTTCCCAAGCAGCCGGTGTCGGGATGGCCCGGTTGTCGACGGAATAAAAATTACGTCCCGTGGGGAGGACATCGAGACGCCCCCGCGTCGGCGCGCCCGAGGGCCCGGGCGGCACAAATCGTCCTGATAACCCGGCCAGGCAAGATGAGATTTCGTTTAAGGCGGATTGCTTGAGGTCAGGGCGGATAGTCGCCGTGATTTCCTCCAGCACCATCCCTGCTGCCGTCCATTCAGGTGCGCAAGCAGTCTCACCCGATACAAGATCACCGGCAAGCAATTCCAGTCGCTCCACCGTGTCGCCATTGGTACGCCAGGGATCATCTGTCAGATGGGCAAGAGCTTCTGGTTGCGCTCCAGGCCAGTTCGCACCCATCTCGCAATCAAGCGGGTCAAAATCTTGAAACCCCAAATCAGAGCCAAGAGCCCTGATAAGTGAGGCATCGCCATCTTGAGCAAATCCGCGCGGTATGCGGGTGAGCGCCACGAGCAGGTCGGTTTCGAGACGCCCTTCAGGCGCTTGCCCCAGAACATGCAGTCCGTCCCTGATCTGTGCTTCTTTCAGTTCGCAGATATAAGTGTCGAGTTTTTGCAGCGCGGCGTCTTCGCTGTCCGTCTTCGAAATCCCCGAGTCCTCGTCAAGACCGTTGGCGCGAACCAGATCGAGAATATGTTTACGCAGCAACTCGGTGCGGCGAGGGTCAAGCCCACTCGCAAGGTAATATTCATCGATCAGTGCTTCGAGGTCTTTCAGCGGCCCGTAGCTTTCCGCCCTCGTGAGCGGCGGTGTCAGGTGATCAACGATGACGGCGGATGTGCGCCGCTTGGCCTGTGTCCCTTCACCCGGGTCGTTGACGATGAAGGGGTAGATGTTGGGCAGGGCGCCAAGGGCGGCTTCCGGGTAGCAACTCTGGGATAGCGCCAGTGCCTTGCCGGGCAGCCATTCCAGGTTTCCATGCTTGCCATTGTGCAACACGGCCTGCGCGCTAAATTCATGGGTGAGCCACATATAGAAAGCAAAATAGCCGTGCGGGGGGACAAGCGCCGGGTCGTGATACGTCTCTGATGGGTCTATATTGTAGCCGCGCGCGGGCTGCACCGCGACCGTGACATTTCCGTATATTTGTACTGCCAGTTGAAACGCACCTTCACGTATAAACGGGTCATCCTCCGGTGGGCCCCAGCGCTGCTCGACCTCATTGCGCACACTGGCTGGTAGCTTCTCATAGTGAATGCGATACTGCGCCAATGTGAGGTGCGCATCCGATGCCGTGCGCAAGGTCTCGGTTGAGTTGGTCGGGCCTTCGAGCAGTTTGTGAATGAGGGCGGTGCCATCATCTGGAAATTCGCTCAGACCATATCCCGCACCCTTGAGGGCATTGAGCAGCTTCACGGTACTGGCCGGTGTGTCGTAGCCCACGCCATTGCCGATGCGCCCGTCGCGGTTGGGATAGTTGGCAAGAATGAGCGCAACCTTGCGGTCATCCGTTGGCGTCTCGCGCAGGCGCACCCAGTTGGCGGCAAGATCTGCAACGAATTCGATTCGGTCCGGCTCCTCCTCGTAGGTGACTATATTGGTCTGCGTTCCCTCATGGCGTCGGGCGTCTGACTTGAAAGAAACCGCACGGGTGAGAATGCGCCCGTCCAGTTCCGGCAGCACCACATTCATGGCAAGATCACGGGCATTCAGCCCCTGGGCATTCTCTTGCCACGCGGCCCGGCCCGATCCAGAGAACACCATCTGCAACACGGGACAGTCCGCGCCCGAGAATGGAGTGTTCACCGTTTCCCTGCCGAATGCGGCAACCGCAAATCCCGTTGCGTTCAGGACAATGGAGGGTGTTGTTGCCTCAAACAGTTTTGAGACTGTCGCTGCCGAAACCTCATCCTTGAGACTGGAGACAAAAATGGGCAGCGCGTTCAGCCCGCGCTCGCGAAGCGCCTCGATCATGGCGTCCAGGGGGGCAGTGTTCGCTCCCTCGATGAGTGCCCGGTAAAATGTGATGGCAACCACGGGCGTCTGCTTACGCCAGCGCGACTTTACGTGTTCCAAGGAGGGGTTGGCTTGCCCCGGCCAGTAGAGCCCGGCCTTCAGGAGAGGCCGTGGCGAGGGCGGTGCATCCCCTGCATCAATCAGATGTGCGCAGGCCTGCAAAAAGCCCTGCATGTTTTCCGGACCGCCTTGCGTGAGATAGTCCCAGAGCAACTGCGAGTGTTTGGCGGGAAGGGTGGAGTGAGCCACCAGACCGTCATCCGCTTTGGCATCGCCAGGCAGCACGGCGAGCTTGATATCCTTCTCGCGGGCAAGTGCTACAATCTGCTCCAGGCCGTAGGGCCAGTAGGCGGCACCCCCGAGTAGCCGCAGGACAATCAGCTTTGCCGTGACAAGAGTATTTTCCACATAAAGATCGACCGAGTAATTGTGGGTGAGGGCCATGAAATTGGCCAGCCGCAGTGACGGCGCGCCACCCAGTGCATCATGTGCCCGGGCCAACGCTGCCAGCTCTGAATCAGCGGCCGAGATTACTACAATGTCGCCCGGCTCCTGCGCCAGGTCGACCGGCTCAACAGTGTCGCCAATAACACCTGACTGGGCAGCAAGGATATGCATGGATCAGGTCCTAGCCTTCAAGTGACGTTCGGATCGAAGCTTCGTTGAGGCCTTTTTCACCAATGATCACGAGGGAAGAGTGACGCTTCTCTTTCTTTCCCCAGGGCCGGTCGAAATAACTCTCGATACGAGGGCCGACCGCCTGAATAACAAGTCGCGCATCTGCCTGCTCGATATGGACGAAGCCCTTGAGTCGCAGAATGTTGTGTTCCGCAATCAGGATCTCGAGTCCCTTGAGGAACACATTGCGCTGTCCAATGGAGCCGGGCGAGATAACGAAACTTTCGAAGTCATCATGGTCGTGATCTTCTTCGCCATGGCTCTCGTGATGGGACTTGCGAGCATCCATATCTTCCTCGGCGGATGCTGAAAGACCCAACAAGATGTCTGACGGCACATCACCATTCTTCACACGCAGGAAGGAAACCCCGGATCGTGCTGCATCCCTGAGCCAAGTCTCAACCTTGTCCAGTTCATCTTCTTCAAGAAGGTCCACCTTGCTCATCAGGATCATGTCGGCGCAGGCGAGCTGATCCTCGAAAAGCTCTTCAAGCGGGCTGTCATGATCCAGCGCTTCATCGGCTTCGCGTTGGGCCTGCACGGCCTGTTCGTCATGGGCGAAGCGTCCCTCGGCCACCGCGGCGCTGTCGACCACGGTGATCACGCCATCGACAGTGACGCGGCTCCTGATTTCCGGCCAGTTGAACGCCCTCACCAGAGGTTGCGGCAACGCAAGGCCTGATGTCTCAATGACGATATGGTCGGGCGGGTTTGTCCGGTCCAGCAACTTGGCCATGGTGGGGATAAAGTCATCGGCCACCGTGCAGCAGATGCAGCCATTGGCAAGCTCGATGATATCGTCCTCACCGCAGATTTCCTGGCCGCAGCCCTTGAGCACCTCGCCATCAACACCGACATCGCCGAATTCATTGATGATGAGGGCTATGCGTTTGCCGTTGGCGGTCTCCAGCAGGTTGCGAATGAGCGTGGTTTTACCTGCGCCGAGGAAACCGGTGACAACAGTGGCCGGGATTTTCTGTGTGTCTTTCGTCATGGCTCTAGCTCTCCGCCGGTATTTGCGACCGGTTCATGGCCCAACCCAGTGAGACGCCGAGGACAATCCAAAACAGTGCCATCATGGCAAGTGAATTGGCGGCAAAGTCTGCGGCGAGTGATGCGGGTACTGCGCTCTCATCGGATTCAGGGTGAGGCGCACCAATGATATGTGGCAGCGCGATGAGACCTGCCCCAAGCGCTTTCAAGGCCAGAGGCTTTGTCAGCACGATCAAGGCGATTCCGCCGGCCGTGGCTATGGCCGTTCCCCACCACCATGTCTGGCGCGCGATAAGATCAGCAGCCGGCATTCCGGGCAGTTCCGGTGACAAGCCTGCCGTAGGTGCAAGATTGAAGACCAGGAATCCCAAAATCCCCCATATGAAGCCATTTTGCGCGGTAATGTTGCGTCCGGAAAACATCACGGCAGCCGACAGAATAAGTGCAAATGCAACGCCCATGATGAGGCTTGAGAGCAGCGTGTAGGCCGTGCGCTCAAACCCGTCTTCCGGTGCCCAGGTTTCAGCGGCATGTTCGTGCGTTTGCGCGCCCTGTTCCGCTTGGCCATGTGAATGCGCTGAACCGGCGTCTGGTTGAGCTTCATAAACCTCGGCTGCGAGGATCAATGGCGTCACCCGCCAGATCTGAACGCTCGCAGCAACGGCTCCCGCGATCATCCCTGCGATGATGGCGGCGAGTAATACCCGCGATATCATGATGAGGCCCCCCTAGTGACAGGGGACGGTGATAGCGTGCCGGGTATCGTGCGCCGCGTTGTGCAGGATGTCGGAATGCGCGAATGCAACTCCGTACAGCATGAACGTTCCCAGCAGCGCTGCGATCACCCCGGTCGTAATGCGCTCCTGTGCGCTCAAACCGGCAATGGAAATATTTGAAGAATTGGTATGCATTTCGACACCTCCCGTGTTGGTTCATGAACCACAGGATGAAGCATCATTGCTTCATCCGCTGGCGGCAGGTCTCCTGGCTCACGGGTCTTCGGGTATCGCGCGCCTTCCCGGAAATCAAATCTCCAGTGGCGTTGTGCACGAACTCTCGCCGCTTACAGTTGCGGGGGCAGCCACGGTTTTGGTCCCTGATGGGTACGCCTCACCGTGTTCCCTCTTAACGTCCCCTTTGTGCATCCGCGCTAAAGGGGAACCACCAAGTGCAAATGTGGCATTTGCCGAGGATGCGGGTCAACTGCAATTGTGTACTTTCACATTCTCATAGTCAAAAAGAGCGCGTCACCAAAAGCGTTTGAGTATTTCTTGCTTTTGGAAAAGCCGCTAGTCTTGAAGGCTTGAAAACCGTTTCCTAAAGGTAGGTGCATGTCAGACGATGAACATAAAAGTGCCGGGGAGGTGCATCACGAGCTTCATTCCCACCTCCCGCCCGAGCCGGGCCTGAGGGTCAAGGCGATGGAGAGCCTGCTGATCGAGAAGGGGATGCTTGATCCCGACACGGTAGATGCGTGGGTCGAGACCTACAGTGAAAAAATAGGACCCAAATGCGGCGCGCGGATTGTTGCAAAAGCCTGGTGCGATGACGCCTTCAAGGCGCGGCTGCTGGAAAATGGTACCGAAGCCGTCAAGGAACTCGATGATGCCGGGTGGGCGGTGGCACATCTGAAGGTAATCGAAAACACTCCCGATATTCACAACATGGTCGTCTGCACGCTTTGCTCCTGCTACCCGCATGCCATCCTTGGGCCGCCACCTAACTGGTACAAGATGGCGGCTTACCGCTCACGCGCAGTGCGTGATCCGCGTGGCGTGCTTGATGAGTTCGGAATGTCCCTGGCGGAAGATATCGAGCTGCTGGTCTGGGACAGCACATCTGAGCTGCGTTACCTTGTGCTGCCCGAACGTCCTGAAGGGACGCAAGGTTGGGACGAGGAAAGATTGGCCTCGATTGTGACCCGCAATTCCATGATCGGGACGCAGCGTGTTCTGTCTCCAGATGAAGGAGCTGCCTGACATGGACGGCATTCACGATCTGGGTGGCAGGCAGGGTTTTGGCAAGGTTGATGTGGAAGAGCCTGAAGAGGCGTTTCATTCAGATTGGGAAGCCCGTGCATACGGTATCGTCCGCGCCATGACAAAGGCGCCAGGCTGGACAATTGACAAGTTCCGTTTCACCCGCGAACAGATTGACCCGGCGGTCTATCTCACCCGGCCCTATTACGATCAATGGCTGCAAAGCTATGCCGCACTTATGGTGGGTTCAGATGTTGCCAGCGTCGAGGAAATCGCCAGCGGGCATAGCATTTCAGGTCCGGCCAGGTTGGGATCACCACCTGGTCCTGCCAGCGTGTCTGCTGAGCGCAAGCAGGCATTGGTGATGTTTGAGCGCCCGGGTGGCGCGCCCGCCTTCAGCGTGAAGGACAAAGTTCGGACAAAATCCCATGCTCATGGCGGGCACACTCGACTGCCATCCTATATTCGCGGGCATATCGGCGAGATTGCTCATGTGAGAGGGACATTCATTTTTCCCGATGATTCTGCTACAGGTCTCGAGCGGGCAGAGCCGCTCTACACGGTGGCCTTCAAGGCATCTGACATCTGGCCCGGTGAAGGGCACGCCCATCTTGTCCTTCTCGATCTTTGGGAGAGTTATCTTGACCCAGCTTGATCCGGATCAGTTTGCCCCGCTGGTGCGGCATGACAATGAGCCCGTATTTGATGAGCTGTGGCAGGCCGAGGCACTTGGGCTCGCCTTTTCGCTGGCCGAGCGCGGTGTCTTTTCGCCAGCGGAGTGGTCACGGACGCTGGGTTCGGAACATCGCGGGCTGCTTGGGGGCGGAGCGGCAGATACGACCCGGACCTATTACGAGGCGGTCGTGAAGGCCGTGGAACGCCTTTTACGGGAAAAGGGCCCACTAACAGTTGATGTGGTGGAGAGAAGGGTCTCGAATTGGCGGCAAGCCTATATGAATACGCCCCATGGCCAGCCGGTCAGGCTTGAGGCCGCGTATTATGATGAATCTGAAAAATAAATTGGTTGCGGATTAAACCTTAATTCAACTCTGCCGCGTATTTTGTGCGCTCTACACCTGCCTGGGGGGAGTGATGCAGTCTAGCGAACAGATACAAGAGCAGCCTTACGAAAGGCGAAGTGAGCCGCGAAAAAAAGCGATGATGCACGCTTTTGTTTCGGACCGGGAAGATATCGTCGATCTGAAATGCATGATCCGGGATATCTCCAAGGGCGGCTGCCGGATCGCAACCAGCTACATCCAGGATTTACCGCGTATCATTGAAATTACGCCTGAAGGCTTCGACAAGCCGATGAGCGGCAAGATTATCTGGCGCAACTCGAAAGTGGCCGGTGTGCAGTTCCTCAGCGCTGCCGAACTGGAGGACTTTGAACGCGACAAGCCCACCCGGCCGAGAGAGACGTCTGCGGCCGGGTTCTTTTCCAAGCTGCAATCCCTGGCCGGTTTACGCCGGCGTTCGGGGCAGGCAATGCGCGATGAAAATCGCGAACCCATTGGGGTGCCGAGCTTCGGAATTCGTGTGCTGCATGGTGTCCGCAATCCATTGACGGCGATCAAGGGTCTGCTCGAGCTTCTTATGGGAGAGACCATCCGACCCATACCCAAGAAGGCCAGAACGATTATCAAGACGGCGCACGAGAATGCCGAAAAGGCCGAGTCTCTCGTCGAAGAGGCGCTGCATGCAGACAAGATGTCTTTGGGTGTTCTTCCCTTCAGCATCATGCCGGTTGAAATCGTCGCTCTTGTCAGCAACGCGGCGTTGGTAAATACGGGATTTGCCGCAAAAAATGACGTGCGCTTCGAGATCAAGAATGACGTGGGAAATGCCATGATTCAGGCAGACCCGGTACGGCTTGATGAAGTGCTAACCAACCTTCTGGCCAGCGCTGCCAAATATTCCCCTATTGCTGAAATGGTGACGGTGACCATCACCCGTGTTGAAGGGTCAATAAGGGTCGCGGTCGCTGACAGGGGTCTGGGATCAAATGTCTGGCACGGCGATGCCGATGGCAAACATGGTGGCGCAGACGATGATCCAGGTACCGAGCTGGATATGAATATCTGTCGCACCGTGCTTCAGCAGCACGGCAGTGAATTGCATATCGACGCTCGCCCCGGTACGGGAACGACTGTCTGGTTCGAATTGCCTGAATCAGAATAGCTGGAACAGCTGTCGCAAATAACGAGGGGGCGCCGGATTACGACGCCCCCTTTTGTATTTGAAGATGTGCTTTATCGAGCAAGCGCTGAAGACCTGCGCTTCTTACCAATCAGAACTCTTGCCCTGGTGGGCGCGACCCGCTTGATTTGGGCCTTCGGTGCAATCCGCTTCGGTGCAACCCGCTTGGGTGGTAATTTCGGCTTCACGACGCTGTTCAGGCAACGATATTTATTGGACCCAAATTTCATCTTCTTCGTCCTGGCCGGGCAGAAGCAGCTGTTCTTGGAGATCTTGCCGCCGATACAGACGACTTTCGGCAAGGGGGCAACCTTGATGCCGGGCTTGACGGGTCGCTTCGGCGGCTTCGGCGTCACGATGACCTGGGGCCGATCGTTCGGATTGCCATGGGTCGGGTTCGGGACATCCGTCTTGCCACCTGCACCCGGCGCGTCGTTCTGAACACCACATTTGATGACCATTGGCTTCCATTCGGAGCTGTATTTATGGCCGAAAGTGGAGATCATATATTTGCGGTCCACTGATTTGGAGAAGAGGTATTCCTTGCTCCAGAAGGCTCTGAATTCTCCATTTTGTTTTGTGGCATTAACCGTTATCTTCTGATTGGCGCCATCATTGCGGACAAACATGAACTCAATTTTTCCCGCCTTATCAGTAAAAAATTCGGCCGAAACCGAAGCCTTTCTGGGGCACGCTTTTGGATGAGCTATACCCACCCAAAAATTTGTATGTTTCAGCACCATCGGCGGCGCCACGTATGGCTTGCAGGTGATCTTCACGGCAAACTGGTCCTGCCGGGTGACATCACCGCCGCCAAATTCCGGATACTCGCCAGGCTCTGACACTTCTGTAATGGGGAGTTGGCCGCTCTTCTTTCTCGTGTTTGCTGAAAAGGAGGCGGTCATGAGTTTTGAAAATGAATGGGATTTTGTCGCGCCATCGGACGTTAATTTCGAGTTGCACCCTTTCAGGATCTCATCCCCGTAGCTGGGAAGCGCGATGCCGGTGGTAGAGACCGGGAACTTGCTGCCGGCGAATGTTATTTTCCTGTTCAGGCTTACATCGCGCGTATTGATGGTTTCGCTGAACATTTTTGGCCTGTTGACGCATTGCGTGTTGTTGCATGCACCCAAAAACACACCAATACGATCTACGTAACCCGGGTGTTTTGTATCCACCTTCATGGTGGCAGACAGTTGCAGGGCTTTAGAGTCAATTTTGTCCCATTTTTTGCCATCGCTCGATGTGACGACGATCTCGTCTGCCTGATAGATCGGCTGGATCGAGAATGAGGCCGACTTGATTTTGGCGTCCTCGGCATAGGCGGTAGTGGCGAGCACACCAGACAGCAGGGCTGTCATGGTCACTCCTTTTAGGACCGCGCTCGCGGTCTGTTTCGTTACATTCAACATAGTCTTTCTCCGTAATTTTAAAATTTGTTTTGCGCATGCGCCATCAGGCCCCGCGCGTCTCATAGCTTTGGTCGCAGCGGTACGGAGAAAGGTTCAAACTTTTTTAAGAATAAATTTCCCAGCCCGTCAGGGCAGGCACATCAAAGGTGAAAATATCAGGAAACTACTGATCGCTGGTCAACTTGACCGCGTTGTTGCTCATGGACAGGAGTGACGCATGCGCGTCCGCCCGACCGGCGCCAAACTGGACATCGTGACCCTTGGGACCTAGGTCGTGGGCACTGTTTCGAATGGCGTCGAGAATCTGTTTAGCGCTCGCTTCCGGGTGGCGCTCCAGCAGCAGGGCAACGAGGCCGCTGATATGGGCCGCGGCAAGCGATGTGCCGGATGAATAGCGATAGCCCCGCTTCAGCGTGGGCACGAGTACATCGACGCCCGGTGCTGCAACCGTCAGGTAGTTGCCCCGATTGGCGTGGGCGTAGAGCTTGTCCTTGTGGTCAAGCGCGGTAATGGCGATGACATTCTCATAAGCGGCCGGGTAGGCCGGTGCGGCTTTCGACCCGCCATTGCCGGCGGCGGCCACGAGGATAACGCCCTTGTTTGACGCAGATGTGAGTGCGGCTTTCACCAGTGGATCGTAGGGGCCAGCGAAGCTCAGATTGAAAATCCGCGCCTTGTTGACGAATGACCAGTCCAGCGCACGCAACAAGATGGCGCTGCTGGTGACGGGGCGCTTGTAGACCGGGTGCATATAGAAGGCTCGTACAGCCAGCAGGTTGGAGAGCGGTGCGACGCCTTTGACTTTGCCCTTACCCGCGATCAGTCCCGCTATCGCGGTACCGTGCTGCTGAACCTTTGGCGGGCCATTGCCAACCGCATCAAAGGACAGGGCCACTGACTTTGAGAGCACGGGATGGGACACATCAATGCCGGTATCAATTACGGCCACCGGCACATTGCGCCCCTGGGTCGTCTTGTGCACCGGCTCAACGGAGAGCTTGGTGAGTGAATATTGCGCGGACGGCTTGGCCGCATGGTTCTTCTGGCCCACGGTGAGGTAGATATTGTTCGGCTGGGCCAGGCTCACACGCGGATCAGATGTCAGGGCGGCGATGACCTGCGGCAACTGACGGTTGCCGGGGATCGAGAATGTGACGATGCGCCCATCGAGCAGGCTATTGGCCACAGAAGAGAGTTTCGTCAGCCCAAGCGATTGCGCCAGCGCATCATCCACGCCATCGCTCTCGAGCCCGTCGAACAGGACCACGACTTGATTGGCGATGAATTGCGGGATCGGCTGAATAACCGCCAGGCCTGTGGGCCGCCGCGGCGGGCGCTTGGCCGTGGTGACCTTGGGCTTCTTTGGCTTGGGCGTGACATATTTGGGCGTCTTGGGCCGCGGTTGATAGGTCGGCCATTTGACCGTGGGCGTTTTGGGCCGCGGCTGGTAAGTCGGCCATTTGACCGTGGGTGTTTTAGGCCGTGGCTGGTAGGTCGGCCACTTGACCGTAGGCGTGCGTCCGGTGATTGAAGGCGTGACCCGGCTCGGGGTCTTGGTGATGCCCGGAAAAACCAGAGTCTTGCCGGGCTTTGTTGTCTGGGTGTTTTTCAGCGTTGTTTGTGCTCGAAGCGTATCGTGGCTCAGGGCCATGATCGCGAGCGCGACGAACAGGGCGGCAAGTCCTCGCAGTTCTGGAGTTTTTGTCCAGCTCGTCATCAAAGATTACTCCGCCGGGACCGCAAATGAGATCAGGTTCTGCTTCGCCAGCAATTCCTTCAATATAGTGTCGCGTTTAGCATCTTCCAGAACCTTGTCGGAAATGCGGATTTTGTAGACACCGCCGGGCTTTGGCCCATCGACAATAGTAAAGCCCATTTGCGTCAAGATTCCGCTGATCTCTTCAGCGCGGGCGCTCTCGTTAAATTGCACCAGGGCAAAGCTTCCCTGCGCTGCTGCCTGACCCGGACCAGATGCGGTCTCATAGGCAGGGCCTTGCGGAACACCGGAGGTCATAAGCACGCCCAGTGATACACCCTGCACGACGATCAGAACGGCGGCGGCTGCCGCCACCCATTGCAGGCTTGCAGGAACGGGCGCGCCCAGCAACTTCGAGGCCCAGCCCCAAACCGCCGTCCTGGTGCTTGCAAATGAAGGATTAGACACTTCATGTTCCTCGATCGATGCCATCAGCCGATCAAGCGCGCCGGCACTTGGTGCGCCTCGTGCCTCGTTCATCTGAACCGTTTCGATACGCTCTTCTTCCACCAAGGAAAGCTGGCTCGCCATATCGGGATGGGAGGAGAGGTAGGCCTCGACACGGGCTTTGTCCTGCGTGTCGAGCTGGCCGCTCTCATACCAGGGCAGCATGGCTTCAATGGCCTCGCGCTCTGTCATCTGGTTCTCGGTATTGCTCATGGCCAACCTCGATCAATTCCTGCCTGTTTCATCAATTCGCCCAAAGCTTTTCGGGCATAATGCATTCTCGTCTTCACCGTCGCTTCGGGGATGCCGGTGATCTCGGCAACCTCTTTGACGGACTTCTCGTGGTAATACACAAGGTCGATGACCTCGCGATGTTCATGTGACAGGGCGTTAATGGTCTCGCGCATCAGCTCCGCCTTGGAGCGCTTCTGTTCGCTCTCCTCAGGGTCGTCGCCGTCGTCCTCCACTTGCTCTGCGAGTTCGTCCTCCAGTTCATCTTCACGTTTCTTCCGCAGCAGGCTCATGGCTTTGTTGTTGGCAATGGCCAGCAGCCATGTAGTCACCGCGGCGCGTCCCTCATAGCGGCCGGCAAGCCGCCAGACATCGAGGAACACTTCACTGGTCAGTTCCTCGGCTATTGCCTCGTTCCTGACCCGGCCCATGAGAAATCTGAAAACCCGAACATTATGGCGCGCAAAAAGGGCGTGCATCGCCGCGCGATCTTTCGCGGCTGTTCGTGAAATCAGGTCCCGGTCAGGGTCCGTATTCGTCATTTCCAGGCTCCGCTTGCGGGTGCCATCTGTATCCTTAGTCGCGGTGGCGGCGAAAAAAGTTCATGAGGCCTGCAAAAATAATTTTTTGACCCTAGACCACGCGATATGGCTGCGACCAGAGATCATAGCTTAGCAAAATGAATACTCCATTAGACCGTTCCGTAAACCTGTCTTATAGATTCAAACTTTGGTCATCATGCCAGAACAGAGGCGGGGTAAAATAATGAGCGCAAAGCAATCCCAGGAAAAACAGCAATCGGGCGTTACTGGCAAAGGCGGTCTGATGCGCATCATGGGTGCTATGAAGAACACCATGAACGGGCTTCGCGCAGGCTTGCGCACCGAGGCGGCCATCCAGCAGGAAATGGCGGTTCTGGCAATGGCACTTCCGGTTTCGTTCTTTATTGCCGACAGCCTGTGGACGTGGGTGGCACTCATCGCCAGCTTGCTGGCCGTGCTGGCGGTTGAATTTCTCAACAGCGCTATCGAGGAACTGTGCGATCATCTTCACCCTGACAGGCACGAGGCGATTGGCATTACCAAGGACTATGCATCAGCAGGCGTGTTTTTCACGCTTGCCCTGGCTGGCCTGGTATGGGGTGCGGCTGTGTTGCGGGCCTTTGACGTCGTCTAGCGTCACTTCAGGCAACAACTCCGTTATTCATTTCGACGGAAAAAGGCAGCTTTTCACGTTGAATTGTTTATTGCCTCTTCATTCATGAATGTGGAGAGATCACACGTTCTTGTTCTGGGCAAATACCGCCCTGATGTGGTTCACTCTTCTTCACATGAACCGACAGAGTTGAGGAATCAACGCGCATGGCACAACGGCGCGCTCGAGCGAAGTCCAGAAAAACACCCGAACCGGCCAGGAGGCAACTTGCAGGTGGAATCCAGCTTGTCCTGCTTCTGGTGCTGCTGGGAGCCGCTGTCATGCTGTGGACCGGCCGCGATCAGGTCTCCAAGGTGTTCGCCGGATTCAGCGGAACAGTAGAAGGCACCAAAACGGGCAAGGGTAAAAAGCAGCGCTCGGTGCCCGTTGTTGTCGCCCCCGCGCAAGAACGCGCAAATGATATGATCGTTGGCGCAATCGGGACGGGACGGGCGCGGCGCTCTGTCATGCTGTATCCCGAAGCCACTGGCGAAATTCGCCACGTCTTTGCACGCGCCGGAGGGCGCGTATCGAAAGGGCAGCCGATATTGCGGCTCGATTCACGCGATGCGGAACTGGCCGTCAAGGTCGCCAGGACACGGCTCATCGAGGCCGACCGGCTGATGCAGCGTTCTGAACAACTGCTCAAGAAAAACATCAATTCGCAGGCCAATGTGGATGACGCCAGCAATCTGGTGGACCGCGCAGAGCTTGAGTTGCAGCAGGCTGAAGAGGCGTTGGCGGACCGCGAAATGAAAGCCCCGTTCGATGGCGTTGTCGGCATTTCTAAGGTTGAGCTCGGGGACCGCATTTCACCGAGCACATCCGTCGTCACGCTGGATGACCGCAGCCAGTTGATTGTCGAGTTTGAAGTCGCTGAGCAGTTTCTCTCACAACTGGTCATCGGCCAGAAGGTCGCCGCGCAAACGCCGAGTTTCCGGGGGCGCGAGTTCGAGGGTGTGATCGAAGATATCGACAGCCGTATTGACCCGACCTCGCGCACTGTGATTGTGCGCGCCAATATCCCCAACAAGGAAGATTTGCTGCGACCCGGCCTGTCCTTCGTGGTCGATCTTACGATTCCGGGCAAGACTTACCCTGCGGTGCACGAACTGGCGCTCCAGTGGCGCAAGGGGGTAAGTTATGTGTGGCGCGTACGCGAGAACAAGGCCGAAAAAGTGGTTGTGCGTTCCGTGAAGCGGCTGAACAGCATAATCCTGATAGACGGCAATATTTCGAAGGGCGATCTGGTCGTTGTCGAAGGCGTGCAGAGATTGCGCCCGGGGCGGCATGTCCAATTTTCAATGCCTGCCCCAGCACCCGGAAGCTAGCATGTCCGCCCCCGCCAACGATCTCCCGGCTTTAAGCGTACGCCGTCCCTATCTCGCCGGCGTCATCAACCTGCTGATCATCATTGCCGGTATTTCCGCCATTTTCGGTGTCGAGGTGCGAGAGCTTCCCGACATCGACCGGCCGATCGTGACGGTGCGGGCCAACTATCCCGGCGGTTCTCCTGAAACCATCGATGCGGAAATCACTTCGCGCGTGGAGGGCGCTGTTGCGCGTGTTAACGGCGTGAAGGCGGTGCGGTCTTCAAGCGAAGAAGACAATTTCAGAATCCGTGTCGAGTTCAGCCCCTCTGTGAACCTGATCGACGCCGCCAACGATGTGCGCGAGGCGGTGAGCAGGGTAGAGCGTGAGTTACCTGATGGTGTCGAGGATATTTTCGTCATCAAGGCGGATGCCGATGCGCGCCCCATAATTCGGCTTTCCGCCTATAGCGACCAGCTCACCATCGAAGACATAACCCGTAAGGTCGAGGATGAGGTGGTTCCTGAACTCATGTCTGTTGAGGGGGTTGCGGACATTGTTTTGTTTGGCGATCGTGAACGTGTGCTTCGTGTTGTGATCGATCCCATGAAACTTGCCAGCTACAAGCTCTCCGTAGCCGACGTGGTGAATGTCCTAAAAAATGCCCGCTATGATGTACCCGCCGGCAGCTTCAAGTCCGACCGCCAGGAAGTTCTGGTGCGCGCCAATGCTTCCGTTACCAATCCGAAGGAAATAGAGGAGTTGATCGTTCGTGATCCGGTACGCATTGGCGACCTGGCGACAGCTTCTTTCGGTCCGGCGGACCCGGTCAATTACGTCCGGCTCAATGGCCGTACGGTAATCAATCTTGGCATCGTGCGTCAGGCGCAGTCCAACACTGTATCGATCGCAAGGGGCATCAATCGGGTGGTCGGTCAGATGAATGCCCGGTTCAAGGATTTGACAATCCAGACCACATCGGATGATTCAAAATTCATCGAAGGGGCGATCCGCGAAGTCCTGATCTCCCTTGGGTTGGCGGTTGCCATCGTCATAACGGTGATTGCGCTCTTTGTCGGGCAGCTCAGGGCGGCACTTATTCCCGCTGCAACGATACCTATCGCACTGATTGGTACGGTAGCTGCCATCTGGCTGCTGGGATTCTCCATCAACCTGATTACCCTGCTTGCCCTTGTTCTGGCCGCGGGACTGGTGGTTGATGATGCCATCGTGGTGCTGGAGAACATTCAGCGCCGTCGTGCTGAAGGTATTGCCTCGCGGGCCGCTGCCGTTATTGGCACACGGCAGGTTTTTTTCGCAGTTGTCGCTACAACGGCCACTCTCATTTCAGTGTTCCTGCCCATTTCATTCCTGCCCTCAACTGCAGGACGGCTCTTTACCGAATTCGGGTTTGTGCTTGCGGTTACAGTGACCATTTCCTCATTCGTGGCACTCACACTCTGTCCGATGATGGCCTCGAAGCTTCCCGACAAGGCAGTTCCAAAGAAAGTGGCGGCAGGAAAAACGAAGGAAAAATTCGGCATTTTCAAACGCACCTATGCCAGAGGGCTTGATGCTGTTCTGGCGGCACCTCTGGTTCTGGTGGGAGGTTGCGCCATTGTTATCATGGCCGCGGCTGTTGTATTTGGCACGCTCGGCGAAGAGCTGGTTCCTGATGAAGATCGGGGCATCCTCACCGTCCGGCTGACAGGCCCTGATGGCACGGGCCTGGAATATACCGACAAGCAGGTTGAACATGTGGAAAATATCCTGCGCCCACTCGTGGACGAGGGGACTATTACCGACCTGTTCACCATTACCGGCTACTACGATTTGAATCGTGGCTGGATAAGCGCCCCTCTCCGGGATTGGGCCGAGCGCAGCAAAACTGAAAGTGAAATAGCCAGGACCCTGAACAAACCGGTCCGGCAAATTCCCGGTGCCCAGGGCCGCATCGTTCGCACTAATTCATTGGGTTTGCGTAATGCGAGCGGTGGGCTGAAGTTTGCCCTGACAGGATCAAATTACACTAAGATCCTCGAAGCGACCGATGCTTTCGTGCTTGCAATGGAGCGCGAAATTCCTCAACTGCAGGGTATCCGCGTCGAGTTCCGGGCCACCCAGCCGCAGCTTTCTGTAAACATAAACCGCCGTCGCGCCACCGATCTTGGTGTATCGATCGACAATCTGGCCTCAACGATTCAAGTGCTGGTTGATAATGACGAGGTGGCGGAACTCACGGTCGATGACCAGACTGTCCCAATTATCCTTCAGGCGATAGAGGGGACGGTTTCCAATCCGTCTGATTTGCGCAAGCTCTACGTTGGTGCTTCTGGCGGACGACTGGTTCCATTGTCTCAACTCGTTACTTTCAAGGAAAACGCGGTGGCTGCCGAGCTGGACAGGCACGGGCAGCGCCGCGCCATCGAAGTCGATGCTGATCCTGTGGAAGGTTTTACCCTGCGCGAGGCCGTCGATGCCGTACGGGCGTTGGCGCATAAGGAACTTCCTCCCGGGATCGGACTTCTGTTTCTGAATGAGGCCGCCGAGCTAGATGAGACATCAAAAGGGATCGTCATTACATATTTAGTCGCATTGCTCGTCGTCTTCCTGGTGCTCGTGGCCCAGTTCGAGAGCGTGACCTCCGCACTTGTCGTGCTGCTGACCGTCCCGTTTGGCGTGTGCGCTGCCATCTTCGCACTGGCTCTGACAGGTACGACCATCAATATTTACAGCCAGATCGGCGTGTTGATGCTGATCGGCATCATGGCCAAGAACTCGATCCTGATGGTTGAGTTTGCGGACCAGCTTCGCGATAGGGGCATGAGCGTCGCCAATGCCGTGCGCGAAGCCTCACTGGTTCGCGTGCGTCCAATTTTCATGACCATGGTTTCGACGGTGCTGGCAGGGTTGCCGCTTATCCTGGGGAGTGGGCCAGGTGTGGAATCGCGCGCGGCAATCGGCTGGGTGGTGTTCGGCGGGCTCGGTCTGGCAGCCGTGTTTACGCTCTTCCTGACCCCGGCGCTTTATGTGCTGATCGCCGGCTGGGTGCGGCCGCGCGGACTTGCAACAGAGGCGCTGGCTGAAGAGCTTGCCGATGCGGACACGCTCACCGGAAAAGCCTAGACGTCTGGCTCTAGGGCTTCTTCTTGATGGCGAGCAGCACTGACGTTTCATTCAACTTCCAGCGATAGCCGATGCCAAACTTGACCGGCTTGGCGCGGTTCTTTGAAAACAGTTGCTTCAGATCTCGCTGGTAGCGGCCTTTAAAGATGCTGATCGGGCCGACATAACGGCCGAAGGGATGAAAGTCCCATGCGTCTTTCGGGATATGCCGCAGCGGGATCCCGGAAGGGTCCTGAATGATGACATCGCTCTGTTTCAGCAGGAACTCACGCGCAACGGTAAAATTGCCGCTGTGCAGCAGGTATGACGCGCTCTTGATCAGGGCGTCGGCGAGGCCAAGGCCTTTTGAGAATTCGCGAAAGCCGCTTTTCTTCAAACCGCCATTGGAAAGGTCGGTACGGAAATAATACAACGTCTTGGCTTTGCCGCCCTTGTCCGTAAAGGCAATCCGGACACCCGGAGAATTACCCTTTAAGGCGGCGTCTTTCGGGACGACGAGACCGTCGGGGTTCAGGAAAACATATTCAACTTCGTTGATGGTGTTTCCTGAACGCGCAAGGAACACGAACAGCACCGGCAGGGTGCCACGCATATTTCCCGAACGCAGTTCAGACTTCATATGCTTGGTGATGAAGAAGGAATAGTTCAGCACCGTCTGCATGGACCCCCGGAGCTCATGTAGTGCGCCTGACCGCGAGCCCGGAGAAAATTTTGCCATGTTGGGGATCGGGCCAACCGGTTCCAGGGCGCTAAGCACATAGGTTTCAGCATTGGGGTAGAAGGCGTTGGCGTAGAGAAAATCCGGACCTGAGAACATATACAGCATCTGCTTGCGCTTGCCCGGTACATTCTCCTTGGACCAGACGCGGATCTTGCTGAGCTGCCGCGATTCGATGCGCTTCCAGGCGGCATCCATGGTGCGGGCATGGTGAACCCAGCCCCCTTCCTTAGTCAGGCGCGCCAGGGGCGAGCCTTCTGAGGGTTTCAACCCGGCCAGGTAGCGCGCGGTATCATTGACGCTTGGAAGTTCGGCAGCGAATGCCTGTGAGAGAGAAATCAACAGCGCAAATACTGCGACTGCCATTCTGGCGGGTACAGAGATCCTATTCACCGGGTGTAGCTCCTTGCGATGATTTTGAATTGTTCTTGAGAGTGTAGAAATAAACCGCCAGCCCTACGATCAATGTGGCCAGCCCGGCGAATGACTGCACTGGCCGCTCCAGTAACAGATATCCCATCATGAACGCCGTCACGACAAGAAAAATAATAGGCGTGATGGGGTAACCCCAGGTGCGGTAGGGCCGATCCAGTTCCGGCTGTGACCACCGCAGCACCATCACGCCAAGCACGGTGAGGAATGAGGACAATGTGATGGCAAACTGGATGTAATTGAGCACATGCTCAAAGCTCTGGGTCAGGATCAGCAGTGTTACGATGGAGAGTTGCAGCAGGATTGCGAAAGCCGGTACGCCGTTGCTGGTTTCGCGCGCGAAAATTGCGAACAGGGGTATATCCTCGCCCATGACCTTAGTGACGCGCGGCCCGATCCACGTCATGGCACTGATTGTCGAAATCAGCCCGATACAAATTAGTGCACCGACTATCCGGCCTCCAGCCTCGCCAAAAATATGTTTTCCTGCAACCAGCGCCACCTCGACCTGCCCGGCCATTTTTTCTATTGGCGTGGTGTAGAGAAACACCGCGTTCAGCCCGAGATACAGCAGCAGAACAATCAATGTGGCTATGAACAGCGAGCGCGGCACCGTGCGCCGGGGCTCCTTGATTTCGCCCATGATGTACGTCTGCGCGTTCCACCCCGAATAGGAATACATGACGAACACCAGTCCAATAGCAAATGGCGCACTGGTGATGTGGTGGAGGTCAACCGATGAAGGCGCGAAGGAAATTGGCTCGGGAGTGCCATAGACTAATCCGGCGGCCATGAATCCGATGATCAGCAGGATTTTCAATATCGTTGAAATGTTCTGGAACTGGCTGGAGTGCCTCATTCCCGTCAGGTGCACCATGGCAATGATCCAGCTAATGCCAAGACCCAGCCAGAGCGGTGATGCGATACCTGGAAATACGCCGTTGAAATAGGCCCCGAAGGCGAGTGCTGCGAGGGCAATTGGCGCCGTAAAGCCAACCGTAGCCGACAGCCATCCGGCCATGAAGCCGAGTGCCGGGTGATAAATGCGCGTGAGGAAATTATATTCACCGCCAGAGCGCGGCAGGGCCGCGGCGAGCTCGCCGTAGGACAGGGCGCCACACAGCGCCACCACGCCACCAAGGATCCACAGCACCATGACCGAGAAAGCAGAGGTGATATCGATCACCTGAAAGCCAAGGCTGGTGAAAACCCCAATACCGACCATGTCGGCCACGGCGATGGCACTGGCGGTAAATGTGGTGATACCCGCACTTTTGGGCTGGCGCTGGCCAGAGCGGTCTTGGCCGCGCGTTTTACTCATTGCTGCTTTATCACTCGATAAATGCCGGGAAGCGCCAAGTTACTGGTACGTGGCGGGGCAAGCAAGCATGGACTGAGGGATTGAGGGTGAAAATATACTTATTTTTTAGGCGAGCCCGTGAGCGAAGCAGAGCGCGCAGGGTCGATGCGCGGCGCTGTGCCGGGTATGCGTGACAGCAAGTCGCTGATCGGGTTGTCGGCCCAGGCACGGGTGACATAGTCCCGGTGGCCTTTTACGGCCCTGAGGAAAGTAACGCTGTTTGGCTTGAGTGTCGGTCCAAGCTTCGTGCTGTAGGCAATGCCGCGCTTTTTCAAAATGCCCTTGAGGGCCGCGTTGCCCTTGGTGGTAGATGTGGCATAGGCGCTCAGGAAAAAGCCCGAATTGTCACGCTCGATCCACTTGGCGAACCTGTTGAATTCGCCATAAAGACCGTCCAGAAGAACCACGCCCTTCACGCGATCTCCAATTCCGCCATTTGCAAGCGACCAGGCTGTAGGCACATAGCCGCCCGAGTAGCCGACGATTACGACCGGCAGGTTGGCGAAGTTGTCCGCAGTATTCGGTTCGCCGATCAACCTGGCAAGCTGTGGCGCCACCTCGTCAAGGAAGCGGCGCGTGCCACCTGGTTTCCAGAAGTTGCCTGCACTTGAATCTCGTGCGTCAACGGCGAATTGCGGTGCCACCAGGACGGCGTTGATGCCCGAGTCAGAAATTTGCGCTGGCAAGCGCTGGCGGGCGACAACATCGCGGGCCAGCGTTGCCCCGTGGCCGTGGAAGAACAACACGATGACGGAGGGCTTGCCTGTGTCATAGCCGCGCGGGATGTGCAGCAGGACACGGCTGTCACTATAGGTCTTGTCGGCCCAGTAGACGCGGCCCCTGCCGGTCTTTCGGCCCAGGCGCCCACCATTCCGGATATTCAGGAACGGCCGCTTGGTGCGTGGCACAAGCCCGCTATAGGGAAATGGCGAAGACGCCATTGAGACGAGTTTTGTCAAGGAGGGGTATGACCATTTAGAAGAGGCCGGATCCTGGTCCTGGAAACGCGCGTCATCCGCCGCTGACAATGGAGAGGAGATTGCCACCTGCCGGGCCGGTGCCCTGGCGGGTTTTGTCGTCACCCCCCGGGATGCCACTACGATTGTCCTTTTATAATGGATCGATGAGCCGCCGTGCGATCGCATGGCAATTGTGTCGCGTGCGTCCGGTCCACCCACGGGCATCGCCAGCACGGTGACGAATCCCAGCGCGAAGGCCACGATCAAGCTGAACACGTAATGCGGGTTTCGCAACATTCCCTCGGTCCCTCGTCCTGTACTGCAGACGGTGCTGGAACTGTTTCCTGAGGCCTTGCCGCCTCGAACTGGCGGCTTGTAAGTAAATTGGGCACGTTACCACCCTGATACTTGCACCTTTTGCGGTTAAAAGTCCACAAAACGGCCCATATGATAAACGGCTATGGCTTGCTGCCGAACACACACCCAAGAGTAGTCCGGGCCAGCTTGACCAAGTGTTAATTGCTGATTCTGGCATGGCAAAGGCGCATAAGAGGCCGGAGCAAGGCTTCTCGATGTCACTGGCCCTCTTGCCGGAGAACCGATTTCCCTCTCCATATGGGGGGTGAATCGTGTAGGGGTATTCCAGACACGCACATGGAGAAGGTGAATCTGTCATGACAAAAGCCAAGGCCCGGGCCAGGGCAAAAGCCAGAGCTGCCGCCAAGGCCGCCAAGCCGAGTGCCAAGGGTGAGAAGAGCGAAGAGAAAGCGCAGGCGGGACACTTTGATGCCAAGTCAAACGCAATGCGCAATATCGGCGGTGGTGCGAATGCCCATTCCAATGCCGGGATGAGACGCGGCGCGGCGCGCTCTCGCTAGGCTGTGAGAATCCGGTATTCCCAAGTGTAATTGATGTCAATGGCGGAGGGGGAGGGATTCGAACCCCCGGGACGCTTGCGCGCCCAACGGTTTTCGAGACCGCCCCGTTCAACCACTCCGGCACCCCTCCGCAGAGATACGTTTGAGCGTGGTCGCGAGACTGAACACTCGATATCGGGAGTGGTTGAACAATTCAAGGGTTAGCACGCTAGGAACTGTTACCCTTTTTCAGTGTCGCCGGAGAGATCAACACGCCAAATTCCTTGCACCAGACAACAACACTCTTGAAAGTTGACATGTCCGCCGATGCCGGAACCGGAAAGATCTGGCTCCCCCTGAAGGCACGGATTTTGCCTAGGTCAACCTTGTTGGCATCATTGAAATCTGCCGCCGTGCGGACTTTGGTATGATCGACCAGATAAACATGGAACGCGGGACCCGGACCAACCTGAAAATCATCAGCGAGATGAACAGTCTTGCGGCCATCCCCCTCGTTAAAGAGCGTCACATGTCCCTTGCCATAGTGGACCGGGTCGGACGGGTTGGCGTGGATGAATTCGCCTTTGGCGATCTCTACCCGGGCGCTGTTCTGAACCAGTTGCTCCGTGGCGGCTTCGTTCAGGAACCAGAATGGATAAATGAATATGCCGAGAGCGAAACCGAACAGGCAGCCAAGGATGCCGCCAAACAGAAAACGTTTCATATTCTCACCTCCATGTTAATTAGCCTGGATGCACTCTTATACGGGATTGAGTGTGCAGACAGATGCATCAGATGCTGTCTGGAAACTAGCCGATTTGCATGAAAAATGCGACCTATCCCTGCTGCTGAACAGGGTTTTGGGGGAGCGGTTGCCGGGCCTATGTGGCGCGCTGAGGCGGGTGGAGTTCGTCCATCGGCATGGAAAGACCACTGGCTTGCACGATACGGCAATGGTGGCGTGTGAGCGCTCGTGGGTGAGTGACACCACAGGAATGGGCGATGATCCCGACATCCTTGCGCATTCGCTCAACAAAATTTTGAACACGAACCGCCTTGTCTTGCGGGTCAAGACCGGCTTGCAGGCGGGCGTCATGAGTAGTGATGCCCGTGGGACAGGTGTTCTTATTGCAGCGCATTGACTGAATGCAGCCCAAAGCCAGCATGAAACCACGCGCGGAATTGACGAAATCGGCCCCTGCACAATAGGCCCGGGCGACTTCAGCAGGTGAGATGATCTTGCCCGATGCAATCACCTTGATCCGCTTCCTGAGACCGTTGCGCGTTAATGCATCAATGGTGAGCGGCAGGGCCTCGCGGATGAGCAGGCCGCAATTGTCGATGAGGGCCATTGGGGCAGCACCACTGCCGCCATCGCCGGAATCGACAGTTATAAAGTCCGGTGCGTGTTTCAGTCCTCGCCGGTGAATTTCCTCGCACAGCTCCTCAAGCCACCGGGTTTCGCCAATCACCGTTTTAAAACCAACAGGCTTGCCTGCCGCCTTCCGGATACGGCCCAAATGATCCAGCAATTGGGATACTGAATGAACGCCGGGGTGCCCATTGGGGGAAATGGAGTCCTCGCCTTCCGGTATGCCGCGAATGGATGCTATTTCCTCAGTGACTTTCACACCCGGCAGTAAGCCGCCCTTTCCCGGTTTAGCTCCTTGGGAGAGCTTGAGTTCAATCATCTTGACTTGTGGCTGTGAGGCGACCTCGCTCAGTTTGTCAAAATCGAGCGTGCCGTCTTTACTGCGCACCCCGTAATTGGCCGTGCCGATCTGGAAGACAAGTTCTCCGCCGCCTTCAAGATGATAGGGAGAAAGCCCGCCTTCGCCCGTATTGAGCCAGCAACTTGACAATTTTGCTCCCTTTGAGAGCGCCCTGATGGCGGGCCTTGAGATCGAGCCATAACTCATGGCTGAAATATTTATGATGGATTGCGCCTCGTGAGGTGCCGGACAATCAGGGCCGATAATGACCGGCGGGGCGGGAATGCCTTCATCTTCTTCGGTTGGGAATGTGCTGTTCACAAAGATAACCGAGCCCGGGATACTGAGATTGTTGGTCGAGCCGAAGGCAGCCGTATTGTCTGCGCCGTCAGAGGATTGATTGACCCAGTCCCGTTCAGCACGGTTGAAAGGCATCTCTTCACGGTCAAGGGCGAAGAAATATTGGCGGAAGAATTCCCCCAGGCTCGTGAAAAGCGTCCGAAATCGTCCAATCACAGGATAATTTCGCCGAATTGCATCCCGCCTCTGTGTGATGTCGGCAATAAACAGGGTGAGGAGCAGAAGAACTCCAAGTCCAACCGCAAAAACAAATATTGAGGAAAGTAGCCGCAAGCCCTCGCTGGTGATTGAGCTGAGTAATTCCATTCCTGAGTAACCCTCTTTTAAATACCGCTTCGAGCAAATTGACTTAAGTCACGCGATCCGTATAGTGCGCGGCGAACTGCGCAATTCATTAAACTTTGCGCATTAAGTCGCTGTCCGAGGCAGGCCGCATATGGCGGCCCTCAAAACCCGAGCAAGTCCGCGATACTTCAAGCGCGGCGCCACAGGGCGCGGATCAAGAAGGACGAATGAGATGTATGCAGTCATCCGCACCGGCGGCAAGCAATACCGTGTTGCGCCGGAAGATATTATCGAAATCGAAAAAATTGTCGGCGAACAGGGTGAAATCATCCAGTTTGATCAAGTGCTGATGCTTGGTGGCGAAGGCGCGGCCCAGATCGGCGCACCGACCGTGGAAGGCGCGAGCGTTGCGGGCCAGGTGGTCGAGCAGAAGCGTGCCGACAAGATCATCGTCTTCAAGAAGAAGCGGCGTAAAAACTACCGCCGCAAGAAAGGCCACCGCCAGCATATGACGGCGGTTCGCATTACCGAGATTCTGACCGGAGGCAAAAAACCTTCAAAGGCAGCGGCCAAACCAGCGCCTGCAAAAAAAGAAGCCAAGGCTGACGCCAAGAAGGCTGATGAAAAGAAACCAGCTGCGAAAAAGGCAGATGCGAAGCCCGCAGCCAAGGCAAAAGAGCCGGCAAAAAAAGCATCAGCTAAAAAACCAGCTGCGAAGAAACCGGCAGCGAAAAAATAACGACGAACCGCTCCGAATAGGGTATATGGGGCGATAAGAGGACAGAGACATGGCTCATAAAAAAGCAGGTGGTTCATCACGCAACGGACGCGATTCAGCGGGCCGGCGGCTTGGCGTCAAGAAATATGGCGGCGAGAACGTGATCCCCGGAAACATCATCATTCGCCAGCGCGGTACCAAATGGCACCCGGGCGAAGGCGTCGGCATGGGCAAGGATCATACGATTTTCGCCATGCGCGAAGGCAATGTGAGCTTTGCCACAAAAGCCAAAGGTCGCGTCTACGTATCGGTGGACCCGATGGCCACCAAGTAACGGCGGTTTTCATAACGACCCGCCGGCATCTGTCGAACCGGGGGATCGTGAAGGTCAAACAAGGGGAGATGGGATGCCATCTTCCCTTTTTCTTTTGACCGGAGAGGACCCATGGATGAGCAAAGTGACGAACAGAACGGAATTGCACCGATAAAGCTGCTGCCGATTGCAACGGCGAGATTGGTGTTGCGCATGCCGGAACCAGCCGATGCAGTGCCATTTTCTCATGTGGCCAACAATATGGCTATTGCCTCGCAGATGAGCCATCTACCGCATCCTTATTCGGAAAAAAACGCTGAGAGCTGGATTGCAGCAACACGCACAAATACTGATCCGAATAATGTCTCCTACCTGATCACGCTTAAGAATGGTGAGATTGCGGGGGCAACGGGTATTATCCCCAATGAAAATGACGAGCTTGAATTGAACTATTTCCTGGGTGAGCATCATTGGGGAAATGGGCTGGCGACCGAAGCGGTGCAGGCAATTATTGACTATACATTTTCGATACTGGACATAGAGCGCATCATCGGTCGTTGCGGGGCTGCCAATCGCGGTTCAAGGCGGGTGCTGGAAAAATGTGGGTTCCAGTTTTCATGCACTGGCATGTGTGCTTGTGGTGCATTGAATGCCTCCATTCCCTCAGAAGAGTTTGTGCTTGAGCGCTCTGTCTGGGAGAGCCTGAAGCGGTGGGGGGCGGCGTGAGGGTGCTTCTCCGGCTTCACCAATTGAATTGGGTTGCTTGCGTCGCCATCTGCACGCCGATAGATAGCTTTGGTAGGATGATGAAAACAAATCGGACCAGCGTGTTGTCATGAAGTTTCTCGACCAGGCCCGTGTCTATATCCGCTCTGGCGGCGGCGGTGCCGGCAGCGTGAGTTTCAGGCGCGAGAAATATATCGAGTTCGGCGGGCCCGACGGCGGCAATGGCGGGCGCGGCGGTGATGTGATTGCCGAATGCGTCGATAATCTCAACACGCTCATCGACTATCGATACCATCAGCACTTCAAGGCGGAGAAGGGTATCCATGGCATGGGCAAGGATCGTGCCGGTGCTGCCGGCAAGGACGTGATTCTCAAGATGCCGCCGGGCACGCAGATTTTTGCCGAGGACAATGAAACCCTGCTTGGAGACCTGACCCGGCCCGGCGACCGGCTTGTGCTGGCAAAGGGTGGCAATGGCGGCTTTGGCAACGCGCATTTCAAGACCTCCATCAATCAGGCCCCCCGCCGCGCCAACCCCGGGGAAGAGGGCGAGGAACTGGTGATCTGGCTGCGGCTCAAACTGATTGCCGATGCCGGGCTGATAGGTTTGCCGAATGCGGGCAAATCAACTTTCCTGGCGGCAACGTCCGCGGCCAAGCCGAAGATTGCCGATTACCCCTTCACCACCCTGCATCCTGGTCTTGGCGTAGTGCGTGCAGGCGAGGTGGATTTTGTCCTTGCCGATATTCCTGGACTGATCGAAGGGGCGCATGAAGGTGCGGGCATCGGCGACAGGTTTCTCGGCCATGTGGAGCGCTGCCGGGCGATCCTGCATCTGATTGACGTGACAAGCGAAGATGTCGCCGGGGATTATGCAACCATCCGCGGGGAGCTAGCCGCCTATGGTGCGGGGCTTGATGAGAAGACGGAAATCGTTGCGCTGACGAAATGCGATGCGGTGTCTGAAGAACATCACCAGCAAGCAGCAGACGCGCTTCGCAAGGCCCATGGTGTCGAAGCGCATCGCATTTCAGCGGTTACCGGCTTTGGCATGGATGACATCCTCTACCGGATCACGGGTGCTATCGGCGCTGCAAAGGAAGAAGAAATAACAGCGAAACTGTCTCCGCAGGAACTCCAATGGCAGCCGTAAGAGCAGAATGGGGTCGTGCCCGGCGGATCGTCATGAAGATCGGCTCTTCCTTGCTTGTGGATACTGAATCAGGCGCGCTCAACAGGGACTGGCTCGCCTCGCTGGCAGCCGATGCGACTGCGCTCAAGGCTGACGGCAAGGAAATCATTCTTGTCTCGTCAGGGGCCATCGCGTTGGGACGCAAGGTGCTTGAACTGCCCCCGGGGCCGCTGAAGTTGGAAGAAAATCAGGCGGCCGCGTCGGTCGGGCAGATTGATCTCGCCCATGCCTATGAGGAAACTTTCAAGGACGCCGGTCTGGTGGCGGCGCAAATCCTGCTCACCCTTGGTGATACCGAAGAGCGGCGGCGTTATCTCAATGCCCGCTCGACCATGGAAACGCTGTTGCGCCTTGGCGCCGTGCCCGTCGTAAACGAGAATGATACCGTAGCCACGAGCGAAATCCGATATGGCGACAATGACCGGCTGGCCGCAAGGGTGGCGAGCATGATGAGCGCGGACTGTCTCATTTTGCTATCTGACGTTGATGGTCTTTATACCAGAGCTCCTGGATCAGACGGTGCCGGGGAGCTTCTTCCCGAAGTCGCTGAGATCACGCCCGAGATAGAGGCCATGGCCGGTGACACAGGAACAGAGTTGTCGCGCGGCGGCATGGTGACCAAGATCGAAGCGGCCCGGATTGCCGTTGGCGCGGGCACAGATATGGTCATCACCAGCGGCAAGGTCATGAACCCGCTTGCGCGCTTTACCGATGGTGGACGCTGCACCTGGTTTCTTGCTCACAGCAACCCGAGGGCGTCACGCAAACGCTGGATTGCAGGTGCGCTGGAGCCGCGCGGCGCCGTGGTTATCGATGACGGTGCTGTCAATGCCCTCAAAGCCGGCAAAAGTCTGCTGCCGGCCGGGGTGTCCTCTATTGAAGGATCATTTGACCGGGGAGATGCGGTTGTCATAAGGGACGCGTCCGGAGCGGAGCTGGGACGGGGATTAAGTGCCTATTCCCACCAGGACGCGCAGGCCATCATCGGGCACAAAAGCCGTGAAATTGCCGAACTGCTCGGCTACCGTGGACGGGACGAACTGATCCACCGGGATGATATGGCGCTGAAGCAGGTCGTGGGAACAGGTGAGTAGATGAGCACGAGTGTCATGGAAAAACAGCATCAGGATGTCGTCGGCCTCATGGACGCGATCGGTGCACGCGCCAAGGCTGCAGCCAGGGTGCTTGCCAATGCCATACCCGAAGCCAAGACCAGCGCGCTGCAGGCCATGGCAGCAACAATCCGCGCGAGTGAGGACAATATCCTTGCGGCCAATGAAAAGGACATGGCGGCAGCCGCTGAGAAGGGCCGCCCCGCTTCATTCCTCGACAGGCTCATGCTCAACCCGGAGCGGATCGAGGGTATGGCCAAGGGGCTGGAGGACATAGCAGACCTTGATGACCCGGTAGGAGATGTCATCGGCGCATGGGAGCGCCCCAACGGGCTGCTGATAGAACGCGTACGCACACCGCTCGGCGTCATTGGTATCATCTATGAAAGCCGCCCCAATGTAACGGCGGACGCCGGTGGGTTGTGCCTGAAGTCCGGCAACGCGGTCATCCTGCGAGGAGGCTCCGAGAGTGCGCATTCCGCGCGCGCCATTCATGCCTGTCTCAAAGAGGGGCTGATATCGGCAGGATTGCCTGAAGACGCGATCCAGATTGTCCCCACAACCGACCGTTCCGCCGTGGGAGAAATGCTGAAAGGGTTGAATGGCACTATTGACGTGATCGTTCCGCGCGGTGGCAAGAGCCTTGTGGAGCGAGTGCAAACAGATGCACGCGTGCCGGTGTTCGCACATCTGGAGGGCATCTGCCATGTCTATGTACATGAAGCCGCAGATCTCACCATGGCAATGGAGATTGCCGTCAACGCCAAGATGCGCCGTACGGGTATCTGCGGTGCTGCTGAATCCCTGCTGGTGGACCGGTCCTGCGCAGAGACACATCTCAAACCGCTCGTGACGGCGCTGCTTGATGCGGAATGCGAGGTGCGCGGCGATGATGAGACGCAAGCCGTAGATTCCCGCGTCCATCCCGCCAGCGATGATGACTGGGGCACCGAATATCTTGATGCCGTGATTTCCGTCAAAGTGGTGGACGGCACTGAGGCTGCCATCGATCATATTGAGCAATATGGCTCGGCCCATACAGACAGCATTATCACCGATGACCAGAAGGTGGCCGATGCTTTCCTGGACAAGGTGGATTCGGCCATCGTGCTGCACAACGCCTCAACCCAGTTTGCCGACGGCGGTGAATTCGGCATGGGCGCGGAAATTGGAATCGCCACAGGCAAGATGCATGCGCGCGGTCCTGTCGGTGTGGAGCAGCTCACCAGTTTCAAATATGTGGTACGCGGCAAGGGACAGACCCGTGGCGGGTGATGCTTTGCGCGATGTGCCGCCTGTGATGCTGAAACCACCTCCGGCTTATGCCGGAATGACCGTCGGCCTGCTCGGGGGCAGTTTTAATCCGCCGCATTCCGGGCATCTGCATATCTCACAAATTGCGCTGAAGCGTCTTGGACTCGATCGGCTCTGGTGGCTGGTCACGCCGGGCAATCCGCTTAAAACCAAGTGTGATGAAGCATCCTTTGCCAAACGCTTGGCGCAGGCCGAAAAGCTTGCATCTCATCCGCGTATCGATGTCACCGGCTTCGAGGCGTCGCGGGGTAGCGCCTATACCGCTGACATGCTGGGCTTTCTCACGAAGCGATTTCCCGGAACCCGTTTCATCTGGGTCATGGGGGCGGACAATCTCGCCACTTTCCATAACTGGCAGAACTGGCGTGATATTCTAGGGCTGGCCCCAGTCGCGGTTATCGACCGTCCGGGTTACAGATACGCTGCACGTTCAGGAAAAGCGGCCCAATGCTTTGCCCATGTTTACGTGGATGAAAGCGATGCGTACGGTCTATACCGCTACCAGCCCCCGGCATGGACATTGCTAAGCGCACCACTCTCCGAACTGTCATCCACAGGGCTGCGCGCTGGCGGTATCCGGAATGATTAATAAGCCGGGTATTGAAATTGACTTAATTCGCAGGCTATTCTTGGGGCCGTTGCGCTCCTGAAAACAGGAGAGCCATCGCTTAAGCGCTAAATGGCTGTATGACAAAAGGACATCCACCAAAACATGGGAACCTCTCGCAAGGGCGCCTCTAAAGGCGCGCCTGCGTCCAAGATTGCTCAAAATGAGGAAGCTTCGGACACGTTACTTGGTCTCATTCTCGAGACTCTTGATGAAGCCAAGGCGCTGGACGTGACGTCCATCGACCTTGAGGGCAAATCCTCGATAGCGGACCATATGGTCATCTCGACGGGTCGCTCCAACCGCCATGTGGGCGCGATTGCCAATCAGCTTGCCAAAAAGATTAAGCAGGCAACCGAATTTGGCGCCAGGGTCGAGGGCCTGCCCCATTGCGACTGGGTGCTGATCGACGGTGGCGATGTGATCGTGCACATCTTCCGGCCTGAAGTTCGCGATTTTTATAATCTGGAAAAAATGTGGACGGCGGACCGGCCGGACGAACGCATCGCCATCTAGGCGGTCCGTGCGGTGTTTTCAGATGCACCTGACCATTGGCGCCGTTGGCAAACTGAAAGCGGGGCCGGACCGCGATCTCTACCAGCGCTACGCGAAGCGGGTGACGCCTGCAGGCAAGGCGCTTGGCCTAGGGCCGCTTGCTTGCATTGAAATCTCAGAATCGCGCAAGGGCAGTGCAAAAGAACGCCGCTTTGAAGAAGGCGGAACACTGCTTGCCAAAATCCCCGATGTATCAACCCTGGTCGCTCTGGATGAAAAAGGTGATGCGCATACCAGTGAGCAATTTGCCCGCCTTCTGGGCAAGCAGCGCGATGCGGGGACCTCAAATCTGTGTTTCATAATCGGCGGGCCCGATGGTCTGGGAGAAGCAATAGGGGAAAAGGCTGCGCGCATCATTTCACTCAGTACCCTAACCTTACCTCATGGACTGGCAAGGGTGGTTCTTGTGGAGCAGGTTTACCGGGCTGTGACCATACTGGCTGGTCATCCCTATCACCGCAGTTGAAAGGAGTAGGGCCTTATGCCTTGTCCCGGACACAGCCAGGGCTTATTGGAAGACATATGAGTGTTTTCGCCCCACTGCGTCGAGAGACCATAGCGCGTCTTGCTACAGCATTCTTTGCGCTCATGGTCTTTGCCCTGCATCCTGCTGCCGCGCAGGAGCAGGTGGACCAGAAAGATGCAAAGAAGCAGTTGCAGGACTCACAGCGGGATCTGGAGGCGACCCGTGCCCGTGAAAAGGAAATTTCCGGCGATCTTGAAAGGCTTGGGCGTGAACGGGCTGCGCTGAACGAAAACCTGATTGCAACGGCCAGGCGAGTGCAGGCAAGTGAAACAAAATTAACGGCTATCGAAGCGCGGCTTGAAACGCTTTCGGGCCAGGAGGCACAGGTACGCGCCTCCATGGGTGAGCGTCATGCCACCATTGCCCGTCTTCTCTCCGCGATGCAGCGCATTGGCCGCCAGCCGCCACCAGCTCTTGTGACCCGGCGCAACGATGCCCTGAAGATGGTGCGGTCTGCCATGCTGATGGCCTCGGTGTTCCCTGAACTCAAATCCCAGGCTGACGGGCTGAGCGCGGAGCTTGATGATCTTTTGCGCTTTGGTGAGGGTATCAAACTTGAACGCGATAAATTGAAGTCTGAAAACGATAATTTGATTGCCGCACGTGATCGGATAGGTGGTTTGATTGCCGAGAAACAGACACTGGAAAAATCACGCCAGACGAAACTGGCCAAAATCCGTGAAGCGGCAAAGCGTCACGCCAGCGCCGTGAGCTATCTGGGTGAACTGGTGCAGCGTATGGATAAGGAAATAGCGGCTGCGGGTCTGGCGCAATATGAGGCCGAAATTGCCGCCAAGCGGGCCCGGGAAAAAGCGCTTGCGGAAGCCGCAAAACGCAAGGGCCGCGCTGTGGTTGAGGTCAAGCCGGACAAGGTCACGAAGGTGGCATTCCTCAGCCCAGGCAGGCTTAAGCCGGCAATGGAATTCATCACCACGAGGGGCAAACTCGCCCGCCCCGTCAGTGGAAGGCAGGTACGCGGCTTTGGCGGGACAAACGAGCTGGGCGAAAAGACAAAAGGCATCTCGATTGCCAGCCGTCCGAATGCCCAGGTTACATCGCCTGTTGACGGCTGGGTTGCATATGCCGACGAGTTCCGTACCTATGGGCAACTCTTGATCATAAATGCCGGCGGGGGGTATCATATCCTTCTGGCCGGTATGCAACGAATCGATGTGGGTATAGGCCAGTTTGTTCTTGCTGGCGAACCGGTGGCGGTCATGGGCGCATTAGCGCAAAGCAGGAATGATAAAGGCGACAAAGATAAAAGTAATAAACCGGGCCCGGTCCTGTATGTAGAATTTCGCAAGGACGGCCAGTCAATTGATTCAGGTCCATGGTGGACCGGAAATCCTGAAAGGGGTGAAGGATAATGCGCAGACCCGAATTCGTACTTTGGGCTTTTTTAATTCTGGCTGGTCTGGCGGCGGGTACAGCGGTATTGAACCTGACCCGGAGCCACAGCGCGATCGCAGCCAATTCCGAAATCTACCGGCAGCTTGATCTGTTCGGGGATGTTCTGGAACGGGTGCGGGCCGATTATGTGGAGCAGCCCGAAGACGACAAGCTGATCGAGTCGGCGATCAACGGCATGTTGAGTGCGCTTGATCCCCATTCATCCTATCTCAATGCCAAGCATTTCCGGGACATGCAGGTTCAGACCCGCGGTGAGTTTGGCGGGCTTGGCATAGAAGTCACCATGGAAAAGGGTGTCGTTAAAGTGGTGTCGCCAATCGAGGATACCCCTGCCGACAAGGCTGGCCTCCAGTCAGGCGATTATATCACCCATCTGGATGACGAGCAGATTCAGGGCCTGACCCTTCAGGAGGCGGTAGAAAAGATGCGAGGCCGCATCAATACGCCAATCACCCTCACTGTGGTGCGCAAGGGCGAGGAAGAACCTTTGAAGATCAAGGTGGTGCGCGACGTGATCCGCATCAACCCGGTTAAATCGCGCGCCGAGGGCAAGGTTGGCTATATCCGTATCACCACCTTCAACGAGCAGACCTATAGCGAGCTCAAGAAGGCGGTTGGCAAGTTGAAAAAGGAAATTGGCAAGGATCTCAAGGGCTATGTGATAGATCTGCGCAACAATCCAGGCGGTTTGCTGGACCAGGCGATATCGGTGTCCGACGCTTTCCTCGACAAGGGTGCCATCGTACTTACGCGCGGACGTAACCTTCAGGAGACCCAGCGTTCCAATGCCCGCGCCGGTGATATTACCGATGGCAAGAAGCTTGCTGTCCTGATCAATGGCGGTTCGGCGAGCGCGTCTGAAATCGTGGCTGGCGCCATTCAGGATTTGCGCCGCGGCACGATCATAGGCACGCGGTCATTCGGCAAGGGCTCGGTACAGACGATCATTCCGCTTGATGGCAATGGCGCGATCCGGCTGACGACGGCACGTTATTTCACACCGTCAGGGCGTTCCATCCAGGCAAAGGGGATTGATCCCAATGTCGTGGTTGAACAGGAATTGCCCGAAGAGCTGAAAAAGCGGGCCCAGAAGCCACGCGGCGAAGCCGGGTTGCGCGGACACCTCATAAACAAGGACGAGAAGGAAGCTTCGGGGAGTTCCGCCTATGTGCCGAAAGACAAGGAGAAGGACAGCCAGCTCAAATATGCGCTGAACTTCATCCGTGGCCTGAAAGCGGATATCAAGCCGGAAAAGGAATCGGCGGAAAACTAGAGCGGTTTTGATGAACCGGAGCGGGTGGCCTGGATGTATTCAAATATTCCAGGGTCTGGACACTGAGGCACAATGAAGGCGCTTGCCATAACTTCCGCGGTGGCCCTGGGGCTGATCGCCACCATCCTTGGCTGGTTTGTGATGCGTGCCGATCCGATGGGCGGGGAGCCTGTCGTTGTCATCGCGATTGATCCCAACAGCAGACCCATGGCCGGGCAAACGGCTGCCAATGTGCCAGATGTGAAAGAAATCACGCCGCTGGTGCCGTTGCCCTCCGAGGGACCGGTACAGCAGACCGTTCCCAGCCAAGCTTTTTCCGGAACTCAAATGCCGGTTGCCGGAGTTTCCCAAGCCGATGCCGCGATGACATCGGCGGCCGCACAAGGTGGATCACTCCCGCCGGTTCCGATGCGCGCCGTGGTGGAGACGTCCCGCTACGGACCATTGCCGAAGATTGCGTCTGACGGCCGCCGTCCGAGCCAGGTTTACGCCCGGCCTGTCAAAGGTCCGGTTAACCCTGGTCCGGGCCAATCGGCGCGCATAGCCCTGCTCATCACCGGAATGGGTTTATCTGAAGTGGCAACAACCCAGGCCATAGACTCATTGCCCGGTGCCGTGTCCCTGGCATTCGGCCCTTATGGCCGCAATCTGGATGGCTGGGTGCGCAAATCACGCGATGCGGGTCATGAAGTGATGCTGGAAGTGCCGCTTGAGCCGTTTGACTATCCTGACAATGACCCTGGCCCGCACACACTCCTCACCAGCCTGCCGCCTGAGGAGAATATCAAGCGGCTGCATTGGATCATGTCGCGTTTTACCGGCTATACCGGGATTACCAACCAGATGGGAGCAAAGTTTGCCGCGGCCCAGGATGCTTTTTTACCGGTCCTTGAGGAGGTGAAATCGCGTGGTCTCCTCTATCTTGATGACGGGACAGCAGGACGCTCCACTGCCGGGCAGATAGCTCGTGATCTCGGGCTCGATTTCAGTGTTTCCCAAATCACTGTCGACGAAGAACGCAACGGCAAGGAAATAGACTTGGCGCTGAAAAAGCTTGAAACGCTGGCTCAGGAAAACGGCATCGCCATCGGCATTGGCTCCAGCCTGCCACTGACCATCGGACGGGTTTCCGTATGGGTGCGCACCCTGCAATCCAAGGGGATCGAACTCATCCCCATCAGTGCTGCCGTGCGCTCCGACAAGCAAACCTGATCCGCCGCTTAGCCCCATGCCCAGGGATTTCTCAAAGCTGCCATACAGGCCCTGCGTCGGCATCGTACTGTTCAATGCCACGGGTCTGGTTTGGGTTGGCCGCCGCATTGCCAAGTGGGAAGGCGATGTTTCTCCCTCCTTGTGGCAGATGCCGCAAGGGGGGATTGATGAGAACGAAAGCCCGACCCAGGCGGCCATGCGCGAACTGGAAGAGGAAACCGGCACGGCAGATGCTGAAATCATCGGTGAATGCCCGCGCTGGCTCAGATATGATTTGCCCGAAGAGGCTCTAGGCATCGGGCTGAAAGGTAAATATCGCGGGCAGGCCCAGAAATGGTTCGCCATGCGATTTCTTGGTGGCGATGACGATATCAATATCGACGCCCCCATGGGCGCCAAGGCAGAATTTGATGACTGGAAATGGGTCCCACTCGAGGAGACTGTGACGCGTATCGTTGATTTCAAACGGCCCATCTATCAAGAGCTGGTGAGGGAGTTTGCCCAGCTCGCGAAGGGCTAGTTCTCAAGCCAGTTGCGGATCAGGCCCACGATCTGTTGGTGATGGCTGGCCTGGCTTGTGGTGTAGGCGTGCTGGAAGGGAATCGTCGCTCCGCGTGTTTCCACCAGCACCCGGTATCCCTTGGATCCGTCGCAGTCGGTTGAATCGACACGCACGCGCTTGATCTGGTCAAGCGGTGTTTCTCCTGAATAGGATTTGAAGAGCCCCGGTTTGGTCCAGCGGAAATGGTTGGCAGGCCGGTCGAATTCAAAAATGGAAGGGCGCAGGAAATAGACCGTAACGGCGATAAACCCCAGACAGGTGGCGCCCATACCCCATTTGCTGGGGTCGTCAAGTTCAGGCCACTTGTTATAAATGCCATAGATCAGCGTCATGGCGGAAAACCAGGCTGTTCCGGCGAAAAAGGTATAGCGTTCCTCAAGAACGAGTTTTTCAGGTGTGTTTTTCAAAACCTGCACAACACATACTCACACAACAAAATGGCGCCCGATCTGGACGCTACGATAGCTGTAAAGTGTTGTTTTTCGGTTTATCTGGAGGCTAATCGCGGAGTGTGGAGCTAGCCCAATCCAAGCGTATCGCGAATCAGCTTCAGCCGGTCCAGCGCACCTTGCGCCTTGTCGCGGGTTTGATCGACCTTGGCGTCAGCCACGTCTTCTTCCGCGTTCGTGATTTCCTGCGCCAGAGCGGACTTGTTGAGGTCGGCTGAGTCAATCGCGTACTGCGCCAGCACGGTGAGGCTCTCGGGTCCCGCTTCCGCAAATCCGCCGCGCAGGAAAATACGCCGCTCCTTGCCTCCCGGCAGAACCACATCCAGCAGTCCCGGCCGGAGAGTGGATAGTACAGGAGCATGGTGGGCCAGCACTTGAAAGTCGCCCTCTGATCCCGGTACCACAACGCTTTCCACGGGCTCTGAAATCAGAAGCCTTTCTGGTGAAACCAGCTCGAATGTGAAGGTGTCGGCCATGGTTGTCCTTTAACCCGCTAGGCGGCCTCCGCGGCCAGCTTCTCGGCCTTCTTCATGGCTTCGTCGATTGTTCCGACCATGTAGAAGGCTTGTTCCGGCAGATGGTCATAGTCGCCATCGCACAGTCCCTTGAAGCCGCGAATTGTGTCTGAAAGGTCCACCAGAACGCCTGGGGCGCCTGTGAAGACCTCGGCGACGTGGAACGGCTGGCTCAGGAAGCGCTCAATCTTGCGGGCACGTGCCACTGCAATCTTGTCTTCTTCCGACAGCTCATCCATGCCGAGAATGGCGATGATGTCCTGGAGCGATTTGTAACGCTGCAGAATTTCCTGCACCTGGCGTGCAATGGCGTAATGCTCATCACCAACAACGCGCGGCTCCAGTACGCGTGAGGTAGAATCGAGCGGGTCCACGGCAGGGTAGATGCCCTTTTCCGCGATCTGGCGCGACAGCACTGTGGTTGCGTCCAGATGGGCGAAGGAGGTGGCAGGCGCCGGGTCAGTCAGGTCGTCAGCCGGCACGTAAATAGCCTGCACCGAGGTTACCGAACCCTTTGACGTCGACGTAATGCGTTCCTGCAAGTTGCCCATGTCGGTGGCAAGCGTCGGCTGGTAACCCACGGCAGATGGTATACGTCCCAGAAGCGCTGAAACTTCCGAGCCGGCTTGCGTAAAGCGGAAGATGTTATCGACGAAGAAAAGCACGTCCTGTCCCTGGTCCCGGAAATGCTCAGCCACGGTCAAGCCCGAAAGGCCGACACGGGCACGGGCTCCCGGAGGCTCGTTCATCTGGCCGTAAACCAGTGCGCATTTGGAGTTCTTTCCGCCGCCCTGCTCATTCACGCCGGACTCGATCATCTCCCAGTAAAGGTCATTGCCTTCGCGGGTGCGCTCGCCAACTCCGGCAAACACCGAATAGCCGCCATGGCCCTTGGCGATGTTGTTAATCAGCTCCATGATCAGCACGGTCTTGCCCACACCCGCACCGCCAAACAGGCCGATCTTGCCCCCCTTGGCGTATGGCGCCAGCAGGTCCACGACCTTGATGCCGGTTTTTAGAATTTCCGATTCCGTCGACTGTTCGACGAAGGTGGGCGCCAGCTGGTGAATAGCGCGCTTAGCTTTGGTCTTGATGGGTCCGGCTTCGTCCACCGGCTCGCCGATCACGTTCATGATGCGCCCGAGTGTCTCATCACCAACCGGCACCAAGATGGCATCGCCCGTGTCTCCAACGGCCTGGCCGCGCACCAGTCCTTCTGTTGAGTCCATGGCAATGGTTCGGACTGTATTTTCACCCAGGTGCTGGGCCACTTCCAGCACCAGCCGGTTGCCCTGGTTGTCGGTCTCCAGCGCGTTCATGATCGCCGGCAGATCGCCAGTGAACTGCACGTCGACGACGGCGCCCATAACCTGGCTCACCTGTCCTGTCTGCTTTTTCTTCGCCATAGCTCTAACCCTTCACGTCGTCAAAACTCTATTACAGCGCTTCCGCGCCTGAAACGATTTCAATCAGTTCCTTGGTAATCTGCGCCTGACGCGAGCGGTTGTAGAGCAGCGTCAGATCGTCGATCATATCGCCCGCATTGCGGGTCGCATTGTCCATGGCCGTCATGCGCGCGCCTTGTTCGCTTGCCGCATTCTCCAGCAGCCCGCGATAGATTTGCGTGGAGATGTTGCGCGGCAGCAGCTCGGCCAGAATTTCATCCTCGTCGGGCTCATATTCATAGCCCGCCAGCGAACCTTGCCCGGTATCACTTTCGCTGGCCTCTGGCAGGTTCACAGGGATCAGTTGCAGCGCTGTTGGTTCCTGCGTCAGGATCGACTTGAATTCGGAGAAAAAGAGCGTGCAGATATCAAACTCGCCATTGTCGAGCATCTCCAGAACGCGCGCGCCGATCTTGTCTGCGTCTTCAAAACCAAGCGTCTTCACAGCCTTCATATCAATGAGATCAATTATATTGGACGAGAGATCTCGTCTGAGCGCGTCACGCCCCTTGCGCCCTACGCACAGGATTTTCACCATCTTGCCCTGGTCGAGCAGCCTTTTGGCATGGGTGCGCGCCAACCGGGCGATATTCGAGTTGAACCCGCCGCACAGGCCGCGTTCAGCCGTTGCCACCACCAGCAAATGCACTTTGTCCGAGCCGGTGCCCACGAGCAGCGGGGAGGCCCCTTCCTGTGCGTTCACACGCTCACCCAGATTGGCGAGTACCTTGTCCATACGCTCCGCATAGGGGCGCGCGGCTTCGGCCGCTTCCTGCGCACGGCGCAGCTTGGCGGCGGCCACCATCTGCATGGCCTTGGTGATCTTCTGGGTCGCCTTGACGCTGGCGATCCTGTTGCGAAGGTCCTTGAGTGAAGGCATGGTGCCTGATCCTGGCCGTTTGTTTCGTTACGCCGTGAAGGCCTTGGAGAAAGCGTCGAGCGCCTTCTTCAACTTCTCTTCAGACTTGTCATCAAGCTCTCCACTCTCGCGAATGGTGTCCATGACGCCGGCATGCTTGTCCTTCAGATGCCGCAGCAGCTCTTCTTCAAACTTGCCAACGGCGGAGACGGGAATCTCATCAAGGTAACCGTGCGTGCCCGCATAAATGGACGCAACCTGCTCATCGACCGTCATGGGCGAGAATTGCGGTTGTTTGAGGAGTTCGGTCAGCCGTGCGCCGCGGTTCAACATGCGCTGGGTGGAGGCATCGAGATCAGAGCCGAACTGCGCAAAGGCTGCCATCTCGCGATACTGGGCGAGCTCGCCCTTAATGGCGCCCGCAACCTGCTTCATGGCTTTCAACTGTGCAGCGGAGCCCACGCGTGAAACCGACAGGCCCACATTCACCGCGGGGCGGATGCCCTGGTAGAATAAATCCGTTTCCAGGAAGATCTGTCCATCTGTAATCGAAATCACGTTGGTCGGGATATAGGCCGACACGTCGTTGGCCTGGGTTTCCACCACCGGCAAAGCGGTAAGTGAACCGGAGCCATGATCCTCGTTCAGTTTTGCCGAGCGTTCCAGCAGCCGGGAATGGAGATAGAACACGTCACCGGGATAGGCTTCGCGTCCAGGAGGGCGACGCAGCAACAAGGACATCTGCCGGTAGGCAACTGCCTGCTTCGACAGATCATCGTAAGCGATCAGCGCGTGCATGCCATTATCGCGGAAGAACTCGCCCATGGCGCAGCCGGCGTAGGGTGCCAGGAACTGCATTGGGGCGGGTTCGGAAGCAGTTGCCGCGACGACGATGGAATATTCCATGGCACCGTTTTCTTCCAGCGTCTTGACGAACTGGGCAACGGTTGAACGCTTCTGGCCAACAGCCACATAGACGCAATAGAGCTTCTTGCTCTCGTCCTTGCTGGTGTTGATCGATTTCTGGTTCAGGATGGCATCCAAAATCACGGCCGTCTTGCCGGTCTGGCGATCACCAATAATCAGCTCGCGCTGGCCGCGCCCAACCGGAATCAACGCATCGATGGCCTTGAGGCCCGTCTGCATCGGCTCATGCACGGATTTACGCGGCAGAATGCCCGGCGCTTTTACGTCCACGCGGGACTTTTTCTTGGCCTTGATTGGTCCCTTGCCGTCGATCGGGTTGCCAAGACCGTCAACAACGCGTCCCAGCAACTCCTTGCCGACCGGCACTTCCACGATAGCGCCCGTCCGCTTGACGGTGTCGCCTTCCTTGATGTCACGGTCATCGCCGAAAATCACGATACCAACATTGTCGACTTCAAGGTTGAGCGCCATGCCGGCGATGCCGCCGGGGAATTCAACCATCTCACCGGCCTGAACATTGTCCAGTCCGTAAACGCGGGCGATACCATCGCCGACCGACAGGACCTGTCCAATCTCGGAGACTTGTGCCTCTTTGCCGAAATTCTTGATCTGGTCCTTCAGGATTGAAGAAATTTCTGCGGCGCGGATATCCATCAGCCGACCTCTTTCATAGCATATTGAAGATTATCGAGTTTGGTTTTGAGCGATGTGTCGATCATGCGGGAGCCGACCTTGACCACCAGCCCGCCCAGTAGTGCGGGATCGACATGGGATGTGAGTTGTACGTCCTTGCCGGTTACAGACTTCAGCGATGCTGTGAGCGCTTTTGTCTGATCGGGAGAAAGCTGGTTGGCGGATGTCACTTCCGCTGAAACCTCGCCGCGATGCCTGGCGGCAAGGGCATGAAAAGCGCGGATCATGTCGCCAACAGCGAAAAGGCGCCGGTTCTGCGCAATCAGCTGCAGGAAATTGGCCGTAATGCCGGAAATTTTCGCTTTTTTGGCAATCGCGGTAACGGCGCGTTGTTGTTCATCGGAGGAAAATACGGGTGAGCGGACAAGGCGCTGAAGGTCACTGCTGCCCTCGAGCAGCCCGGCGAATCTCTTCAAATCTGTTTCGACGCCCTTGAGTTTTTTGGACTCCTGCGCGAGTTCGAACAATGCGAGTGCATAGCGGCCCGCCATGCCAGCAATGATGGGATCTTCGCCTGCCACCTGTTACGCTCTCATTACCGGATTTTTGCCCGCGTTCATGGCGCAAAATCTACATGTTTCGCGCTGTCCCCAAGAGAAGCATACCTCGCCCCCCAAAGCCGCGCTTGATCTAGCATAGGCCCTGCGGGCTGGCAACAGAAGTTGAACCATGTTTCTGCAAGAATTTTTTCGCATGCTCTTGAATCCGGGGGGCAAGGCAAGTGGTATTCCCGGGCCATGTCCGAGGTCAATTTTTCTTTTCTTCAGATGAGGCTTTTCGCTGACCGCCGCGCGCAACGGCAACACCGAGCAAAATGACCGCGAGCGCGACATACCCATTCGCGGGTGGCCGCTCGGCAAGAATGAGCATGCCCCAAAAAAGCCCGAAGACCGGCACGAGGAAGTTGATCTGGGAAAAGAATGACGCACCCTGGCGGTCGATAACCTTGAACATCAGGAGCGTCCCGTAAGCGGTATGCAGCAGGCCGAGCAGGATGATGGCCAGCACGGAAATTCTGCTCACCTCAAGGGCCCATATCCGGTCGAACCACAAGCTTACCGGCAGGACCATGGCTGTTGATACCAGCATCAATGCGGCGGTCAAAGCGCGCCTAGGCTGGCCTACTAGAGATTTGGAAATAACCGCATTTGCTCCATAGCAGGCTGCGGCAGAGGCCACAGCCAGTTGGCGCAACGTGTCTTCTCCGAGGTGCGTCAGCTTTTGTGGACCGATTAATATTACCAGTCCGGCAAGACCAAGAATGACACCGGCAATTTTGCTGAGTGTGAGTTTTTCGTCGCTGGTCATGAGGTGAGCCAGCAAAATTGTTGTGAGCGGCATGACACCCATCAAAATAGCCGCAAGACCGCTGTCGATTTTTTCCTCTCCCCAGCCAATGAGAGTAAAGGGCAGGGCATTGCCGAAAAGTGCCGCCAGGCAGACAAGACCCCATACGCGTGGGGATCGTGGCAAGTTCTGGCCCGCGTGCCGCGCCACCACCAGAAGGACCAGCGCGGCTATCATCACACGGGCAAGTGTCATGGTTGCCGCAGGCACGGTGTCGACCGCGACCTTGATGACCATGAAGCTGCTTCCCCATATCGCGGCCAGCAGAATCAGCCACGCGTAATCCGCGAGGCCGGGATGTGTTTTGGTCATGGATTCTAGCTCCCGGACAGCTTTTCAGCTGCCATCGCGACGGCTGCCTTGCGTTCCTGCTGCCGGGCCCGGGATGCTGTGCGGGTTTTCTCGATGAGAGCAGGGTCGGCATTTGCAGGTGATCCTGAGGCAAAGGGCGGGGCCGGGTCATATTCAATGCCGAGTTGTATGGAGCGGGCAATTTCCTCTCCATGGAGATCAGCGGCAACTGCCAATGCGAAATCAATGCCGGCGGTTACACCCCCTCCAGTTACGACATTGCCATCTATCACGTAGCGTTGGTGAACCGGAATTGCCCCGAGATCACTCAGCATTTCATGTGACATCCAGTGGGTCGTTGCATGTTTGCCCTTGAGGAGGCCTGCTGCTCCCAATACGAGTGCGCCTGTGCACACGGACGTTACATATCGGGCGTCTTTGGCCTGTTTTTTCAGGAAGCTGAGTGTCTCCGCGTCATTCAGAAGCGGATTCATCCCCGCACCACCTGGTACGCAGACGAGATCAAGCTGGGGGCAATTGTCAAAGGTCGTGTCGGGAATAATCTGCATTCCTCCACCCGCTGTAACCGGATCAAGGGTCTTCCAGACCAATCGCACATTGGCTTCGGGAAACTTGATGAACACCTCATACGGCCCGGTGAGATCGAGCTGAGTGATGTTGGGGAACAGAAGAAGTCCGATTTTAAAAGGCATGGCGCATTTATCTCCATGATCGGCTGTGAGGCATCTCTTTACATGAAATTATACGGATCGATATCGATCATGAGACGGACGCTGCCTTTGGGTGACGGGGCTGCGGACAGCCATTGCCGCAGGTAAGCCTGAATGTCCGCTTCCTTCGCCGCCTTGAGCAGCAGCCGCACGCGATAGCGCCCGCGAATAACCGATAGCGGTGCTTCGGCTGGACCCAGTACGCGGATTTTTTCCGCCTTGGGTGCAAATTTGGCAAAGTTGCGGGCATAGTCCATCGCCTGGGGAATAGAGGACGCCGAGACGATGAGGGCTGCGAGACGGCCAAAAGGTGGATAGCCCGCGCCTTCGCGCGCGGCAATTTCCTGGGCCAGAAATGCATCACGGTCCCCCGAGACGAGCGCCTTGATGACGGGATGTTCGGGAATATGGGTCTGGATATAGCCCGACCCGGTGATTTGCTCACGCCCCGCCCGGCCCGTGACCTGGGAGAGCAACTGGTATGTGCGCTCACTCGCACGCGGATCGCCCTGGCCGAGGCCGAGGTCGCCATCAACCACGCCGACCATGGCGAGCTGCGGGAAATGGTGCCCCTTGGCCACAAGTTGCGTGCCGATAATGATGTCGGCCTTTCCTTGCGCGATTGAGTCCAGCACCTCACGCAGCGCTTTCAAGTTTGGCGCCAGGTCCGAGGATAAAATAACGCTGCGCGCATCTGGAAAGCGCTGTTTCACTTCCTCGGCGATGCGCTCCACGCCGGGACCACAGGGAATGAGAGCATCTTCCGCACCGCAACTCGGGCAGGCATCAGGGGCTTTCGAAGTGAAGCCGCAATGGTGGCATTGCAGGCGGCCGCGAAACCTGTGCTCGACCAGCCATGCGGCGCATTGGGGGCACTCGAAACGAAACCCGCAGGCCCGGCAAAGCGTCAGGGGCGCGTAGCCCCGGCGGTTGAGGAACAGCAATGCCTGTTGTTTGTTGTTCAGTGTGTCCTCAACTGCGCTAACAAGCACAGGCGACAGCCACATCCCCTTCTCGGGCGGAGATTTGCGCAAATCGATGGCCTTGATGTCCGGCAGCGACACGCCGGTGAAGCGCTTAGGCAGCTGCACATGGCCATAACGCTCCTGCATCACGTTGACATGGCTCTCCACGCTCGGCGTGGCGGACGAAAGGATCACGGGGCATTTGCCGATAGACCCGCGCACCACCGCGATGTCGCGGGCGTGGTAGCTCACGCGCTCCTCCTGCTTGTAGGAGGCGTCATGCTCTTCATCGACGACAATGAGGCCAAGGTCCGGGAAGGGGAGAAAGAGCGCCGAGCGCGCCCCAACCACGACGCGGGCCTCTCCTCTGGCGGTGCTGAGCCAGCTGTTACCGCGCTGGCGCGGCGTGATGTCTGAATGCCACTCGACCGGCGTGCAGCCAAAGCGTGCCTCAAACGCCTGGACGAACTGGCGTGTGAGCGCAATCTCGGGCAACAGGATGAGCGCCTGCTTGCCTGCATTGAGGGCTGCCGCAACGGCCTCGAAATAGACCGGTGTCTTGCCGGAACCCGTCACGCCATCCAGCAAGGTGACCCTGAACCCGCCTTCGCTCACACTCTCGGCGAGTGTCCCGGCCGCTTTGGCCTGATCATCCGTCAAGTCCGGCTTTGAGAAGTCCGGGTCCGGCACGGGTTGCTTGGCAGGGGGCATGGGCTCAACGGAAAGCGTGCCTGCATCCACCAGAGCGTTGATGACGCTGACGCCGACGCCGGCCTCCTCCATCAGGTCGCGCTTGGCCCATAACAGGCCATTGGCAGCCACCTCCAGCACCTGTGCGCGCGCCGGGGTCAGACGTGTTGGTTCAGCACCCGTCAGCCGGTGCCCCAGCCGTGGTTTTGGCGGCGAAAAGGCCTCTTTCGCGCTCATCATCATGCGCAGAACCATGCCGGGGGAGCTGAGAGTGTAATTTGTCACCCACATGACAAGCTTGAGGGATTCAACTGGAAGTGGCGGCACATCCAGCCTGTCCATGACGGGGCGCAGCTTGGCCGCGTCGACGCTTCCTCCCGCGCCCGGCCAGACGACGCCTATGCGCTCGCGCGTTCCCAGCGGAACGGTTACAAAGTCTCCTGGGGCGAGTGTTATACCTGGCGGCGCGAGATAGTCGTAAGGGGCCTCGAGCGCCAAGGGTAGCAGGACCGGCACGGTATCGTCTAAAGCCAAGGCGTCCTCGTTAAGGGAAGCGGAAGAATCAGGCTCCTATAGTAACCCCGGGCAGGCTATAAGCGAGCAAGTGCATCAGGAGTTGACCAGCAGCCATGAAATTTTTTGTCGATACAGCAGATACGGACGAAATCCGCGACCTGGCCGAGACCGGCCTTGTGGATGGCGTCACCACCAATCCGTCCCTCGTCGCCAAGTCGGGCCGTGACTTTGTCGAAGTGGTGAAAGAGATTTGCACCATTGTCGATGGCCCGGTGAGCGCGGAAGTGACAGCGACAGAAGCTGGCGCCATGGTCGACGAGGGCAAGAAGCTGGCGCAGATCGCCAGCAATGTGACCATCAAGGTGCCGCTCACCTGGGATGGGCTGAAAGCCTGCAAGGCGCTCACCCAGGGCGGTACCATGGTCAATGTGACTTTGTGCTTTTCCGCCAACCAGGCGCTGCTCGCGGCCAAGGCCGGGGCCACCTTCATTTCACCCTTCATCGGCCGCCTGGACGATATCGGTGAAGATGGCGTGCAATTGATCCGTGATATCCGCACCATCTATGACAATTACGATGCGCTATCGACGCAAATCCTCTCTGCCTCCATCCGCAGCGACGAACATGTGAAACAGGTGGCGATTGCCGGTTCCGATGTGGCGACCGTGCCGCCAGACGTTCTGCGAGGACTGAGCCAGCATCCACTGACCGACAAAGGATTGGCCGCGTTCCTCGCGGACTGGGAAAAAACCGGCCAGACGATTCTTTAACGCATGGAGGGTCAAAGTAAGGGCATGACCTCTGCCCCTACAGACTTTATCGCCAAGGGTGATCTTGCCCGTGCGGTAGAGGCGTGGCTTGTCTATCTCGCTTCTGAGCGGCAACTGGCAGATAAAACCCGCGAGGCCTACACCCGCGACCTCAAATATTTTCTCGGTTTTCTTGCTCGCCATCATGGTGGACCGGCCTCGCTGAAGGTTTTGAAGAAGCTCACCCCCCGCGACTTCCGCTCTTTTCTCGCTGCGCGCCGCAATGATGGTGTCTCCAGCCGGTCGCTGGCGCGCACATTGTCTGCGCTGCGCATGTTCTTCCGGTTTCTGGATCGCCGGGGGATTTTGAAAAACGACGCTGTGACAGCCGTTCAGACCCCCAAGCTCCCGCATGGAGTGCCCAAGCCAATTGGTGTCGAAGCGGCACTATCCATTTCTGATGACGCCAGTGCGGGGGCGCATGTGAATTCGCCTGAATGGGTGCTCGCGCGCGACAGCGCTGTGCTGACCCTGCTCTATGGCTCGGGGCTGCGCATCTCAGAAGCCTTGGGGCTCAATCTTGATGAAGCACCAACTGGACGCCGCGATGTGCTGCGGATTACCGGTAAGGGCAACAAGGAACGTGTCGTTCCTGTATTGCCGGTCGCGAGCAAAGCCATAAAGCGCTATCTGGACTTGTGTCCCTACAGCCTGTCGCCCGATGGCCCACTGTTCGTCGGCGTGAAAGGCAAGCGCCTTTCCCCTCGCATCATTCAGCTTGTCATGGAACGGCTGCGCGGCGCGATGGGCCTGCCTGAAACTGCAACGCCCCATGCATTGCGTCACTCCTTTGCCACGCATCTGCTGGGTCATGGTGCGGATTTACGCGAAATCCAGGAACTTCTGGGTCATTCGAGCCTTTCCACCACCCAGATTTATACCGAGGTGGACACTGCCCGATTGCTGAATATTTACGATGAAGCTCATCCCAGGGCGCGGTGAATTCGGGGCTGCTATATGTTACGAGACAGTCTCATATGCAGATCAAGCAGGATTGACTTGATATCAAGGTGCTTTTCATTACATTTTACGCTGCGAGCAGTTAGACGAGATTTGGGAGGGTGACAATGCCGCAAACGCTTTTCAGGACCGATGCCGCCACGCATGTAATCAGGCGGGCGTCCTGTATGTCTGCAGGGGTTGCTCTAGCCCTGATATTGACTACCGCAGGATCTGCACCAGCTGGTGCACAGCGTGCTTCGCAGTCAGTGGCTTCCGGCGAGTTTCAAATTGCCTACCATATCAAGAAGAAGCGCCACCGCCGTTATGTGCGCCGGCGCAAGGCACCCAAAAAACCCGTAGGGCCGCCCGCATGGTTCACGAAAGAAGAAAACAAGGATCCGGTGCATATCATCGTGTCACTGCCCAAGCAGCAGATGACGGTCTACAAGGGTGACAAGATTCTGACCACATCGAAGGTGTCATCCGGCAAGCCGGGTTACTCAACACCCTCCGGCGTGTTCTCCATTCTCGAGAGAAAACCTCGGCATTTTTCAAATATCTATCGCGGCGCGCCAATGCCCTTCATGCAACGGCTCACCTGGTCCGGCATTGCACTTCACGCGTCCAATTCTGTGCCAAACCGTCCTGCGTCCCATGGATGTATCCGCTTGCCCCCTTCCTTCGCCAAACAGCTGTTCCAGGTCACTCTGAAGGGCGGACATGTGGTGGTGGCGAACGAGGATAACATAGCCCCGGTCGAGGTCGTGCATGACACGCTGTTCCAGCCGTCCCCTATGACACAAGAAGAGTTTTATGAAGCGGAGGCGAGCAGGATTGCAAAACTTGCAGGTATCGAGTTCGAGGGCAAACTGCGCTCGGAAAAACCCGTTCGCATTCTGATCACGCGCCGTACCGGCCGAAATCAGTTCGTTGAAATGCAGAAAATGCTGAACGAATTATCCTTCGGAGCCGGTGACGAGGATGGTTATATGGGTCCCGACACGTCACAGGCCATTCGCCGCTTTCAGGCAACCTACGGCCTGGCTAAAAACGGCATCAAGTCAGATGAATTGATGGACAAGCTTTACGAAGTCTCAGGCAGAGGCAAGCCATTGAACGGCCATCTCTATGTGCGTCAGAATTTTAACCCAGTCTTCGATGTTCCGGTTGTGATCAAAGATGACGCGAGACCGCTGGGTTCTCATATGTTTACGGCAATGCATTTCGAACGTGGCGACGACCAGACGCGCTGGTTGTCGGTGACCCTGACACGGGGTTCTGGAAACAAGCGTTCATATAGCCGTCGTGGGAATAGGAAGAAAAAGCAGCAAAGTGAAATCGTTCTGACCGAGAAGGCGCCATTGCCTTCAACCGCAGAAGAAGCTCTCGCCCGTGTCGAGATTCCCAAAGACGTCCGCAAACGCATTTCCGAGATGCTCAACCCGGGTTCGTCGCTTGCAATCACCAATGATGGTATCTCCAGGGAAACCACGCCCAAGGGCAGCGACTTTATCGTGCTGATGCAGTAACGCAGATCCTCCCGGCAGGGGAGGGGGCGTTTATCTGCACGGTTGATCACGCATTCGAGATTGTTCGGTAGCGCGTAATCACACTAATTGCGCTTGCGTTCAATCAAGCGTGAGATAGCCTTTCCGAGACGAGATTCGACACCAAATGTCAGCACAAGCCGGCGGGCACCCCCCAACCGCCTTGAGCCGGTAGTGTGAAAATGACTAATGGAGTGACTCTCATGAAAACGACATTTGGTGCACTTGCCATTGCTGTGTCTCTTATTGCCAGCGCAGGCGCTGCGAGCGCCATGCCGACAATTGACAGCACGGCCGACTCTGACTGGGTGAATGTTTTCGAACCCAAAAACTAACGGTACCGGAACGAGTTACCGGATTTTGGAGGCAGGTCCGTTTGGGCCTGCCTCTTTTTTCGTCTTGGCTGGCATGCCACACCCCGATTATAATCGTCATCATTGAGGGATTATTTCAGGGGGCAGTGAAGATGCGTGGAGTTCAGGTTGCGGCGGGTGTTGTTCTCGCCATGGGGTTGGTTTTCGTGGTGACGCCGGACAGAGTCCAGGCGGCCTGCAAGACCATGGAGGCGAGTCACAATGGCACCGATATGTTCCATGAAACAGGTGCAGTGGGCGCGGCCATCAACAAGCTTCTGGCAAAGGTCGATCAGCTGAAAATCGAAAAGGCGCCCAGGCGCGTGCGCATGGGCCGTGTGCGGACAAAATGCGGGCCGTGGTTCGAAAAATACCTGCTGCAGCACCGGCATTGTGTGGCCAAGGCGCGGGTGTGCTCTTAAGGCACGGTTTGTAAGGGGAACCAATGGCGCGCAAGGGGCCGGAAATCATCATTGTTGGCGCCGGGATCATCGGCGCCTCCATCGCATGGCACCTCACCCGTTCAGGGGTTCACGTTACCATTCTGGAGGCATGTGAACCTGGCGGCGTGGCCACCCCCAACTCCTTCAGCTGGATCAATTCCAATTATCACTTTGCCCAGGAGTATTTTGTCCTGCGTCACCATTCCATGGGCGAGTGGCGGCGCTTATCTGCCGCTTTGCCGCAGCTTCCCGTTTCCCTGTCGGGGTCGGTGTATCTACCGGCAAAAGGCATGGACCTGGAAGAGTTCGTCGCCCGAAATACTGCCTGGGGATACCGGATTGAGATCATCGACGGTGAGCGCGTTAAAAGCCTTGAGCCGAACTTGGCGCTGGAGACCGAGGTTGCCGCCCATGCGCATGATGAAGGCGCTGTCGAAGCGCAGGAGGTTGCGGAGCTTCTAACCGCCGCGGCGGTGGATGAGGGCGCTGAGTTGCGAACCGGTGCACGGGTCGACGGATTAGCAGTTGAGGACGGGCGTGTAACCGGCGTGCGCGCGGGCGACAAGACCATTTCCGCCGACGAGGTTGTTATTGCCGCGGGGGCCGCGACACCGGAGCTCGTCCGCGAAGTGGGCTATGACTTGCCGCTCTCCACACCGCCCGGATTGCTGGCGCATACCAAGCCGGTTTCCAGGGTCTTGAACGGGCTGGTTCTGGCGGAAGGGTTGCATATGCGCCAGAAAGCCAATGGACAAATTCTCGCCGGCTCTGATTTCCAGGGTGCGGAACTGGCGGATGACCCGAAAAGCGGTGGTGAGGAACTGATCCGCCGGCTGGGCTCAGCACTGAAGAACAGCGAACCGCTCGTTCTGGAGCGCACTACCACTGGTTATCGCCCCACGCCAGCCGATGGCCTGCCCGTCATTGGTCGCCCGCACGGTATTTCGGGGCTTAGTGTGGCGGTGATGCATTCGGGTGTCACGCTCTGTCCGGCGGTTGGTGCCATGGTCGCTGAAGAGCTCCTGACCGGAAACCGCCATGAGCTTCTCGCGCCTTTTGGAACCGAGCGATTTCTCAATGCACCGCCAGAATCTTCGCGTGTGTAATCATACGCAGGTACCGGGCATTTGACTTGCCACCTTTTGGCTGCATTTGGTTATTAATCCCCCAGACATATTTGGTGACTTATGTTGCCTGAAAGGTCAGGCAAAGGTGCGATTCCTCAAAATGTTCATTTTAGCTTTTCTGCTCATGGTGGTAACGCCGCTCGGGCTTCATGCTGCGCATTGGTGGAGCAAGGCTCATCCCTCAAGCTGGGCTACGGCCAACTGGTCCAGCACCCGAACGCTTCCACCTGCCTCCCGGAGCAAGCCGGCGATGGTCCGTATTTATTCCGCGCGGACCGGTCGCTGGAAAGGCGTGTTCGCCACCCACAGCTGGATCGTGCTGAAAGAAGAGGGGGCAACCGCCTATGAGCGTTGGGACAAGGTTGGATGGGGACATCCCGTTCGCCGTAACAATTACGCCCCGGACGGGCGCTGGTATGGCAATGACCCCCGGGTTGTGCATGAGGTGCGTGGTCAAGACGCCGATCGGTTGATTCCGATGATCCGTGCCGGTATTGCCAACTACGTCTATACTGACCGCGGCGATTATCGCGTCTGGCCCGGGCCAAACTCCAACACCTTCATAGCCTCGGTCCTTGCCAATATCCCGGAGCTTGCCGCCACCCTGCCACCCACAGCCATCGGCAAGGACTTTCCCACCGATGGGCGCTGGTTCTCCATCACGCCTTCAGGGACCGGCTTTCGAATTTCATTCGGCGGATATACCGGCCTGACGCTCGCCTGGGTCGAAGGGTTCGAGATTAATATTCTCGGCGCCGTCATCGGGATAGATTTTCGCCACCCCGCCCTCAAGGTCCCGGGCTTCGGGCGGGTTGGGGTATAAGGATATTTCCTCGCTGGTTTCTTGCACGTGACAGCGTTACTTTGCCACCAGCTCAATGTGTTGAGGGCGTGTGAGAGGAAAGAGCCATGACCGAGTGGTCACAGACCTGGACATTTTTTGATGGCACATGGCGCGAGGGAAACCCACAAGTGCTCGGGCCCCGGGACCATGCCGCCTGGCTTGGATCGACCGTATTCGATGGCGCTCGCGCCTTTGAAGGCGTGACGCCAGATATGGACCTCCACTGCGAGCGGGTGAACAATTCAGCTCTCGCTCTCGGGCTGAAGCCCGGCCTCAAGACAGGCGAAATCATCGAGATTGCGCAAGATGGTGTGGGAAAATTCGATCCCGGTGCCGAGCTGTATATCCGCCCCATGTACTGGGCCCAGGATGGCGGGCGCTTTTCTGTGCCGCCAAACCCCGACAGCACCGTGTTCTGCATGTGCGTCTATGCGTTGCCCATGCCGGAGCCAACGGGGTTTTCCGTGACCCGCTCAAGCTATCGCCGCCCGGCGGTTGACCAGGCAACCGTCAATGCCAAGGCCTCGTGCCTCTACCCGAACTCCGCGAGGGCACTGGCCGAGGCGGCTGAGAAGGGTTTTGACAATGCGCTGGTGCTCGACCCCGTTGGCCATGTGGCGGAACTGGCGACGGCCAATGTGTTCATGGCCAAGGACGGCGAGGTGCATACGCCATTTCCCAACGGCACGTTCCTGAATGGCGTGACGCGTCAGCGCACGGTCAAGCTGCTGGAAGACGCTGGCGTAAGCGTTCACCAGCGTTCCCTCACATTTGAGGATTTCGAGGAAGCGGACGAGATTTTCGCGTCAGGAAATTACTTCAAGCTGATGCCGGTAACGAAAATCCAGCAGCGCGGTCTCCAGCCTGGCCCGCTCTACACCCGAGCGCGCGAACTCTATTGGGACTGGGCGCATGGTGGGTAATCAATGTCAGAACTGAAACCCGGCCTGACAGGCACAGCGGAACTGGTTGTTGGCCCTGAGCATACCGCCGAGAGCGTCGGTAGCGGCAAGGTCGGCGTGCTGGCGACTCCGGTGATGATCAACGTGATCGAGGCTGCTGCGCTTGCCTGCATCGATCCGCATTTGCCCGAGGGCCAGCAGAGCCTCGGCACGCATCTCGATGTCTCTCATATCGCCGCAACTCCGGTCGGTATGAAAGTGACAGCCACGGCAGAACTGGTGAAAGTCGATGGACGCCAGCTGCAATTGAAGGTGCGGGCTGAAGACGAGATTGAGGAGATTGGCTCTGGCACCCACAACCGCGTGGTTGTTCATGTTGCCAAGTTCGATGCCCGCGTGGCGCGGAAGCTGAAGTCTGATTAGCGGTCATCGACACCAAGACCAGGTTCAATCTGCTTTCTAAACCGGCCCTGCTTCCTGAACAGGCTCTAATTGCAGGCCTGAACGCAAATCTTCAGATCACTGGCCTGACTTTGTTGTTGCCCCGGAGCCGCCGTGGCGTTGGCGCATGTTTTGACGCATGTGGAATAGGCGGGTGAGGGCGAATTCTGTATGCAGCCATTCTGGCAGGTCGCATCCCCCTTGTTGCAGGGGAGCAGGCACTGGACCATTGTTTCCTGCTGTGCAGTTAGCGGCTTTGCCTGGGCGTTGGCGGTCGCCGGGACAAGCAACAGGGGTGCTGCCAGGACAGCTGCCAGCATGGCGTGCGATATGAACCGGGACACCGTGGGGGATCTGAAACCTTCAATGTGATGCATGTCTATCTCCGATACTGATTTGAACCAACCAACTTTCCCCCAAAAATCTTACCGGCAGGGGCCGATAACACTGCGCCTGACAACAGAGCCATACTGGTCAAGCATAATCCGGACGCGTTTGTTCTTGCGGCAGCCATCGACATAGAGCCTGGCGTCGCGAACGCCCTGCTTCTCAAGTTGCTTCAGGATTTTCCTCACGCGTCGTGAGGAGCAATCTCCCACCCGCTTTTCGCTCAGGGTTTCGCCATGTCTGGTCAATTGCAACTGGAAGCGCGCGCCTTCTTCACAAACTTCTGCGACAAATCCGCTGGCGTCATCGCGCACAATGCGAACCGTGTCATATCCGATGCCGCGCAGCCGGTCTTCCAGTGCAGCGGCACTTAGAGGCGGATCGCAGCGCCCGATTGATTTCTCATCGGCAATCTCGCCAAAGCGGTTCATGCTGATCTCAAGCCGCTGGGTGCCGCGGCACGCATGGGCCACATAGCGCGGCAGTTTCCGGTCGATGACATCAATGCGCGTGAAGCCGTATCGGGCCAGCACGGCGGGAATGGTCGCGGGATGAATGGGTGGATCGCAGCGCCCGATCCGCCGCTCGCGCAGGACAGCGCCATCATCGCCAACCAGCATTTCGAACCTGTTGTCACCCCGGCAGGCCTGGACGGAAAAATTGCCCCGGGGAACCCGTTTTGCCTGGATGCGGCTATACCCTTGCGTCCGTAAAATAGCCGCGATGTCATATTGTGTTAGGGAACCGCCGCACCGGCCGAGGACCTTTTTGCCCGCGATATCGCCAAACTGGTCCAGCCTGACCCTGAAACGGCGGTTTTTGCGGCACGCAGCGGCAATGAAGCCTGCCCCATCGGGCGACAGCTGGATTTTCCTGAAACCTTTATTCCGGAGAATATTTCGCGCGATATCGGCGTTGATCACGGGGCGGCAATCGCCGATCCGTTTCGCCTTGCGGATGCGGCCATCGAAGCTGATCTCCACTTTGAAACGCGTTCCGTTCTTGCAGGCCTCGGCGTTTGCCTTGGTCAGTTTCTTCTTTGTTATCCGGATATCGCTATAGCCGTTTCGCGACAGGACACTCAGGATCATGCCGTCGGAAACACCAAGCTGGATTTGAAGGCCATTGTCACCGATCTGAAGGCCCTGGGCTTGAATGACCAGTGATCCATCCGGGGCAGGGGACAAGAATTTTGGAAAGGGCATTGCTGAGGCGTGATGTGCTGAGAACAGGAATGTGAGAGTTATAGCCAGCTGGATAAACCTGTTCACGATGACCTCCCAAGTCTTATTTTGTTTCCTGCGGAACAAGTGCTGACAATTGTGCCAACATCATGATAGCGCGCGTCTTTATCTCTCAAGCCTAGGCTGTTCTCAACCCAGGCCGCAACCTGTTTTGCGCCCGGACCATCATGGTACGAATTAATCCACAGGAACCCGTCGTCTGAGGGTGATGCTTTGTATCAGATTATTTTTGCTCACGGCTGTTCCGCTTCGCGGGCCTCCGCGCGGGCTGCCTAACGGCCGGGCCTCAATGGTCTGCCTCCCTACGGTTGGATTGGCATAATACAGCAACGAAGTTCCGTTTCTCGCTGTACCCGAGGCGTAGCCGAGGCAAGGCCGAACGGCGCCGCCTAGAAAGGCGCGCCCGCGCAGGCCCTGCCGGAGGCAGGAATAGCCGTGAGCAAAATAGACCTTGCACATGTCGCCACTCTCTTTCCGCGCAGCATTGTTCGTTCAGCAGCCATGGGGTTCCGGGAGTTGCTTTAATCCCCACGCAAGGGACTGTGCGGAGCACTGAAGGGCCGCGCATCCAATTATCTTAGGGCAGCCTTCCAGCGCCCGCACGATAGCCTCTTGTCGAAATCCGCCCGGCGTCTCACTTAAGTTGTCCTGCCGGCTATCGCCTGCTTGAGGACGGGGTTTGTAAATCACAAACCGCGCTCACGTAGCCCAAAGGGCGGTGGCGCAGACAAAGAGTCTTAGCAGGAACCGCTCTCTTGCCTCTCGGATCAAGACGGTCTCGAGCCGCATCCCGTTGCGAGGAAGAGATAGGGCGGAGTTTAAAGTAGGTTTTGGCAGGCGGGGATAAGTTTGAGAGATGTCCGCTATTGGGGGTAAAGCGGACATTCCAAGCTTAGTGGTTTTATGTCCGCTTATGACCCAAAGCGGACATTATCGAACATAAGGAGGCAGCCATTTTTGGGCTCCTCCTTGGTCAACATTATCTGATATCTGCCGTTTCGGTGTTGACCTTCAAAAGTGACGTGCTGAGAAGTTACCAAAGGCATTCATTTCGGGTAAAATGTCACCGTGTCTGGATCAATATTCTCAGCTCTTTCACTGATATTCGCACCAAGACAGGGTGTGCTTGACCCTCATGCGCCTGAAACGGCGATGGGTGATATCGCCTTCACGGGAATAAACGGTGAAACGATCTCCCTATCAAGTTATGCGGGGCAAACCGTTGTCGTCGTGAACACGGCATCGAAATGTGGTTTCCGGCAACAGATGAGTGAGTTGCAGCTTCTCCATCAAGACTTTCATCAACATGGTTTTCAGGTGCTTTGCATGCCGTCAGCAGATTTCTGGAACCAGGAGCCCGGTGACGCCCGACAGATAAGCGAAATATACCGTTCGCAACTGAACATCACCTTTCCCTTGACCGAGAAGGTCAAGACCAGAGGTGCAAACCAACACCCGTTCTTCCAACGGGTGGGCTCCATTGCCGGCACGAACGCCATACCAAAGTGGAATTTCTACAAGTACGTCATTGCCAGAAACGGTCACCTGGCAGCCTGGTTTTCCACTCCGATCCGGCCATCGTCGCCACGCTTCAGATCGACGATCGAAGCGTACCTTTAGTGGACATCGGCTGATACCACCCTTGGGATGGAAATGTCCGCTTATCACCCAAAGCGGACATCAGACACGCCGAGGCAGTCCGCAAATTTCACTAATATC
>JAJFHP010000039.1 GCA_021775555.1 Hyphomicrobiales bacterium | reverse complement strand
TTGTCTACTTCATGCAGCGCACCGTCGTCGGCGCGCCCGGCATGAGCAAGGACGCCACGGCCTATTACCAGGGTCTGTTCAAGAAGGTCTTCGATTCCAGCGAGTGGCAAGGCTACATGAAGAAGAAAGCTCTTCAGGGTGGCGCACTTCAGGGTGATGCTCTCATGACCTACTGGAAACGTGAACGCGATATTCACAAGACAATGCTGATGAAGATGGGCGCCATTAAATAAGGGCTAACCCGGATCAGCTGAACGAATATTGTAGAGGGGGGAGATTCTGATCATGCGTAAGGCTGAATTAGCTATGGCCAGCGTGATGGGAATTTTCTCCCTCTATCTTATGTGGAAGAGCGCGGAGCTTCCAATCGGGTGGATCCCCGAAGAAGGCCCTGGTGGTGGGGCATGGCCTTTCTGGCTTTCTGCCATCATGCTCATTTCCTGCATTCTCATTATCGTAAACTGGTATCGCAAGAAGTCTCCCCCCTCACAGTCTGAAGAAGCTTTCATGGACCAGGGCTCGATGATCGCCGTCGGGCTGGTCGCGGGGTCTCTCATCTTCACTGTGGCATTGTTTTATGTGGTTGGCGTTTACGGAGCGCTACCGCTGTTCATGATTTTCTACGTCCGCTTTCTCGGACGTCATTCTTGGCCCGTCACTGCCATGATGGCGACGGCTTCGCCTGTTTTAACATTTTTCTTTTTCGATATTCTGTTGAAGATCACCCTGCCAAAGGGGCTTCCCATTATCGAGGAAACGATCTTCTACCCACTTTTCAAGATATTCCTGTGAGGCCCGTCCTCACACAACGCTAACGGTCGCTTTGGTCAGACCGGGCACATGAAATTGGCCCGACTTAACTGAAGCAAGAACACACAAAACGTCATCGGGAACGGAAATGGTAGAAATTGTTACACAACTCTGGGGTGGTTTTCTGGTTGCATTCGAACCGCTCAATCTGATGTTGATTATACTGGGTTGCACCGTGGGATTGTTCATCGGCGCCATGCCGGGGCTAGGATCCGTAAATGGCGTTGCAATCCTGCTACCTCTCACATTTCTGGTGCCGCCCACCGGCGCGATTATCTTCCTGGCCGCCATCTATTATGGGGCAATGTATGGAGGTGCGATCTCATCGATCATGCTCGGCATACCCGGCGCATCAACCGCTGTCGCGACCACTTTCGATGGACGACCGTTGGCAAAGCTGGGAATGGCCGACAAGGCTCTGACCGCAGCTGCAGTAGCGTCTTTTGTCGGCGGCTCGATTTCCGTCGTCCTGTTCACTTTCTTTGCGCCACCACTGGCGCACGTTGCCCTGACTTTTGGTGCGCCTGAAGAATTCTCGCTGATGATGCTTGCGTTCGCGACCTTTGTTGGCCTGGGCGGTGATGACATCCCCAAGACGATCTTCTCAATCTGTATCGGCCTGGTTCTGTCGGCGGTCGGCCTAGACATTATCTCTGGCGAACCGCGCCTCGTCTTTGGCGACATTCCAGGCTTCATGCACGGAATTAATTTCCTTGTCCTCGCTATCGGCATCTACGGCATCGGTGAAATGCTCTGGACGGTGGAGGAGAATTACAAGGCCGGTGGCAAGTCCATGATGTCGGACGCCACCATTACCGTCGCACGCACGATCAGCAATCTGAAAGAACTGATGGGGACATGGAAAACGGCACTCATGGGCTCATTTCTGGGATATTTCGTCGGCATCTTACCAGCCGCCGGCGCCACACCGGGATCGCTGATGTCCTATGGCATCGCCAAACAAATATCCAAAAACCCGGAGAAATTCGGCAAAGGTGCACTCGACGGTGTTGTGGCACCGGAGGCCGCCAACAATGCAGCCAGCACCGGCTCAATGCTGCCAATGCTCACTCTTGGCATTCCCGGCTCGCCAACCACTGCCATCCTGCTTGGCGGCATGGTCATCTGGGGGCTGGAACCAGGCCCACGCCTGTTCACCGATCATGGTGACTTCGTCTGGGGCCTGATTGCTTCGCTTTATGCCGCCAACCTGTTCGCAGTAATTATCAATATCGCCTTTATTCCGGCATTTATCTGGGTGTTGAAGCTGCCCTTCACACTCCTTGCGCCGATCATTTTCCTGCTTTGTCTGATTGGCGGTTATGCGCCGACACGAGACATGCACGATCTCTGGCTCATGATAATTTTCGGCATCGTCGGCTATCTGATGCGCAAGCTGGACTACCCGCTGGCGCCAGCCGTGCTGGCAATCGTACTCGGGCCATTGGCGGAACCGGCGCTTCGCCAGTCCCTGCTGATAAGCAATGGCGAGTTTTCAATCTTTTTCAACCGGCCATTCTCGGGACCGATCATGATCTCGGCTCTGATATTGCTGTTCCTGCCGCTGTTGAAACCCTTATGGAATTTGGTGAAAAAATCGAAGGCGAAAGCCTAGAATTGCGCGTGAGCACATCGTAAAGCCGTTTGATATTGCGTAGCTGAATGGCCTTGGTGTATGGTATACCAGCGTACCAAATAGGGTCTGCAAACCGGGAGGCTGTAATCAAAAGCGCGACACTATTCGCGCCTCTCGCGGAGAAAAAGCCATGTCAAATCTGCAACTGGATATACAGCCGATCGGAGACGGTTTCTCACTGAAATCGAAAATCTACGAGTCCCTGAAGGCCGCGATCATGGATATGAACATTTATGACAGCGACGCGGAACTTCGTCTGGACGAGCGGCGATTGTCAGAGCAATTCGGCATCAGTCGCACACCGCTGCGCGAAGCCCTGGCTCGCCTCGACCAGGAAGGCCTGGTGAACATCGTACCGCGCCGCGGCATCTATATCGTACGCAAATCCAAGGCCGAGATTCTTGAAATGATCACGGTCTGGGCGGCGCTTGAAAGCATGGCAGCACGACTGATCACACAGAACGCCAGCGATGTGGAAATTGCCAGTCTGCGTACCTTGTGCAGCACGTTTGATGGCGAAGCTGTCCGGGCCCATATCGATGAGTATTCCGACACCAACATCAAATTTCATCAGGCTATCCTGAAGCTGAGTAAATGTGATCTGTTGAATAACCTGGCACAGGATTTGTTCATGCATGTTCGCGCAATCCGTGCGCGTACAATTTCCGAAAAAGACCGTGCCGATCGCTCAATCGTCGACCACATGCACATCATCGAGGCATTGGAAGCGCGCGATACGGAACTGGCAGAACAGTTGGTTCGTGAACACACTCTAAACCTGAAAGCCCACGTGGAACGCTATGTGGATATGGATTAGCTCGGACCTGGACACGTCCTGAAGAAACAATGAGAGGAGTGGTTTATGTCGACCACTGCAACTGCACAGAGCATTGATGCGAGTTTGGAAAATAATGCCGAGCCGCAGGAATTAATAGACGGTTTTCATCTGATCATTGATGCGCTCAAACTCAATGACATCAACACGATCTACAATGTACCCGGCATTCCAATCACGGATCTGGGTCGATATATGCAGGCTGAAGGCATGCGTATTTTGTCGTTCCGGCACGAACAACATGCGGGTTACGCAGCTGCAATCGCAGGTTTCCTGACTAAGAAACCCGGCATCTGCTTGACCGTGTCGGCTCCAGGTTTTCTCAATGGCCTGACAGCATTGGCCCATGCCACGACCAACTGCTTCCCTATGATCCTGATTTCCGGCTCATCCGAACGCGAGGTCGTAGACCTCATGCAGGGCGATTACGAAGAGATGGACCAGCTGGCCATCGCCAAACCGCTCTGCAAGGCGGCTTACCGGGTGTTACATGCCGAAGATATCGGCACCGGTATTGCGCGTGCCATCCGCTCGGCTGTTTCTGGCCGCCCGGGCGGCGTCTATCTTGATCTGCCTGCTCAACTCCTGGGACAGACCATGGATGCTGCAGCGGGTGAAAAATCCCTCATCAAGGTCATTGATGCCGCACCGCGCCAGTTGCCAGCTCCCGAAGCGGTGGAGCGTGCACTTAGCGTGTTGAAAAGTGCCAAGCGCCCGCTGATCATTCTCGGCAAGGGCGCGGCCTATGCACAGGCCGATGACGCGATCCGCACGCTGGTGGAAAAGAGCGGTATTCCCTACCTCCCGATGAGCATGGCCAAAGGCCTGCTACCGGACACGCACCCGCAGTCGGCAGGACCGGCACGCTCTCTGGCGTTGAAGGAATCGGACACGGTGATGCTGATTGGGGCGCGTCTCAACTGGCTGCTCTCGCACGGCAAGGGTAAGGCATGGGGCACGGAGCCCAAGAAATTCATCCAGATCGATATCGAACCCAAGGAAATGGACAGCAACCTTGTAATTTCGGCTCCCGTAGTGGGCGATATCGGGTCATGCGTACAGGCCCTTTTGGAGGGTATGGATGACGACTGGCCAGCGCCTCCCACCGACTGGATCAACGCGGTG
>JAJFHP010000038.1 GCA_021775555.1 Hyphomicrobiales bacterium | reverse complement strand
ATCATCACGGCAGGGTTCGATGTGTTGGTGCAGGAGGTGATGGCGGCTATGACCACATCGCCATTGCCCAGATCATGGTTGCGGCCTTCCACGCCGACCCGTTTGCTGATGCCGCCCTCGCCGGCAAACTCGCCAGCCATGACCTTCGCAAACCCTTCCGAGGCGTCCTTAAGGGCAACCCGATCCTGCGGGCGCTTCGGCCCGGCGAGGGAGGGGACAACCGTACCGAGATCCAGCCCCAGCGTGGCTGTGAAAACCGGGTCGGATGTATCGCTGCCGCGCCACATCCCTTGCGCCTTTGCATAGGCTTCGACCAGTTCAATCCGCTCAGCTGTGCGCCCTGTGGCTGTGAGGTAGGCAATTGAATCATTGTCGATGGGAAAGAAGCCGCAGGTCGCGCCATATTCCGGCGCCATGTTGGCGATGGTCGCTTGATCTTCAAGGCTCAGATGATCGAGGCCGGGGCCATAAAATTCGACGAATTTGCCGACCACGCCTTGTTCCCGCAGCATCTGGACAACCGTCAGCACAAGATCCGTCGCCGTGATGCCTTCTGACATCTTGCCCTCAAGGCGGAAGCCAACAACTTCTGGGATCAACATGGAGATCGGCTGACCCAGCATGGCCGCTTCGGCTTCGATACCGCCAACGCCCCAGCCCAAAACCGACAACCCGTTGACCATGGTGGTGTGGCTGTCGGTTCCCACCAATGTATCAGGATAGGCGTAGGTGACATTCTTGCCGTCCTCTTCCACTTCCTTGGTCCAGACGGTCTGTGATAGATATTCGAGGTTCACCTGGTGACAGATGCCCGTGCCCGGCGGCACCACGCGGAAATTGTCAAAGGCGCTCCCACCCCAGCGCAGGAAGGCATAGCGCTCCCCGTTGCGCTCATACTCTTTGTCGACATTTTGCTTGAAGGCGTTACCGGTGCCGAAAAAGTCCACCATCACCGAGTGATCGATCACCAGGTCGACAGGCACCAGAGGATTGATCTTGGACGGGTCACCCCCCATCGTTTTCATGGCGTCGCGCATGGCCGCCAAGTCGACAACCGCCGGAACGCCGGTGAAATCCTGCATCAGCACCCGTGCCGGGCGGTAGGCGATCTCTTGTTTAGACGATTTGGTTTTCAGCCATTCCGCGCAGGCGCGAATGTCATCTGCTGTCACCGAGCCGCCGTCTTCATGGCGCAGCAGGTTTTCAAGCAGAACCTTGAGCGAGAAGGGCAGACTGGAGATACCCTCAAGCCCGTTTTTCTCGGCCTCTGGCAGCGAGAAGTAGTCGTAAGTCTTCCCACCAGCCTCAAGGGTCCGGCGGCAGTTAAAGCTGTCAAGCGAATGGGATGCGTGCGCGCTCACGGGGCAAACTCCTGTTTTATCGAATTGCCTGGGCCCGCGCCGCCGGTGTGCCGACGGAAGGTGCGATGCTCTTGATGCCGCATGGGGTAGTCAATTTGGCCCCATTTGCCGCTTTCGCGGCTGATGCACCGGGAACACCCCGTTTTTGCGCTGGCGTCTTATCTGTCCTGACTTAATATATTGCGGGCCGCCGCTCAAGTCTTCTCGTCAACATTGCATTTCTTTCCACCGATCAACTGACACGCTAAACACTTACCCATGAAGCTGACCATTCAAGACCTGAGATGCATACGCGGCGGCCGTGTTGTTTTTGATGCCCTGTCGTTCGCCATGAAAAGCGGCTCAGGCGTCGAGCTGAGCGGACCAAACGGGTCTGGCAAATCCAGCCTGCTGCGCATGCTCGCAGGGTTCATCCCCGCCGCTGCAGGCCGTATTCACCTTGAGGGCGGGGACGATGAAGCCTCACTCGGGGAGCAATGCCATTATGTAGGCCATCTCAACGGGGTGAAACGCGCATTGAGCGTACAGGAAAACCTCGCCTTCTGGGCTGAGTATCTGGGCGGGGGCGATATAGAAAGCGCGCTTGCCGCCTTTGATCTTGAAAGCCTTTCACATATCCCTGCCGGGTTACTGTCTGCAGGCCAGGCCCGTCGTCTGGGGCTGGCCCGTCTCGCGCTTGTAAACCGGCCCGTATGGTTGCTTGATGAGCCTTCCGTATCTCTGGATACGGGATCTCGGAAATTACTCTCAACCGCCATATCCACGCACATAAATGCTGGCGGCATGGTCATCGCGGCGACCCACGCACCGCTTGGCGTCAAATTTTCGCACACCCTGAAACTGGATGCCGGAGGGCAGTCATGAGTGCTTTCATGAGCCTGATCGCGCGTGATTTGCGGCTTGCATGGCGTGAGGGTGGTGCGATTTCAACAGCACTTGGATTCTATCTTGTCGTCGTTGCCATCCTTCCACTAGGGCTTGGCCCGGACCTCAACCTGCTCGCGCGCATTGCGCCCGGCATTTTGTGGGTGGCGCTGCTGCTGGCGGCGTTACTTTCCGTCGACCGCATCTTCCACAACGACCATGAAGACGGAACGCTGGAGATCATTGCGCTGGGACCGCTACCGCTGGAACTGGTGGCGGCTGCCAAGGCCACAGCACACTGGATTTCAATCGGCATTCCGCTCACTCTCGCAGCTCCCATACTCGCCTTGCTGCTCAATCTACCGGCTGAGGCTTTCTGGGTTCTGGTTCTGACCATGGCAACCGGCACGCCAGCGATCAGTTTTCTCGGTGCGCTCGGTGCAGCACTCACCCTCGGGCTTGGACGCGGCGGTTTGCTTCTGGCACTGCTGATCCTGCCGCTCTATACGCCTGTGTTAATTTTCGGGGTGGCGGCCATGAACGCTGTGATCACAGGCCCATCACCATTTCTCTCATCCTACCTGATATTGTGCGCGATCACCCTCGCGACGGTCGTTCTGGCGCCGATCGCAGCGGCGGCGGCACTCAGGCTCAACCTCAATTGACCAGCATCAATACCAACCTTGTGACCGTTCGTTATATACATCGCCGATTGCACCGAGCCGTGACCATCATTAGAACAACTCCATGACCCAGGCAGAAGGCACATTTAACCGGCTGGCAAACCCCACGCGCTTCATGGGGCTGGCAAGCACCATTTTGCCCTGGCTGACCGGGTTGACGGCAATTCTGTTGGTCGCCGGGCTCTATCTCGCCTTCTTCGTGGCCCCTGAAGATTACCAGCAGGGCCACACGGTCAAGATCATGTTTATCCATGTCCCTTTCGCCTGGCTCGCCATGATGGGCTACTCGGTGATTGCCATTGCCAGCATCGGCTCGCTTATCTGGCGTCACCCGATGGCTGATGTCGCGGCCAAGACAGCGGCCCCCATCGGCGCCTGCTTTACTCTGCTGGCTCTGATCACCGGTTCACTGTGGGGCAAGCCCATGTGGGGTACATACTGGGTGTGGGATGCGCGGCTCACTTCCGTCCTGCTGCTATTCTTTCTCTATCTCGGGCTGATGGCCCTGTGGCAGGCCATTGAAGAACCGTCGCGCGCCGGGCGTGCGGCGGCCATCCTGGCGATTGTCGGCTCGGTGAATATTCCGATCATAAAATTCTCCGTCGACTGGTGGAACACGCTTCATCAGCCGGCCTCGGTGGTCAAACTCGACGGGCCTGCCATTCATTCCTCCATCCTCATCCCCTTGCTGATAATGGCAGCGGCTTTCACCTGCCTGTTTTTCGTTCTGCATCTGATGGCAATGCGAACCGAGGTGCTGCGCCGCCGGGTTCAGGCCCTGCGTCTGACCCATGTCGATGCCGCTGGCGCAACACAAGGTGCACGCGCATGAGCCTCTTTCCCGACCTCGGAGAACATGCGGGCTTCATCTGGATGGCTTATGGCGTCTCCGCACTCGTGCTCACAGGTCTCGTGGTATGGATACGCATAGATGCCCGGCGCCAGATCAGCCTGTTGGCCGACCTGGAAGCCAAGGGTATCCGCCGCCGTTCCGCAGGGCATACGCAAGGCAAAAAGGCTGCAAAAGAAAAATGAGTGCCCCTGAACAAACACAACCCGATATCCCGCCCAAAATTTCATGGGGCATGATGCTGCCGCTGGCTATTTTTGCAGGTTTGGCAGGTCTGTTATTCTACGGACTGCAAACGGGCGATCCATCAAAACTACCCTCGGCGCTGATTGGCAAGAAGGTGCCTGCATTCGATTTGCCGCCCCTTGAAGGTTTGAAAGAAAAAGGTGTGCAGGTGGCCGGTCTATCAAGCAAGGACCTGGCGCGCGGCGATGTTCGTATCGTGAATTTCTGGGCATCCTGGTGCGTACCGTGTCGCGATGAACATCCCTACCTCGTGAAGCTGGCCTCGGTGAGCAAGGCCCCTCTGACCGGCATCAATTACAAGGACCAGACGGCGGCTGCGCGCCGATTTCTTGGCCGTTTCGGTAATCCCTTTGTGGCAGTCGGTGTCGATCCCAAGGGGGCCGCTGCCATTAACTGGGGGGTGACGGGGATGCCTGAGACCTTCATCGTCGGCGGCGATGGAACTATCCTGCACAAGCATGTTGGGCCGATCGACGGACAGATTATCGAGAAGGAGCTGTTGCCCGCGATTAGGAAGGCGCGCTCGAAGAGCTGACGCTCAATCCAAGCTCTTGCCATTGGATTGGGTCATTGCGCCGACAATTTTACCAAGCGATTCCAGGAAATCCGCACGCCTAGTTTCAGGCAGGATTGCCAGCAAGCGGGCATCGGCCTCAAATGCCGCCGGTTGAGCCGAGCGAAGAGCTGCCGAGCCTTCATCGGTCAGCTTGACCGCATAAACCCGCGCATCTGCCTTGGTGCGGCGGCGGCGGATCAGCCCTTTTTTCAGCATCCGGCGGATGATGTCGGCCAGCGTAGAACGGTCGATGCCGGTACGTTCAACCAGGTCGGTCTGGCTCAATCCCTGCTCCTGGGATATGGACAGCAGCACGGCGAACTGCCGGGGCGTCAAAGCGTCATTCTCAACTGCATCGGTGAACAGATCGCCAGCGCACTGACTGGCGCGATGCAGCAAGTGCATGGCGGAGTGATTGATTTTGCGGTGGCTTTCCTGACCCTTGGACACCATGTCGCGTTTTCCCTTTAAGCTGAACGGGATCGCTCTTTTTCGTCCGCCTGACCGAACTCTCCCGACTACTGATTAACCCGCGAAGGAGGCGCATGGTCCAGTCACGTTTGCTTGAAACGGTGTGATATTGCGATGGGATTGAGATGTGCCGGGTATACTTTAAATATACTTTTTCACCTCCCCACAAGCATGAACACGCATACTGTGGAACAGCCAAGATGAAATAATGAAACTGTTTGGGGCGACCTCACTCGCTTGGCTTGGAGTGCTTTTTCATCAACCCGGCCTGCATGGCGGCGAAAATGACTGTAAGCGGTATAAGGCCGAACACCTTGAAGCTGACCCACATGTCAGTGCTCACACTGCGCCAGACGGCTTCGTTCAGCATCGCCAGAAAAATGAAGAAGCCTGACCAGCGATACGTGAGCAACTTCCAGCCAGTGCCGCTTAATTCGAAGACTTCGCCCAGCACGGCCTGGAGAAAAATACGATTGACCGCCAATCCGCCCATCAGGATCGCGGCAAACAGACAATAGATCACCGTCGGCTTGATCTTGATGAAGGTTTCGTCCTGCAGGTAAAGCGTCAGGCCGCCAAAAACCATTACCAGAACCGCCGTCACCAGTGGCATTTTTGCAATTTTACCTGTCAGCAATCGTGATGTGATGAGGGCGATTACAATGGCCACCATGAAAAAAGCAGTGGCAAAAAATATCCCGTAAATCGCATTGGTAGCGAAGAACAGAAGAAGTGGTCCGAGATCCAGCGCAAGGCGCAACCCGGGATGCTCTGTATCCTGCCTCTTGTCAGCAGGTTGAGTGTCTTTTTCAGCTTTGCTCACGCTTCGACCTGCTCTGCTGCCCCGGCAATGGCCGAAGCAAAGTCATGGGCGTCGAATGGCTGGAGGTCCTCGACCGTTTCGCCAACACCGATGGCGTGGATAGGCAGGGCAAATTTTTCAGCTATCGCCACGAGAATACCGCCACGCGCCGTACCATCCAACTTGGTCATGATGATGCCGGTTACACCCGCAATCTCCAAGAAAGCCTGCGCCTGGCTGACAGCATTTTGACCCGTGGTCGCATCGAGAACAAGCAGCACGGAATGCGGCGCACTCTCGTCGAGCTTCTTGACCACGCGAACAATCTTGGCGAGCTCCTCCATCAGGTCCGCCTTGTTCTGTAACCGTCCTGCAGTATCAATCAGCAGCACATCGGCTTCAAGATCGCGCGATTGCTCCAGAGCGTCATATGCCAGACCCGCGGCATCCGCGCCTTCCTTGCCAGACACAACAGGCGCGCCTGTGCGCTCACCCCAGATCTGGAGCTGATCGATGGCGGCAGCTCGGAAGGTGTCGCCGGCAGCAATCACCACGGATTTTCCATCCTGAGCGAACTGGTGCGAAAGCTTGCCGATGGTCGTGGTCTTGCCGGTGCCATTGACGCCGACGACCAGAATGACATGGGGGCGCCTGGTGCTGTCCAGCACCAGCGGCTGGGCCATGGGCTCAAGCACCTTGGCCACCTCGGAACCAAGCACCGCGCGCACTTCCTCTGGCTCAATCTCTGTATCGTAGCGTCCGCGCGCCACTTCTTCGGTAATGCGCATGGCCATGTCGACGCCAAGGTCGGCCTGGATCAGAGCATCCTCCAGCTCCTGCAGCATTTCTGAATCGAGCTTGCGCTTGGTGAAAATCGCGGTGATGTTTTCGGTGAGCTTGTTCGAGGTCTTGCTCAGACCATCGCGCAGTCGTGAGAACCAGCCTTTTTTTTGTTTTGGCTCCGCCTCAGCTTCGAGCTCATCGGCAACCGACTCGACAATTTCCTCAACCGGGGCTGCTTTTTCAGCAACCTGTTTTTTTGAGACGCGTTCTTTTTGGGACTTTTTGGCGGCAGGTTTTTTTGCGACCGGTTTCTTCTCGGTTACTTTTTTTGCCGGAGCTTTTTTTGTTTTTACTGCAGGCTTTTTAGCAGCCGGTTTCTTTGCAGGGGCTTTTGCTTTTGTCTTTTCTTCCTTTACCGGCTCTTCGTCCTTGGACCCCATGAGGGAGCCAAGCAGACGCTTGAAGAAACCGGGCTTCTTATCCTTGCTCATTACAGCGGTATTCCTTCGAGCACGCCGTGGCCGTGGCCAGTCACACGCGCTGATATGATATCGCCGGAACGCGCCTCCCCGCACAGCGACACCGGCGTGAAATGCGGGGTGCGTCCGCGCGTTTGCGTTTCCATCAGGACGTCATGTGAAAGGCCAAGCTGGCTTTGCAAATGCCGGTCAAGCGCCTTTGCGCCCTCCTGGCGCAGTCGCGCCGCACGGGTCTTGATTATAACGCCATCGACCTGCGGCATGCGCGCGGCGGGTGTCCCTTCGCGCGATGAATAGGGAAAGACGTGCAGGTAAGTGAGACCGCACGCCTCGATGATTGAGAGCGTCTGGGCGAACATCTCGTCCGACTCGGTTGGAAACCCGGCGATCAAATCCGCGCCGAACACCATGTCGGGGCGCAACTCGCGTACCTTGCCGCAGAACTCGATTGTGTCCGCCCGGCTGTGACGGCGCTTCATGCGCTTCAGCGTGAGATCATCGCCAGCCTGCAGCGAGAGATGCAGATGCGGCATCAGGCGCTCCTCACTGGCAATAGCATCGAGTAAATCGGGATCGGCTTCGATGGAGTCAATCGAGGACAGCCGTAAGCGCTCAAGCTCGGGTACCAGTCTCAGGATTTTCTTTGTCAGGGTGCCAAGCGTGAGTGTGCCCGGCAGATCCGCGCCATAGGCGGTGATGTCAACACCGGTCAGGACCACCTCGCGCGTACCGGCTTCGACGAGGCGGCATATCTGGGCAACGACTTCGCCCGCGGGCACCGAGCGAGAGCGCCCACGCGCATAAGGGATGATGCAGAATGTGCAACGATGATCGCAACCATTCTGGATTTGCACATAGGCGCGGGTTCGCGCGCCGAACCCTTCGATCATATGCCCCGCCGTTTCGTGGACCGACTGGATATCATCAACCAGGACCTGCTCGCAGTTTGTCGTGGCGAGGGTGGCAAATGTCTCAGCACACATCTTTTCCACGTTGCCGATCACATGATCGACCTCCGGCATATCCGCAAACATTTCAGGCTGCAGCTGGGCGGCGCAGCCGGTCACGATAATCTGGGCATCGGTGTTGTTGCGTCTTGCCTTGCGGATCGCCTGGCGCGCTTGGCGCACGGCCTCGGATGTCACGGCGCAGGTGTTGACAATCACTGCCGCACCAAGCTCTGACTTCTCGGCATGGTCACGCATGACTTCGGATTCGAACGCATTCAGCCTGCAACCAAATGTGAGGATTTCAGGCGCACTCATGAGACCGGTTCCGGTTGGAGAAGTGCAGGATCAAGCGTGCCTTCATATTCAAGTTCGCTGGGACCGGTCATCAGGATATGATCGTCGCTCTCGCGCCACTCCATTTGCAACGACCCGCCGGGTAAGGCCACGGTAACGTTGCGCCCGGTCAGTTTTTTGCGCGCGGCAGCGACAACGACCGCGCATGCTGCCGTGCCACAGGCCCTGGTCAGCCCGACGCCTCGCTCCCACACGCACAGCGTAATGGCATCAGGCGCGGTGACGTGCGCCAGCGAAATATTGGCGCGCTCGGGAAACAATGGGTGATGCTCAAGTATAGGACCGATGCGCGCGAGATCATGGGCATCCAGATCATCGACCCAGAAGATGCAATGAGGATTGCCGACATTCACTACGCTGGGGGTGTGCAGCACCGGGTCATCGATGGGGCCGACCTGCAATTCTATGATCCGGGTGTCATGAAACTCTTCTGAAAGCGGTATCTGGTCCCAGCGTAATTTGGGAACACCCATATCCACCGTGACACTCCCGTCTGGGTTGACGACAGCACTCAGCATGTCGGCGCTGGTCTGGATTGAAACCTGCGGACGGCCCAGTTCCTCGGCCAATATGCTGGCGACGCATCGCATGGCATTGCCGCAGGCTTCCACCTCTCCGCCATCATGATTCCAGATACGCATGAACGCATCAGCCCCTGCGGGCGAGGCTTCAATCGCGATAACCTGGTCGCAGCCCACGCCGCTTTCACGGTCCGCAATCGCCCGCGCCTGCTCAATACTCAATGCGAGCGTATGAGGGCGCGCGTCGAGCACGGCGAAATCATTGCCGAGCCCGTTCATCTTGCGCAAAGCTATGGCGGTCTTAACGGTCATGATTTGCCTTATATGGGGATTGCTGCGCTGCCGCAATTGCGCTGCGCATACCATTGACGGCTTATTTGCAATCACATCGCGTCACAACAGCGATATCCCCGGCATTATTCCCTTTGACTTGGGACAGTAATTTGATATGTAATTGCAAATAATTCCTATTTGCAACTTTGCGAGTGATTGCGAACCCATGCTGGACTGGCTGCAACGGAAATTGTCACGCAGGCAGGGTCTGAAATCGGCCGGGCAACTGGGTGTGTTTGGCGCTATCGGCGCGGCGGCGGGCATCGTGACGCCGGCCAGCGCCGCGAACGCCAAGATGGCGAAGGGACATGCTGGACATCACCGCGGAGAGAACCGAACGGTTGGCAGGGTCGATCACAAGCGAAACGGGTTCGATCCTCACGCCATCCTGACAGACTGGGATCGCGGCACCCTATCGACAGACGATCAGGGCCGTCGCGTGCGCTCTTTCGAAATTTCCGCCATCGACAAGGAAATCGAGATCGCCCCGGGTCTCTTTTTCCCGGCCTGGACCTATAATGGCCGCGTGCCCGGTCCGACATTACGCGCAAACGAGGGTGAGCATATAAGGGTCACCTTCCGCAATGCCGGCTCGCACCCGCACTCGATCCATTTCCATGGCATTCATTCTGCCAGCATGGATGGCATCACGGGGGCCGGCATGGTCAACCCGGGCGATGAGTTCACCTACGAATTCCCGGCCAAGCCGTTTGGCTGCCACCTGTATCACTGCCATGCCATCCCCCTGAAACGCCACATCCACAAGGGACTTTACGGCGCCATCATCATCGACCCCGATCCGGAGCTTCATCCTGAACATCGCGACGTGGCGCTCTCACGCCAGCTTGGCAGCGAGGAGAACAAGCACTGGCAGGAAATGGTCATGGTCATGAACGGCTTTGACACCAATTTCGACGACGAGAATGAGGTCTACGCGGCGAATTCAATTGCATTCGCCTACATGCTCGACCCGATCAAAATCGACCCCGACAGGCCGGTGCGCATTTACCTCGTCAATGTCACCGAATTCGACCCCATCAACTCGTTCCACCTGCATGCCAATTTCTTCGATTATTTCGATCACGGCACTACGCTGGAGCCAACACTCAAGACGGTCGATACGGTCATGTTGTGCCAGGCGCAACGCGGCATCATCGAATTTTCATTCAAGGACTATGAGCCGGGCCGTTACATGTTCCACGCTCACCAGTCCGAATTCGCCGAGCTTGGCTGGATGAGCTTTTTCAAGGTGGAAGGATCATGAGCCGTGCAAATGCCTATTTCGCCCTGCCACTTGCAGCCCTGGTGGCCCTGGTGGCCTTGCTCATATGGCTGAAGCCCTTCGATGCGCTTGCTCCTGGCGCTCCGCCGGTTGAGGCCCTTGCCTTTGAAAGCGTGCGGCTGGAGCCGGGGATGTTCCGCGCAAAGGTGCGCGTAGACGGATCAGGGCCAGTCTCCATCGCCCAGGTGCAAGTAGATGGCGCCTACCGCACGTTTACACAATCTCCCCCGGGACCATTGGGAAGGCTCTCGTCGGCAGAGCTTGCCATTCCCTATCCGTGGGTTGATGGCGAAACCCATGTCATTGTAGCGCTCACCTCCACAGGGGCGGCCTTCGAGCACAGCATCGACGTGGCACAGACGACGCCGGATGTGTTCGGCCCACCCGCCAGGATGCTGCTGCTGGTCGGCCTGCTTCTGGGGCTTGCCCCTGTCGCAATTGGCCTGATGAGCTTCCCGGCGCTTCGTCAGCTCGGGCGCGAGGGTACCGGATTCATACTGGCCATAACGGTGGGCCTGCTTGTCTATTTGCTCATCGATACGCTGGGTGAAGGACTGGAAGCGGCTGAAGGCGTGCTGGAGCGCTTCCATGCCTCGACCCTTGTCTGGGTCGTGGCCATTGTCACCGCGGCGGGTCTCATTGGCATAGGACGCAGGGGCGACAAGCCACCCGAGGGTCTCAAGCTTGCAGGCTTCATTGCACTTGGTATCGGGCTGCATAATCTTGGTGAAGGTCTGGTGGTGGGCGCTGCCTTTGCTACGGGAGAGACGGCCCTCGCCGCGTTTCTCGTCATTGGCTTCATTATACACAATGTGACCGAGGGCTTTGGCATCGCCGCGCCATTAACCAGGGAACAACCCACGCTCATTAATTTCATCTCTCTTGCCCTGCTTGCGGGTTTGCCCGCTCTGCTTGGCGTGTTCCTTGGCGCGCAGGTGGTCAATCCGTTGTGGACAGCGATCTGCTTCGGCATCGGCGCCGGCGCCATCGCGCAGGTTGTCATCGAGATCACCGCCCTGCTTGTGCGCCAGAACGGCACCGCCAAACTGGCCGGAACCCCCGTACTGGGAGGTGTCGTTACAGGCCTGCTGGTCATGTATGTCACCGCGCTGCTGGTCTGACGCCTCATCTGCTAGGCTGGCCAAATCATGAATGATGATTCGGCGCGAAATCACGGCCCCGCAAAGCCCTCCCTCTGGGTGCAAAGATTCCTCCCCGGCATCAAGGAGGGAGGGAGCATTCTCGATGTCGCCTGCGGCGCGGGGCGGCATTTGCGTGCCGCACTGGAGCAGGGCTTGACGGTCACCGGGATTGACCGGGACTTGTCTCAAGTGGAAGATCTCGGCACGCGCTCGGATGTCGGTCTCATCGAGGCCGGCCTTGAGGCAGGCCGTACGTTCCCTCTGAAAGACATGCGCTATGACGGGGTGATCGTCACAAACTATCTGTGGCGTCCAATCCTCGATGATATCATCGGCTGCGTTGAAGAAGACGGCGTACTGATTTACGAGACCTTTGCACTTGGCCATGAACGCCATGGCAAACCATCCAGCCCCGACTTTCTGCTGAAAAACAACGAACTGCTGGAAGCCGTCCTGCCACGCCTTTCAGTCGTGGCTTACGAGCATGGCTTGCGCGGAGGGGATCATCCCAAGATTGTTCAGCGCATCGCCGCATGCGGACCCAAGCACCCCTGGGCGATGAAAAACCCCGTCGCAATTTAGCCGATCAAGTCTTCTTCTCGCACCAGAACAGATACATGCCGTCAAAAAGGCCGGTCTCGTCCTGTTCGAAATCCGACCAGTTGCTGAGGCTCCCGGGCAACGCATCGTCCGGATAACGTTTCGCGAAATCCTCGCTCCTGTGCGGATCGAGTGTAAAGCCACGGAACACGAGTCCATTCTCATTCAGGAAAGTCTCGATCTGCTCCAGCGTCATCTGCTGCTCACTCTCATGCAGCACGAGATCACGAAACTCGCTCAAGGAATAGAAATCATCCGATCCTCGAAGCTCGGAACCCGGCTCGTGCTCATCCCGTGACATTAGTTGCGTGCGGTAAGCGCGTGCGTCGTCATCGGAACAACCGGGTTTGGGGTTTACCGGGTCAGCGCGCAGCGCGGCGATATTGGCGCGCGATATGGCGGAGTACAAACCGATATACATCAGCCCGCCCGGCTTGAGCTGGTCAAGAAGCGTCTGCCAACCGGCAAAGGGGCTAGCCATGTGATGCAGCACACCGATGCACTCGACAATGTCGAACTGCTTTTTCAGATGTGCAGCATTCTGGATATCGGCCTGCGCGAACTCAACGTTTTCAATCCGGTATTTCCCGCACATGCGTTTGGCGTAGGCGAGGCTAGGCAGGGAAATATCGATCGCCATCAGCTGGGCCATCCCTCCATAACCGGAAGCCGAGAGTGCGGCCTGCTGTCCCGTCCCGCAGCCGGCGATCAGAACATCGAAAGGGGCATCCATGAAGGTCAGCTTGTCCTCGCCGATCAAGTGGGAAAGGAAATGGCGTAAGCCGCCCGGCCTGGCGACATGCAGGCTGGTCCAGCGCGGATAGGGGCTCTTCTCATATTGCCCGGCCACCGTGAGAGATATCTTATCCGTAATTTCGCCATAGCGCGGGATCGTCTCGGACAGCCGCTTCTCCTCGACCCGTTCACAGCAATAGTCAGACAACATCCCGGCCAGCGCCCTGGGCCGTATGCGCGCAATTTCATCGATGGTCACATCACTCAAGTCACTTTCTTCGATGGGCTGGTAAAGCAATTGCAACCCCAGACGGCGGGCTTGTTCAGTATCGCCGGACAGCAATTCCTCCCGATCGACGCTCAGGGTCTGAAGCGCCTCGGTCTCGGCCTCGCTGCGCGGCCAGACATGCTCGTTCTGGATGCACTGCGCGATCAGCGCCAGAAACAGGGCATAGAGGTCACGGTCTTCTTCAAAGCGCTCCGGGGGCATGGAAAGTAGCAGGTAGTACCTAAACGACACCAACAGCCGTTCGAGGTCGGGATCCGTGTTCTTTCCGGTTCTGAGAGCCTTGAGAAAAAGCTCGTCGCTCAGGATTTTCGCCGGACGTTTATCCAGAAGGTCTGAAGCTGTTTTGCAGGCATCGCCCTGTTTGGCCCGCGTTCTGGCTTCGGAAAGATCAGGCTGCGCATAGATATGCGAGAGGGCCAATTCCACCATGGGCTGGAGATCCAGCGTGTCGAAGTCGAGCGCGGCTTTCAGGCCAGCCCGATTGAGCGTTTCAGGATGGCGCACAACAAAGCGCCGCGCGAGTGCATGAAAGGGTCGTGCAAACTCGACTTTTTTCGGCTCCAGGCTGAGTGCCTTGCTCAGGGTTCTGGCCGCCTCGTCGATTTCGCCTTTGCCCTGAAGAACCAGCCCCAGATTGACCAGAACACGGGGATCGTGGCTGGCGCTGGCAGCCTCCGCGAGCAGGCTGTGGGCTGTCTCCAGATCACCCGCCTTGAAGGCCCGCGTTCCCATTTCCGCGCTCTGCAACGCGGCCCCTGTCAACTTGCGTCTGGATGTCATGCGTCTCTATTGATGTCAGCGCTTCGAATTTGCCGCACGGCTTCTGAAGCGGTATCACATTCCGTGTCAGATGCGCGTTTTTTTACAGACAACGCCAGAGAGAACTACGATCACGGTTGTGATTTATCGCCTTGAAAGTGGCGCAATGAACACCAAAATATAAGGTTCAGGCGCAGCCCCGTATCGAGAGGACCCGGCAGATGGCCTTCAACAGAACCGCCATATCATTGGCAATCGCCATGACGGTCATGTTTTCCAGCTTTTCCGTAAGCTTGGCAGGCGCCTATGCCGGATATGTCACAGCGAGAAGCGATTATGGTAACGGCGCTGTCAGGGCGCCGGTTCGCGTTGCCCAGTTTGGATACCAGGTCAAGCTACCGGGCGGCTCCTGGATTTATTGCACGCAATCGGGTTTCTTTTCTCGAAGCCATCCCTGCTCCGATACCCTGCGGCGCCAGCATCTGGATTTCTGGGAATCTCAACAAGACGACCATGGTGGCCGCAGATAGTCTGGCGTGGCAGGCCTCAGGGCTACCGCTTTGGCGCGTCATGGGCTAAATATCATCCATGTGCGCTGACCCGAAAATGCAAAGATTGCTTTGGGCGGAAATCCGGGATGAACTGGCATCCCGCAAGGCCATCCGCCTTTCAGGCTCGGATTCCAAGGCTCCAATTTTCGAATTGAGACTGCTCGCACCCCTCAAAGGTCTTGTCGCGGCGGCATTTGCCATGACGAAATAATCTAAAAAATCAGATTTGGGTTCTATACCGGACCGGTGAAGGGATGACATGGCAGTGAAAAAAGCGCCGGCACGCCGTCGTGCTACACGTGAACAGCAATCCCTTAATGTGACCGGCATTGATGCCTACTCTCCCATGGAGATCGCGGCCCGGGTCGAAACGGCAGGCATTACCAAAGCGCGAATGCCGCTCGACAAGCTGCTCATGCTGGGCATGCTCGCAGGTGTCTTTATTGCGTTTGGAGCCGCGTTCTACACTCTCGTAATCACTGGCAATACGCTTGGTTTTGGCGTCGGCAAACTCCTGGGAGGAGTGGCATTCAGCCTCGGGCTGGTGCTTGTGGTTATCGCTGGCGCGGAACTCTTTACCGGCAACAATCTTATTGTCATGGCCTGGGCTGATAGTGAGGCCTCCACCATGCAACTCATCCGTAACTGGGCCGCAACCTATGTCTCCAATGGGGCCGGGGCGATGGTGATCGCTCTTCTCATGTTCTGGTCGGGCACGCTTCAACTGGGAGGCGTGGGCGCTACCGCTGCGGAAATCGCCCAAACCAAGATGCAATTGCCGTTCATTGAGGCTTTCGTGCGCGGTATCCTGTGCAATGCCCTGGTTTGCCTGGCAGTGTGGATCAGTTACGCGTCGCATCGCGTTTCGGGAAAAATCATGGCACTCATTTTCCCGGTCACGGCCTTTGTCGCACTGGGCTTCGAACATTCCATTGCAAATTTCTACTTGATCCCGGTGGGCTTGCTTCAGGGTGCAGAGGGCAACCTTGGCGATTTCGTACAAAACATGGTTCCGGTAACGCTTGGAAATATTGTCGGCGGAGGAGGGGCGGTCGCATTGGTTTACTGGGTGATCTACGGAAAGAGAAACAACAGCTGAATTCCCTCTCCCGCACTGCTTGACTTCGCAGACGGGTTGAACAACACTCCGGCCAAATTCTGGTAAGGCCCGACTTTTCGAGCCGCCACCCTGCACATGGTAGACTTTTAGTGTCCACCGGGAGGCAGGGAGGTCCACACCCGTCAGCGAAGGTTCGCCCACGGGTGCTTTTCGCGTTGCGCTGCCGGCTCGCCTGATTGAGCGCGCCCCATTGGAAGAAGTGAATGTTTGAGACACTCTCAGATCGCCTGACAGGCATATTCGACAAGCTCACCGGCAGAGGTGCGTTGAGCGAGAGTGATGTGGCTGAAGCCATGCGCGAAGTGCGCCGGGCGCTGCTCGAAGCCGATGTGGCGCTGGACGTGGTTCGCGGCTTCATCGACACCGTTCAGGAAAAAGCTGTCGGTCACGAAGTCCTCAAATCGATAACGCCGGGCCAGCAGGTCATCAAGATCGTCAATGACGAACTGGTGGCGATGCTCGGCGATGACGCGGTTGGCATCGACCTGAAAGCCAAGGCGCCGGTCCCGATCATGCTGGTGGGCCTTCAGGGCTCGGGCAAAACGACCACATGCGCCAAGATCGCGCTCAGGCTGTCAAGGCGGGACAAGAAAAAAATCCTGATGGCCTCGCTCGACACTCGTCGCCCGGCGGCGCAGGAGCAGCTGCGTGTGCTCGGCGAACAGGTTGAAGTGGACACTCTCCCGATCAAGGAGGGGCAAACCCCGGTCCAGATCGCCAAGCGTGCCATCAAAGACGCCAAGACAGGCGGCTATGACGTCGTGATGCTGGATACGGCTGGCCGCACCCATATCGATGAAGAGCTGATGGCCGAGACGGCCGAGATTTTCAAGGTTTCCAAACCACACGAGACTCTGCTGGTGGCTGACGCACTGACCGGTCAGGACGCCGTGAACCTGGCCAAAAGTTTCGATGAATGCGTGTCCCTCACGGGCATCGTGCTGACCCGTGTTGACGGTGACGGACGTGGCGGTGCTGCGCTCTCCATGCGTGCGGTGACTGGCAAGCCCATCAAGCTTATCGGCACCGGTGAAAAAATCGACGCGCTGGAAGACTTCCACCCCGACCGGATCGCCAACCGTATTCTCGGTATGGGCGATGTCGTCTCGCTGGTCGAGAAGGCGGCTGAAACGCTCGATGCGGAACAAGCGGAAAAAATTGCGCGCAAGATGCGCAAGGGCGCCTTCGATCTTGAAGACTTGTCGGACCAGCTCAAGCAGATGGAGAAGATCGGCGGCATGTCCGGTGTACTCAACATGCTTCCCGGCATCGGCAAGATGAAGAAGCAGATCGAGGAAGCGGATCTCGACAATTCGGTCGTCAAGCGCCAGCAGGCGATCATCTCTTCCATGACCTTGAAAGAACGCCGTGTCCCCAAGTTACTCAATGCCTCGCGCAAGAAGCGCGTCGCGGCAGGCTCCGGCACCACCGTGCAGGACATCAACAAGCTGCTGAAGATGCACCGCACCATGGCGGACATGATGAAGAAAATGGGCAAGGGCAAGGGCGGCATGGCTGGCCTGTTCGGCGGCGGTGGCATGCCGGAGATGCCGGAAGGGTTTGACCCGGGTGCCGCACCTCCGGGGCTTCCCGGCGTACCCCCGGGAATGCCGCAAGGATTGCCCGGGCTTGGAACTGGTGGATTGCCACCTGGACTTCCAGGTCTGCCGGGAAAGAAGAAATGATCCCTTTTCACGAATTTGAACAGATACGAGAATTGAACCAGAAGGAAACTGAGTAGATGTCACTGAAAATCAGAATGTCACGGGGCGGGGCAAAAAAGCGCCCTTATTTCCGGATCGTCGTTGCAGACAGCCGCAAGCCGCGTGATGGACGTTATATCGAACGTGTCGGCACCTATGACCCGCTGCTGCCAAAGGACCATGAGGACCGCATCACGCTTGCCGAGGATCGCATCAAGCATTGGCTCAGCGTCGGTGCACTCCCGTCGGACCGTGTGAACCGCTTTCTCGATGAAGCCGGCATCATGAAACGCAAAGCCCGCAACAATCCGCAAAAAGCCCTGCCCGGTCAGAAACGCCTCGACCGCGAGGAAGCCAAGCGTGAAGCAGAGGAGAAGGCCAAGGAAGAGGCCAAAGCCGCTGCCGCCGCACCGGCCGAGGAAACTCCCGCCGAAGATGCTCCTGCTGAGGAGGCTCCCGCTGAGGAAGCCGCAACCGAGGCTTCTGCGGAAGAAACGCCTGCTGAAGAAGCCGCCGCAGAAGAAACCACGGCTGAAGAAGCACCTGCCGAGGAAGCCCCTGCAGAAGCTGCCGAAGAAGAAAAGAAGGACTAGAGAGCGTTGCCTTGCAAATACCGCTGATTACCTATGCCGGATGAGGACGCCAGACGCGTATGCCTGGGCCGCGCAATTGGCGCGCGCGGCCTCAAGGGTGAGGTCCGTATCAAGACATTTACCCAAGATCCGCTAGCCATCGGGAATTACGGCCCTTTGCAGAATGAGGCTGGCGTGCGCCAGTTTGAAATCTCGAATGTGAAAGCCATCAAGGATGGCGTCGTTGCCCGGTTGAAAGGCGTCTCCACCCGCGAGGAGGCAGATGCACTCAAGGGGGTCGAATTCTATGTGGAGCGTGCACGGCTTCCAGACATCAGTGACGACTCAACCTATTATTTTGAAGATCTGATCGGGATGGTGGCGATTAACGAGAATGGTTCTGCACTTGGCCAGGTTGTCTCGGTGCAAAATTTCGGCGCGGGTGATCTGCTGGAAGTCCGCCCCGCCACCGGCGGCGCCACGGTGCTCGTCCCCTTCACCAAAGAGATCGTCCCCGATATCGACCGCGAGGCCGGCTGGATGCTGATGCAGCCGCCAGAAGGAATTTTCGAGGACTGAGACTCCAAGACCGTGAGCCGATAGACTGGTTGCTTCAGACAATCTGGTCCTTATGGGAGCACCTCGCAAGATGACGAAAAACCGGGCGAAGATGTCCGGAGCCGGTGAGTTCATAACCGCATGGATCAGCCGGCTCGCGCCCGTGGCCGAGATTGGCACGCAAGAGTACGCCCTGCGCGTGCGAAGGCGGCTCATGGTGATCAACGTCACCGTGTTCCTGATCTCGATCTTTTCCTTCGTGTTTGCAGTCCAGTTCATGCTGATGGACGAGGAGAAATACTTCACTCTCGTGATCGTCAATCTGGCGCTCGGCTTCGGCGTACTTCTGATCCCTCTCGCCCATCGCTTTGGAGAAATCGCGGCAGCGATCATCATCGCCGTGGTGGAGTTCGCGGCGCTGTTCTTTTTCGTGATGACCCTCGGGCGCGAGTCGGGTGTGCAGCTGAACTATATGATCGCGGCGGCGATCCCGTTCGCCATATTCGGGCTGGAAAGGCTCTGGCTGGTCGGCGTGACGATCATCTCGGGCCTCGTCCTTCACCTTGTGACATATTTCCTGTTCCCGACGGAAAATGCGCTCATTCAGGCGGACCCGGCACTGCTTAAAAATCTCTACATATCGTCCCTTGTCACGACCGGCTGCATCATCGCCGTCATTGTGGCCTACGCCTTCACTTTGGCCGACCGCGCGCGAGCGGAGGCGGACCATCTGCTTGAAAATGTTCTTCCCGTAGCGGTGGCCGAACGACTGAAAACAGACCCCGGCGAACGTATCGCCGACAGCGTCTCCGAAGCCTCGGTCATGTTCACCGACCTGGCGGGCTTCACCCCCCTCGCCCAGCGGCTCGGTGCGGAAAAAACGCTGAATATACTCGATGAAATTTTTACCGAGTTCGACAAGATCGTGTTCGAGCAGGGGGTGGAGAAAATCAAAACGATCGGGGACGGCTACATGGCCGTTTGCGGTGTCATCGAGCCGGTGAAGGACCATGCATCCCGCATGTCCAGCGTCGCGCTTCAACTCCCCGGAGTCGTTGAGAAAATCTCAGATAATCACGGGATGCAGCTGCAAATCAGGATTGGTATGACGATCGGACCGGTGATGGCGGGCGTCATCGGCACCAACAAGTTTTCCTATGATGTCTGGGGTGAAACGGTCAATCTGGCCTCGCGACTGGAATCGCATGGCCTCCCTGGCCAGGTTCATGTTTCGGAAGAAGTTCAGCAGGCACTGCGCGACAGCTTCCACTTCGAGCCGCGTGGGAGCATAAAAATCAAGGGCATCGGGACGCTGGAAACATGGCTGCTAAAGTCTTCCTCCTCAACGTGAAACGGGAGTCCTCAAACTCATGAAACCTCCCTGGACAGCAAGCGTTCTTACCATACTGCCGGAAATCTTTCCCGGGCCGCTTGGCGCGAGCCTCATCGGCAAGGCTCTCGTGCAGGGCACATGGGCGCTCAATGTGATCGACATTCGGGATTTTGCGCAAGACAAGCACCGCTCGGTTGATGACACCCCCGCAGGCGGTGGGCCAGGAATGGTGATGCGCGCAGATGTAATCGGTTCAGCACTTGATGCCACGAAGAAGAAGGCCCCCGATGCGCGGCTGATATATCTCTCGCCACGCGGCGCGCCCCTTACACAGGAAAAAGTGCATGAACTCTCGAACGGCCCCGGGGTTATCCTGTTATGCGGGCGTTTCGAGGGGCTGGACCAGCGCGTGCTGGAGGCGCACGAGGTGGAAGAAATCTCCATTGGAGATTTCGTGCTGGCGGGCGGCGAGGTGGCAGCCTGCGCACTGATCGAGGCGTGCGTCAGGCTTCTGCCGGATGTGCTCGGTGATGCGACCTCGCTTGTGTCAGAGAGTTTCGAGCAGGGCCTGCTGGAATATCCTCACTACACACGCCCTCGTGAATGGGAGGGCCACAAAATCCCGGATATTCTCCTTTCCGGTGACCACAAGAAAATTGCCGAGTGGCGACGCGCACAATCGGAGAAAACCACACGGGAAAGACGGCCTGATCTGTGGCAAAAGCAAGAAAAGACCTCGTAGCTTTGGGAAGAATCCAAATGTTCGGTTCGAGTCAGTTCACAGATGTGCCCTCGGACAAGATCGCCACTGTAGTGACCTATCTAGAGATGCGTGCAAAACCGTCGGTAGACATAGAAGCTCGCGATCTGCCCGGCACGCTTAGGCGTGTAAAAAACCCGGATGTTGACTGGTATCTGGGAGTCTATCGGCGAATCAGCGCTGATTTGCTCTGGTTCTCCCGGCTTGTCATGCCGAAAGAGGCAATCGCCTCGATCATCACTCATACAGATTATGAAGTGTATGCCCTGGATTGCGGCGGTGGAGATGAAGGGCTGGTTGAGCTTGATTTCAGAACGGCAAATGACTGCGAGCTAAGTTTTTTTGGTGTCACACCAAACCTGGTGGGAACCGGTGCGGGCTGCGCTCTGATGGGCCGGGCAGTGGTGGCAGCATGGTCAAGGTCTATCGAGCGCTTCTGGCTTCACACATGCACCCTCGATCACCCAAGGGCTCTGGAATTCTATCTTCGCTCAGGTTTCACAGCCTATGAACGCAAGATCGAGATTGCCGACGACCCAAGGCTAGCTGGCAATCTTCCTATCGATTCGGCGCCCCAGGTGCCAATTATCAAGGCTTGAGTATTTTGTTATGTACCGCCCTGCCATACCCGGATGGATTCGAGTGGGTAGAGCAGCATGATGATATTCAGGGTGAGATTGTCACGGATAATGACGCCTGTAAGCGATTCGAAGAAAATCGCTATTCCAACCGTTGCCGCAACAGGCACTCGCCACGCCAGCAGAAAACCGATGAGAGCAGCGATGCTGTCTGATACGGAATTGAGAATTGAATCCCCGTAATAGTCGAGCGAGATGGTCGCTTCGCGGTATCGCTCGATGATCATGTCGGTGTTCTCAAGTATTTCCCAGGCAGACTCGACGAACATCGCCAATGCGAGACGTGCCACAACATGCCATTTCGGACGCACGAGCCATGTCAGCCAATAGAAGATAAAACCGTGGATGACGTGCGAGGGGGTGTACCAGTCTGAAATATGCTGGGAATTCTCCGAACTCACGACCTCACCATGCCACAGTTTCACATACCCGCATTCACAAATGGGAACACGACCCATCCAAAACAGTAAGATTGCCTGTGCCGCCAGAATGGCAAGAATGCAGAGCCAAAAGTGTCTCGTGTCAGTCATCGTATTCTCTGGCATTTACCACCTGTGGAATCTAATCGTATTAATCAATGATATGAGTTCTAACCGGTCTATCGACAAATACTCGAACTTGCTGTAGATAACGCGCCAAGTCACCGGGGCGATAGATCGCCGGGACCCATTCTGGCCTCATATAGCCGACAGGCGGTAGGCCAAACAAAAGTCCAATTAAAAAGAATGGTGGGCACCGCCACATGCGGTAGCTGCCCGATTGAAAGGTTTTGAAGATGAATATCATCGAAGAGCTTGAAAAAGAGCACGCGCAAGAGCTTGAAGCCAAGCGCGGCATTCCCGAATTTGGTCCTGGTGACACGGTGAAAGTTTCCGTCAAGGTGAAGGACGGCGAACGCGAACGCGTGCAGATTTACGAGGGCGTGGTTATCGCCCGTGATGGTGGCGGGCTGCATGAGAGTTTCACGGTCCGCAAGATTTCCTATGGCGAAGGCGTGGAGCGCGTGTTTCCGGTCTATTCGCCGCAGATTGCCGATATCGAGGTAGTGCGCCGCGGCCATGTACGCCGCGCCAAGCTGTATTACCTGCGCGGACGCCGCGGCAAGTCAGCCCGTATTCCAGAGCGCCGAGACGCACGCGCCAAGGGCAAGGCCGCAGCTGCAGCCCGCAAGCAGGCAGCGAAGGGGTTCAAGGGTTTCACCAAGCCCAAGGGTGATGCGGATGACCTGACCCGGATCAAGGGTGTGGGCGAGGAACTCATCAAGCGCCTGGAAAAAATCGGTATCATCCAGTTCGAACAGATTGCCAACTGGAGCGATGAAGATATCGCCAATGTGGACGAAGTATTGAGTTTCAAGGGCCGCATCGAACGCGAGGACTGGGTGAGCCAGGCCAAGGTACTCATGTCCGAAGCCACCGTTGAAGAGGCGGTTGCCGAGGCAGAAAAAGCCAAGGCAGAAGACGACAAAAAAGACGACTAGTCGTCAGCCGGCTCCATTGCCCTTTACTACTTCATCCAGGCCCTCCCTGAGGGCCTGATCCAGTATCTCGCATCCCCTGTCGAGTTCGTCCTTTGACACGGTGAGCGGGGGTGCGATGCGCCACACGGCACCGCGCTCCGGGCGGTACTTGATGTTCATTGACAGACCCAGCTCCATGCAACGCCTCGTGGTGATATTACCCAATTCCAGATGCGGCTCGCGGCTTTCCCGGTCTTTTACCAGTTCGATGCCCATGAGCAGGCCCTGCCCGCGTATTTGACCAATGGCCTCATATTTCTGCTGCAGGCTATCGAGGTTCTTGCGCAGGTAAGCGCCCATTTCCTTGGCGCGCTCAAGCAGTTTTTCCTTCTCAACCGTCTCCAGAACTGCCTGCCCTGCAAGTGCTGGCAAGGGGTCTGATACGTGGCTGGTATAAAAGCTATACCCCTTGGAGTGTGCCTTCTCCTCAATCTCATCAGACGTAATAACCGCAGCCAGCGGCAGTCCCCCGCCAAGTGTTTTTGAAACCGTCATGATGTCAGGGGTCACGCCAAGCCCTGTGGCGGCAAATTTTTCACCGATCCGCCCAAAGGCTGTCTGCGCCTCATCGAAAATCATCATCATGCCGCGCTTTGCAGCTTCCTTCTTGAGCGTATTGAAATAACCTTCTGGCGGGATAATGACTCCGCCCGCACTCAAAATAGGCTCGGCGATGATCGCGGCCGGCGCGCCTTCTGATGTCATGTCGAACATCTTCAAACCGACCTTCATGCAACTCATGTCACATTTGTCGCGGCAATGGCCGATCGGGCAGCGGTAGGAATAGGGTTCCGGGATCGCAGATACGCCGTGCACTTTCGGGCCGTAGCCATGACGCTCGCTGGCAAAGGACATGGCCGCAGCCTGTCCTGTCACGCCGTGCCAGGAGCCTCCCATAGCGAGAACCTCGTAACCGCCGGTGACCATCTTGGCCATGCGAAGCGCTGCTTCGTTGCTCTCTGATCCAGTATTGACGAACATCGAGCGGGAAAGCGGCTTGGGCAGCCATTGGCTGAGTTTCTTCGCCAGCCTCGCTACTGCTTCCGGTATCATGCCTGAGAACAGGTGGATCGAGTCTTCAGCGCCAGACTTAATCGCTTTCACGATGGCCGGGTGACTGTGGCCCAGCGTCGCGCACATCTGGCCCGAGGTGAAATCGAGGATTTCACGTCCTTCATCGTCGGTGACGGTGGCGCCTTTGGCCGAGACATAGAGTTTCTCGATATCCCCCTGGCCATAGCGGACCAGATGTTCACGTGCAGCCTCCCGCAGCTCTTCACTCATCATGCACCTCTACTTTCATGAATTAATTTAATGCCAAAAGGATCACAGATCAGATCTCAAGAAATCACGTATTTTTGTTGGTATTTTCCTCTATATCCGATGAAATATTGACATCAAAATGCATTTAATTCATTCATCAGATGAATTTATTTCACTTTGGAACCAATTCCACCATGACAGCATTTAACTTGCCTCCCCTCAACGCAATTCGAGTATTCGAAGCAGCTGCGCGTCTGGGCAGTTTCAAGGCAGCCGCTGACGAGTTGAACGTAACACCCTCGGCAGTCAGTCATCAGATCGCCAATCTTGAAACTGTTTTGAACACTCCCTTGTTTGATCGCGAGGGCCGCCGTATCTCGCTGAACGAAATTGGAGAGTCTTATCAGCGTGGCATTCATGACGCCCTGAGCCGGCTGTCGCAGGCCACCCAGGCCGTTGCCAGCGAAACCGCACAAATGGCTTTGACAATTCATGCCGCCCCGAGTTTTGCAAGCAAATGGCTGATGCCCCGGATTGATGACTTTCTGCGTGAGCACCCGGAATGGCGCGTCAGGGTTGAAGCAACCACCGCTCAAAGCCTTCTCAGCAATGCGGATATCGGAATTTTCTATGGCGCACCAGCGAACCCTGACCTGGAGGTCACTCCGATTTTTACCGAGCGCATGCTGGTGCTGTGCAGCCCGCGGTTATTGAAAAAGGGTCCACGGCTAAAGCGCCCAACTGACCTTGCAGAGCACGTCCTCATCGATTCCCGAAACAGGCAGCAGTGGGCAAATTGGCTGAGCGTTCATGGCATAGACAGCATGACCATCCGCCGCGAAATGTCCGTTGGACGTTCAGCCATGGCTATTGAGGCCGCAATTCAGGGTCTCGGAGTCATCCTTGAAAGTGATTTTCTGGCGGCGGATGAAATAGCCGATGGCAGACTCGTTACGCCGTTTGATGACGTTGAATCCGCGCCTCCCGAAGATGCATACTTCCTCGTGAGGCGTCACGGCTCATCGGTTAAACGGCCTGTTGCGTCATTTGTGGACTGGATTGAACGTGAAATCTCGGCTGTTCACCAATCCTGATATCTTTTCACCCTATTGAGGTTTTACCGGGGGTGTTGCGGCTGGCGCTGCTGCTGCTGGCTGCTCAACCGGAGCCGGTTCCGCAACGGGTGCTGGCGCTGGTGCCGGAGGTGGCGCCTTCATCTTTGCCTTGGGTGTCAGGTGGACGACTTTTCCGTCATCAGCTTTTCTTTGCTGATTCTTGAGTAGGACCTGCATGGCGTTTGCCAGACAGCTCTGAAGCAGGCGATAGCTTTTCTCGACGCTCTCCGTCTGGGTCACGCAGGAGGCCCGAACCTTGGGAGGCAAGGTTGTCCAGGTGCCCGAAATCTGCCCGCGCGCAAATTGCTCGAAACGCCCACAGCTGCTGTCACCGGACATGCAGGTTTGAGTCAGGGGCCAGCTGGGGAATTCCTGTGCCTGGGCAATGCCGGAAAACGGCATGACGGTTGAAATGGCTAAAACGGCTAATATTCTTTTCATGGAATAAATCCTCCCGATAATGCAGTCTTGTTTTCATACGTTATAGCAGAACCTTCCCTCGATGGATGCATCTGTATTTGGCACTGCGACCTCATCACAAGGAATTGTCAGCGCGTCCGCAAAGCGCTATCAGAAGACAAAAGCGCGGGCGTGCACAGCAGGAGTATGTGAAAATGGGCAAAACGCTCTACGACAAAATCTGGGATGACCACCTGGTCGACGAAAGCGATGACGGCACCTGCCTCATCTACATCGACCGGCATCTGACCCACGAAGTGACCAGCCCGCAGGCCTTTGAAGGTCTGCGCATGACAGGCCGAAAGGTGCGCGCGCCGGAAAAAACCCTGGCCGTTGTCGACCATAATGTGCCGACCACCGACCGGGGACAGGAAATCAAGGATCCCGAGGCGAAACTCCAGGTCGATACGCTGGCGAAGAACTGCGCCGACTTCGGAGTCGAATATTTTAACGAGGTGGATGTGCGCCAGGGCATCGTCCATGTCATCGGCCCGGAACAGGGCTTCACTCTGCCCGGCACCACCATCGTGTGCGGCGACAGCCACACCGCCACTCACGGCGCGTTTGGCGCGCTGGCCCATGGCATAGGAACATCCGAGGTCGAGCATGTTCTGGCCACGCAGACCCTGATCCAGAAAAAATCCAAAAATATGCGTGTGACCGTGAACGGCCAATTGCCGCGTGGCATCACCGCCAAGGACATCATCCTCTCGATCATCGGCGAGATTGGCACCGCCGGAGGCACCGGCTACGTGATTGAATATGCCGGCGAGGCTATCCGCGCCCTCTCCATGGAAGGACGCATGACCGTCTGCAACATGACCATCGAAGGCGGTGCGCGCGCCGGGTTGATCGCTCCTGATGAAAAAACATTTGAATATCTCAAAGGGCGTCCAAAATCGCCAAAGGGTGCGGCTTGGGAACAGGCGCTCGCTTACTGGAAAACGCTCAAATCCGATGATGACGCCGTGTTTGACAAGGAGATCACGCTTGATGCGGCCTCCCTGCCGCCAATCGTGACATGGGGCACAAGCCCGGAGAACGTGGTGTCGGTGATGGGTGAAATTCCCGACCCGGAAAGCGTCGATGATGAAGGCATGCAGGCCTCCATGCGCCGTTCACTCGAATATATGGGCCTGACGCCGGGCACCAAGGTTCTGGACATCAGCATCGACCGGGCATTCATTGGCTCCTGCACCAATGGCCGCATCGAGGACCTGCGCGCCGCGGCTGAAGTTATAAAGGGTAAGAAAATTTCGGACCATGTCAGCGCCATGATCGTCCCTGGATCTGGCCTCGTGAAGGAACAGGCCGAAGCCGAAGGGCTCGATAAAATTTTCCTCGAGGCTGGCTTTGAGTGGCGCGAGCCGGGCTGTTCCATGTGCCTGGCGATGAACCCTGACAAGCTGGAGCCTCATGAACGCTGCGCTGCCACCTCGAACCGCAATTTCGAGGGACGGCAGGGATTCCAGGGCCGCACCCACCTGGTTTCACCCGCCATGGCGGCGGCGGCGGCCATCGCCGGACATTTCGTCGATGTGCGGGAACTGAGTTAGAGCACAGGTTCTCAGCCAGGATAGTGCAGGTCATGGTCTTGAAGCATTTGTACCTCTTTGGTCTTTGCGCCACGCTTTTGATGACAGGCGTTGCAAACCCCGTGCGCGCGCAATCCGAGCCCACATCCGATCTGGATATTTCCCTGGCCGACTATCTCGCTAAAGCCGGTCCCGATGCCAAGCTCATTGAGCCCGGCAAGCTCAAGATCGACAAGCACCGCATGGTATGCGGCAAGCGACCCACGGTCATCGACCCTAAATTTGAAAGCTGGGGCGGGGCTTATCCCGGTTACCTGATTCTCAACCCAGACCGGCTCAAGGGCCTTCCTACCGCGGTAAAATTATTCGTTTACGCTCATGAGTGCGGGCATCAATTTATCGGGCGCAACGAGAGCGCGGCCGACTGCTTCGGCGTCAAGCGTGGACGGCGTTATGGCTGGCTCAAGGAAGAAGGTCTGGCGCAGGTGTGTGATTTTATCTCCAAGCTCAAGGGCGATGCGGACCATGCCGCCGGGCCCAAGCGTTGCAAGAAAATGCGCATGTGCTATTTGGAAGCAGGCCCGCGACCGGCTGGAAACTAGATTCGAAACCCTACAAACTCGTGATTTGACCCCCGGGCACCTCCCGGCTCAGCGTGAGACACGAACAATAAAGATTCGAGGACACCCTTTGGGAAACTGGCGAATTCAGACAACCGCCCTGGCATGTTTTGCGGCGGCAGGCGTCATTGTCTGGGCGCTGGCAGTGAGCGCTCTGGACGCGGCGCCTAAAGAAAAGACGCTCGCACCGGGCACCCTCAAGCTCGCCGGACGGACAATGAGTTGCGGGCGCACACCGACGTTGATCTCCCACACATTCTGGGATTATGGCGGGGCGAAAAAGGGCATCATCATCCTCAACCCGACAAAGCTCAAGGGACTGACGGAGACTGTCCGGCTGTATATTTACGCCCATGAGTGCGGGCATCAGGTATATGGCCCCAAGGAAACCAAGGCGGATTGTTACGCGGTCACGCGCGGCAAGAACAAGGGCTGGCTGACGCGCTCGGGCATGACCGAGATTTGTGCTTTCATTCACCCTCATCCCGGTGACTGGGTTCACCCGCCCGGTCCGAAACGCTGCGAAATCATGACCAAATGTTTCGACAAGGCCAAGCCTAGACGGGCGTCCCGGCAATGAAGGATCAAATTATTGGTCGTCGGAATAAATAAGTCGGTTTTTTTCTAAGAGAACAACCCACTCTCCGGTTTATAAACCATCAGGTAAAAAACCACGATGATTGCCGGAAAAGCCAGAGTGCCAAGAAGTATCCACCATCGGTCCAATTTCCAAAACCGGTCAGGAAGTGGTTCCCCCGTCTCCAGCGCGCTTTTGGCCATGTCACGCATCTTTATTTGCATCCAGACCACAGGTAGCCAGCAGGCGCCTGCAAAGAAATAAAGCGTCAGACCCCACGCGATCCAAAAATCCGTGAAGCTGTAGTCCTGCATTTGGATCAGCATCATGCCAGTGATGAGTTGAACAATCACTGCGGGTGCCGTGAACACATAGTCTGCCAGAACAACCGTACGTGCAGCGAAATATATCTCTTCTATCTTGCCTCGGCGATTGGCCATGAACATATGAAAGGCGCTGCCAATGCCTGCGCCAAAGAGTATGGTAGCGCTTATGATGTGGATCCATTTGAGCAGCAGATAGCTCACAGCACGATTCCCCTGAGATGGCCAAGACTGACCAAAAAACCATAGATGGCAATGTCTGGTTTGCCTATGACGGGCATTGCCCGATCTGTAATCAAGCGGCTTGCGCTCTGCAAATCCGCAATTCGGCTGGCTCACTGCGGCTGGTGGATGCCCGCGATGATTCCGCGCATCCACTTATCCAGGAGATAACCGGGCTCGCGCTGGATCTCGATGATGGCATGGTGCTGAAATATCAGGGTATTTGCTATCATGGTGAGGAGGCCCTGCATATGATGGCCATGCTTGGGAGCCGCTCCGGCTGGTTCAACCGGGCCAATGCGCTGTTGTTCCGCTCCCGGACTATGGCCAAGCTCTGTTACCCGGCCATGCGCGGTGTGCGCAATCTGTTATTGCGCCTCAAGGGGGTTGAGAAAATACGAAATTTACAAGCCCCTAACACGACCAACGACCCGATTTTCAAAATCGTGTTTGGAGATGATTGGAGCGCCCTACCGAAAGTCATGCAGGATCACTACGCGATCCGGCCCTTTAGTGACGATGTCGTCATCGCCAAGGGAACTCTTGATATCGAAGTGCCACCAATCATGGGTTTGCTGTCCCGCCTCTCAGGAATGCTGGTTTCCAGATCAGGCACGGGCGTACCGGTCACCGTCACATTCAAGAGCGGGCGCGATACATGCGCATTTCACTTTGACCGCGTCTTCCACTATCAGGGTGGGGATGAGCATTTTCGCTCCAGTATGGTGCATATCGGAGGCGACCAGATGGTTGAATTCATGCGCTTCGGCTTCGGCTGGAAAATGGCCTATAGCTGGGATGGCGGGAAAATAATTCTTTCCCACCGCGGATATGTCTGGCGCATTCTCGGTGTCTCAATCCCAATCCCGCTGGCGCTTGTCATTGGTAGGGGTGAAGCAGAGGAATTGCCAATCTCGGAAAATGAGTTCGAGATGTGGACCCACACCAGCCATCCATGGTTTGGAAAATCAATTGCCTATTCGGGGCCATTTAAAATTACGGAAGTCTCATGCCCGGCCGCATCCTGATCCTCGGTGGCTATGGGAATTTCGGCAAGCGCATTGCAGCGGCCCTGGCCAGAGACGGGTTACCCGTCATCATCGCCGGACGCAGCCAGAGCAAAGCCGAGGCACTGGCACAACGCTTACCCGGCGACCTGGCCAAAGCAGCATGTTTTGATGTTTCACGACACCTGGATGAACATCTGGCCACGCTCAGGCCAAACGTCGTCATCAATACCTGCGGTCCGTTTCAGGGCAGCGATTATACGGTCGCCGAATCATGCATCAGACACAAGATCAACTATATTGATCTTGCCGATGGCCGGGATTTCGTAGCGGGGATAACCACTCTCAACGAGAAGGCGATTGGCAACGGGGTTGCTGTTATCTCTGGCGCCAGCACCGTTCCGGGGCTTTCCTCTGCCGTGCTTGAGCATTTCAAAGATGAATTTTCGAAAATCAATTCACTGAAGTATGGCATTGCCCCGGGTCAGAAAGCCGAGCGGGGGCTGGCGACGACACAAGCCATCCTGAGCTATGTGGGCAAGTCGCTCAGGCCTTTCTCCAGCCGCAAAAGATCAGTTTATGGATGGCAGGACCTCTACCGCCAGCGCTATCCAGAGCTTGGCAGAAGATGGATGGCCAATTGTGATATTCCCGATCTCGATCTCCTGCCTGAGCACTATGGTATCGGCACGATCCAATTTTCTGCCGGTCTGGAATTGAGTTTCATGCATTTGGGGCTTTGGGGGTTGTCATGGCTCGTGCGGGCTGGGCTACCGCTGAATCTCCAGCGGTTTGCCGGCCCACTTCTCATGGCAAGCAACTGGTTCAATAGTTTGGGATCGGCTGACGGTGGCATGCACATGATTATCTCGGGAGAAGATCAGGCTGGCATGCCGTGTACACGCAGCTGGTTTATCGTTGCAAAGGATGGTTCCGGGCCTCACATACCGACAATTCCGGCCATTATTCTCGCTAGACAGCTCGTCAATGATGAAATTGATCTGACAGGTGCGCTGCCCTGTGTTGGCCTAGTTGAGCTCGATACGTATGTTCAGGAATTGTCCCCATATAACATAAAAACCTACATTCATTAGACCAACACCTAAGCGGATACAGATGTAGCGGGAGACGAGCGGTTTCAGATGCCTCTTCTCAAGGCCAAGCCGATGCGTGCGAGCCGGCAATAGGCCGCGTTAGATACAGGGCCACGCCCCCACCGTTCTTGACATCACCTATACTCTGAACCTAAATCCTGGCTGACGGGCCTTCGCAGGCGCCCGTAAAGGCAACTCCGCCCAAGTTCTGCTCCGATGCTTATTGGAGATGAAAATGGGCCCTTCCGAAAATCTTGAAAAATCTCAGTCCCGGAGCGACGACCCGGACAAACTCATGCTGCTTGGCGCGGATAAATTGAGCGCCCTGCTAACCCCGTCCCTGTGCCTCGCAGCCCTTGAGGACGCATATGCGCGCCTCCACAATTCTCCGGCTGACAACGCCCGCTCTCTCGGCTTCGAGACGGGTGACGGGAAATTCCATGTGAAAGCCGGTCTGTACCCGGGCACGCACAAATATTTTGCCGCCAAGATCAATGCCAATTTCCCGGACAACCGGCAACGCAATGGTCTGCCGACCATCCAGGGCTTGATCATGTTGTGTGACGGAAGCAACGGTCGTCCTCTCGCTCTCCTGCAATCTGGAGAGTTGACAGGCCTGCGGACTGCCGCCGCAACAGCGCTGGCTGCCAAACATGGTGCCCGCCCCGATGCCAACACCCTGGCAGTCATCGGCTGCGGCGATCAGGCGCGACACCAGGCGCAAGCGCTCGTGGACCTCCTGCCGATTACGCACATCGCCGCCTACGACAGCAATGACGCCAACACGGTTGAGTTCAGCACCTGGGCCAATGAAAAACTTCACCTTGAAGCCGCATCTGCAACCAGCATCGCCAATGCGCTCCGATCCAGCGATATTATCGTCACCTGCACCACGGCAACGGACCCGATCATCACGCCGGACATGGTGTCCCCGGGAAGCTTCATCGCAGCAGTTGGCGCGGACAACCCTGACAAGCAGGAGCTTGACCCTGACCTGTTCGCCAATGCCTGCATTCTCGTCGATGATGCGGATCAGTGTGGCAAGGATGGCGACCTCGCGCATGCCCTCCGGGCCAATACCGCCACACTGGACAGCATTCACGCAACGCTGGCTGAACTTGCTGCAGGCGCGAAGGCAGGACGCACAAGCGAGGAGAAAATCGTGATCTTCGATTCGACCGGCACCGGGCTACAGGATGTGGCAGCTGCCGCGGCGGCCTACGAGGCTGCACTGGAAAAAGAGTGACTCTTGAAGAGGTGACGCGGATTGAAATTGCCGCTATGAAATGAACCAAGTGTTCGCCAACTGCTGGAAGCAAAGTCCATGGACAAATTCACAACCCTCACCGGTGTCGCCGCGCCGCTAAACATGATCAATATAGATACCGACAAGATCATCCCCAAGCAGTATCTCAAGACGATTCAGCGCTCGGGGCTTGGCAAGGCGCTGTTTTCGGAAATGCGCTACAAGGGTGACGGCTCGGAAAATGAAGACTTCATTCTCAACAAGCCAGCTTACCGCGAGTCCAAGATCCTGGTTGCGGGAGATAATTTCGGCTGCGGCTCTTCACGCGAACACGCGCCATGGGCACTGCTCGATTTCGGTATTCGCTGCGTCGTGTCGACCTCGTTTGCAGATATTTTCTTTAACAACTGCTTCAAGAACGGCATCCTGCCGATCAAGCTGCCGCAGGAAGACGTGGAGAAGCTGCTGGAAGATGCAGAGCGTGGTTCCAACGCCACGATTACCATCGATCTGGAAGCGCAGGAAATCACAGGTCCTGATGGCGGCGTGATCAAGTTCGACGTTGATCCTAATCTCAAGCACTGCCTGCTGAATGGTCTTGATGATGTCGGCCTCACCTTGAAGAAGGAGGAAAAAATCACTTCTTACGAGGAAAAAGCCTCCGCCGCCCATCCCTGGCTTTAAGGAGTAAATCTTCATGGCACTCAGAAGCGATCCGGCAAGCACCGTCAAACTCCTTGCCATGGGACTAGCATTCGCCATGTTCGCGGGTGGAGGGTATGTGGTTTATATCCGTTCGAAAGGCTGGGGGCCCTGGACGATACAGGCCTTTGGCCTGGTACTTCTGATCCCGACCATCCTCGCCCTTGCTGTCACTCAGGCACTCTCAACCGAAATCCTGGCCACACTGCTCGGTGGTGTAGCGGGCTATATTTTCGGGCGTGGAACAGGTGGTGGTTCAGATGGCGGCGGGCACTAGGGTACGGACCCCAAGGGCTCTAACCGCATTTCCTAGTCCTTGATCGGGTTCGGCCCATCATAGCGCCAGCGATAGCCGGGCGGCGTCGGGCCCTTGTTGCGCCCACCCTGGTTCATCTGCTCCCAAGCATGGGCCAGTATCCCCACTGAACGCGACAGGCAGAAAATGCCACGGGCCAGGGGAGGCTCAAATCCCAACTCGGCGAAGATGACGGCGGTGACGCCATCGATATTCATGGCCAGCGCGGTGCCCTTGCGCCGCGCCAGTTCCGCCTCAATGGCGCGCGCGATCGCCGAATAAGCACCGGACACGGCACCTTCCCGGGCAGCCCTGTTCACCAGCGCGAGCAATCCGGGTGTGCGCGGGTCAGTGGGCTTGTGGAAACGGTGGCCGAAGCCGGGCACGAATTTGCCCCGATTCTCTGGTGTAAACTCATCCAGTTCGCCTGCCACGGCGGCATCAAGGACTTCTCCCGCTTGTTGCCGCGCTTCGATGCGCAGATATAGCTCAACCGCCTGTTCGCCGGCGCCACCATGGACGTTATCCAGGGTGTTCACAGCACTGGCCATCGCACCATTGAGGCTTTGCCCGCAGGTAACGCCCATGCGCGCGACCGCAATGGAAGGTGCCTGGGGTCCGTGATCGACAGCAGCAACGAGCGCTGCTTCCAGCAATTTTGCCTGCGCCTCGCTCGGCAAATTATCGCGCAGCATGAGCCAGATCATTTGCGCGAAGCTCACAGTGCCAATCAGTTCTTCGATCGGGTGCCCTCGAAACCGGATCTGCCCCGGCCTCATATCTATGATGTCAGTGTGCCACCAGTCGGTGGGCGAGATGGTATCGCCGGGCTTTGAGCTCACAGAACGCCCTCCTTTTTGAGTACAGCCAGTTCATCCGGACCAACACCGAGTTGGCCGAAAATATCTTCATTGTCCGCGCCGAGTTCAGGTGGAGGCGTGTTCACACTGAGCGCGTCCCCGTCCATCTTCACCGCGTTTCGCGCCAGCCTGATATCGCGTCCCGTTCCCGGTGCGTCCTTGAAATCCGTCAACATGCCGCGCTCAGAGATCTGGGGATGTGCAAGAATTTCCGGTACGCTCAATATGGCACCTGAAGGAATCCCAACCGCGTTCATGGCCTCGGCCCATTCATGAGCGGACTTTGCCCGCAATTCTTTTTCCAGTTCCCCCTTTAGTGCCTGGCGATTTTTCAATCGTCCTTCACGTTCCCCATAGTCGGGATGCGCAAGTAAATCTTCGCGGCCTAGCAGTGTGCACAGGCTCTCGAATTGCTGCTGCTTGTTGGCGGAAATATTGAGCAGTCCCTCACCGGTCTCGAAGGCCCCTGAAGGCGAGGCGGTAAAGTTCTCATTGCCCAGCGGTTTCGGCTCAATACCGGCAACGAGATGATTTGAGACAACCCATCCCATGGTAGCAAGCGTCGCTTCCAGCATCGACACGTCGATAAATTGCGGCGTGTTTTGCTTCCGTCCGGCAACAGCCGCGCAAATGGCCATTGCAGCTGTCAGTCCGCCAATGGTGTCACACATGGGATAGCCGACGCGCAGCGGCGCGCTTGATGCATCCCCGGTGATGCTCATGACGCCCGACATACCCTGCACGATCTGGTCGTAGGCGGGCAAATCTCGCATCGGCCCGTCCTGACCAAAACCGGAAATGGCGCAGTAGATGAGATCTTTTTTTAGCTCTTTGAGCGTCTCGAAGCCCAGCCCCAGCCTCTCCATGACGCTGGGGCGGAAATTCTCCACCAGTATGTCGGCGCGCGAAACGAGCTTCTCAAACAGCGCGCGGCCCTTGTCACTTTTGAGGTTAAGCGTAACAGAGCGCTTGCCTGCGTTCTGGGCCAGGAACGAAACCCCCATGAGCCGGGAGTTCAGCTCAGCATCAGCACCCAGTTGGCGCGCAAGGTCGCCCCGCCCGGGCATTTCAACCTTGATGACCTCAGCGCCAAAATGCGCCAATTGGTGACAGCAGAACGGCCCCGCCAGCACATTGGTCAAATCCAACACCGTGATGCCATCCAGTGGTTTACTCGCCATCGCGCTTTCCATATCGAAATTTTCCAGCACATGTTTGTCTAGCAGAACAGCGCTCCACCGCAAGATGCATGGCCACAGCTGTACGCACCGTATCTTGCCAAGCGGGCGCGAAGCCGCTAGGCGTTGCCGGAACACTTTCATCACATATGTGTTTTCAGTTAGGGGCGTACACTTATGGCAAATTACGATCTTCTGCTTCTTCCCGGAGACGGCATCGGCCCGGAGGTCATGGGCGAGGTCGAGGGCGTGGTCTCATGGCTCAATGCCCAGACCCAGAACAGCTTCAATGTCGAGACCGAGCTAGTTGGTGGTTCGGCCATTGATGAACATGGCGTACCGGTAACCGACGCAACCGTTGAGAAAGCGGCAAAAGCGGATGCAGCGATCCTCGGCGCGGTGGGCGGTCCGAAATGGGATGGTGTTGATTTTGAAACCCGTCCCGAAGCTGGCCTTCTGCGGCTGAGGAAAGATCTCGACCTGTTCGCCAATTTGCGCCCCGCCATATGCTACCCGGCCCTCGCCGATGCCTCATCCCTCAAGCGCGAACTTGTCGAGGGCCTCGACATCATGATCGTGCGCGAGCTAACCGGCGGCACCTACTTTGGCGAGCCGAAGGAAATCACTGATCTTCCGGACGGGCAGCAGCGGGCTGTTGATACGACCGTTTACACCACGTCCGAGATTGAGCGAATTATCCGGGTCGCCTGCGATCTGGCGCGTAAGCGCGGCAAAAAAATTCACTCGTCGGAAAAACACAATGTGATGAAATCCGGCGTGCTCTGGTACGAGATTGCACAGCGCATCTTCAAGGAAGAATGCTCTGATCTTGATTGCCATCACATTCTTGCCGACAATTGCGCCATGCAGCTTGTGCGTGATCCAAAGCAGTTTGACGTGCTGGTGACCGACAATCTGTTCGGAGACATGTTGTCCGATGAAGCCGCGATGATGACAGGTTCGCTCGGCATG
>JAJFHP010000037.1 GCA_021775555.1 Hyphomicrobiales bacterium | reverse complement strand
CACAGTAACTCTTGCAGCTGCAGCCATGTTTGCAGCACTCGCCGGCACCACCTCCGTCAATGCCGGCGGCCTGGCTGATAAACGTATCAACGCCCGGGTGAATCAGAACATTCAGGCGTATCACCGTTGCGCCGAGTTCAGTCTCCGCATTCATAGCGCTTGTCTGGAGCAGGCTGGCAACAATTCGGCCAAAATTCGCAGTTGCCGCGCCAACTACACCGGCAATCTGTCGCGCTGCCGCTCCTCTGCGGCTCAGGGCTGAGCAGTCTGTCTTGCGGGGACCCGGACACTGACCGGGTCCCCCATTAAACGCGTCACTTTTTACCAATAGAAAATTGCGGAAAACGGGCCGAAACACGAAAAAGTGTGATGTGCGTCACTTCTGATCGAAACAAGCATGCCCATTTGCAAGTACAGGCACATTGAACCTTCCGGGCCTGTAGAGCGACTAACTCACAGATACCAGCCCCGGAAGCTTTAAACGGCAGGGAGAATAAAGATGACCCAGGGACAGAGCACCGACCGGACCTTCATTCTGCAGGCAATGGTGTCCATGGCAGCCGCGGATGGCGATGTGGATGAGAATGAGCTGGCGACGATCTGCAGCGTTTACGAGCAGGCGACCGGCGAGGCGCTCAGCACGGACGACATCAACACGGCGCCCTATAGTGTCCAGACAAGCGGTCTCACCTTTGCCGACCAGTTGGCGACCGCGCGCGACCGGCTGACGCGTGAGCTGAAAGAGACCATCCTGAGCAGCGCCTACATGGTTCTTCTGGCTGATGGCCGGGTCAGCGCCCGCGAGCGCAAGAAGCTGATGGATTTCGTCACGGCCCTGAAAATCTCCGAGGTCCACCGGAGCATCATTTTCGAGGATGTCGAGCGCACTCTGCATTGAGTTCACACCTAGTAGCTATTAAGGGGACAGTTTACTTAATTCTCTAATCGGCCATTTGGACAAGCTCGTGAACATTGAATTAAGTAAACTGTCCCCTTAATAGCCAAGTAAACTGTCCCCTTAATAGCCAAGCGCGATGCGGGTATCAGCGGTTAATTCGGTGACCGGGTAAAGGGGACGAAGCGCACCAGGCCAACTTTGCGCGTTTTCGTCTTGCCGGGCGCTATCTTTGTCATCACGGTGAGCTGCTGCGAGGCGCCGGCGGGCCCAACTGGCATGACGAGCCGCCCGCCCACCTTGAGCTGCTCGATCAGGGGCGGCGGAACATGCCCGAGCGCGGCCGTCACGATAACCGCATCGAAGGGACCGCAGTCCGGCCAGCCCTTGTACCCATCGCCAATGCGTACACTCACATTATCAAGCCCAAGCTCTGCAAGCAGTTTGGCGGCTGTTTCTCCCAGCGGGCGGACAATCTCGATGGTGCACACCTTGCGCGCCAGCCTTGCAAGAATAGCGGCCTGGTAGCCCGAGCCCGTGCCGATTTCCAGAACAGTGTGGTTTTTCGCGACCACGGCCAGATCGGTCATCACCGCAACGATGTAAGGCTGGGAAATCGTTTGCTCATGGCCGATGGGGACAGGCCGGTCGGCATAGGCGAGGGCGCGAAACCGTTTCGGAATAAACAGATGGCGCTTGGTTTGCCCCATGGCCTCCAGAACGCGCGCGGATATGCCATTCTTTCCTGAAAAGCCAATGTCGGTTTTCGCGTAGGCCTGGATGGTTATGACCATTTTCTCGCGTTCGCGGGCATAGAGTGGGTCTTCCGCCCTCGATTCCTGGGAGAAAGCGATACAGGCAAACGCAAGCAGGGCCAGTTTCTTCAGCATCTGGCTGTCTTTCCAAATGGGGGCGCCGGGTCAATTCTGGCAAATGGCGAAGCGGTCCGCCAGCACTCAAATTCGGCTTTGGGCCAGAAGCAGACGTCAGGCAGGCCCCACAGCAATGTTGGTTTTGTCGCCTAAAGCAGACCAAATCCATACGGCGCTTGGCTTGGATTACGGCTCACAGGAGGCCTCTCTTCATCAGGATTTTATTGATCAAATCCTGCGGCGACCCGGGCCTGGTAAAGCACTTGTCGATATTGCTGATCCGGCTGGTGATGCTGATTTCCGGGAATCCGATTTTTGCCATGTCGACAGCCATGGCAGTGGTAACCTTGTTAATCGCCGCGCGGTCATACCCCTCTTCATCACGCAGGCGCAGGATGGCGACACAATCGCTGATGCTTTCATTCATCAGATGTTCAGGGCCGTTGCGCGGCGGGTGAGGGCGGTCAATATCGCCGGTCTGGTGATGGGCGCATTCATGCCGGTCGATAAAGCTCTGAAATTCCGGTGGAGTGGCGGTGAAATTCGATCGCAAAACTACCGGCTTTCCACTACTGTCCCTGTCGGCCATACCGGCCGCCAGTCCGGGGCGTTCTGAACTGCTGTCAATAAAGCGGACCAACTCCCCTTTATTGTTGGTGCAGGGAGGCGGAGGTGCGAGCTTATACGTCTTGGGCGTCTGCGCGTCTTGTGCCCTCGCTGCACACGAGAAAGCAATACAGGCAAACGCAAGCAGGGCCAGTTTCTTCATCATCTGGCTGTCTTTCCAAATGGGGGTGCGGGGTCAATTCTGGCAAATGGCGGGGATTATCGCCAGCACTCAAAATCCACTCTGAATCTGAAGCTGGCATATATGGCGTCCTCTCAAAGAGTCCGCTTCGCCCCCGAAAGCGGACCTAATACTCGCTTACTCTCAATGTCTGCTAAGTGCCAACAGCTGCCGAAAAACTGTTATGTGCGCTCAGGTTTGCATCTACAGTCCCTTGCTGAACACCATATTCCAAAGTCTGCCAAAACTTCGCGCGGCGTCTCTGCGATGCGTACGGAACCGGGCATGGTCCGTTTGAGTTGCGCTGCCGAGGACTTCAATTGACCAAAGGGCCGCCACCTCGTTTGGAACCATTGAATATCGAATATCGACGATCTGGTTCGGGTGTTTCGGGTCCCGGGCGATATAACCATCGCTGAACCACCTAAATCTCTCAATGTCCCTTGCCTGCTGCGATTCCGGCTCAAGCCATGGAAGGTCCCGCGCGAGATCGAGCGTGGGCACAGAGTCTCCAGGAAACATTTTGGGCACAACGCTGGCGCGGACGGCGTCGACATAATACCGACCCTCCGCCTCATAGAGTGTTTTCCACACTAGTAAATTGCCAAAGCTTGGCTTGACTTCCAGGCGAACGGGTTCGTGCCCCCTGCCGGCGGCAATGGCCTTGCCCATCTCAAGGGCAGCTTGATGCTGTACCACTCCGAGGGCCAGGTAGGCCCCGGCCCAAACGAGGCCCAACCGCGCAAAGTGCGGCTTCTGTTTCAGCCATGACACCACAACGAGGCATGCAATCGGCAGCGTAAACAGCGGGTCGACGACAGAAATGATGCTCCACGCAAAGCGTTCATCACTGAACGGCCAGAACAACATTGTGCCGTAGGAAGTTGCGGTATCCAGCAAGGCATGGGTGGCATAGCCAAGCGTGCAGAACAGAGCCGTTTGAGAAAGTTCGAGATTCCACCGCCGCCCCAGTATCCAATAGAGCACAAGCGCCGTGAGAAATCCGCCAATGGGGATAAAGACCAGTGAGTGGGTAAACTGGCGATGGTATTCCAAAAACAACAGCGGGTCGGACGACGAGCGAATAAAGACGTCCAGATCAGCTACCATACCCGACAGAAATCCAAAGGCACCGGCAATGCCAATATGTGACTTTTTGCGCGTTGCTTGTGGAAGCACCGCACCGAGCGTTCCTTGTGTCAATGGGTCCATGTCTGTCGTTTATCCGTGTTCTTCTGAATGGTGTGACGGGGGGGAGCGTCGGCAGGTGAAGTCCCAAAGACCAAGCCCGGTCATGAGCACCTCGGTTCTATGAGCCAAAAGCGCCGAGATGCGGTCAGCTGTCAAGCCGCTTGAGATGGATGTCAGGCGATGGGTTGCGTGGGCCGACGGGGCCCCTCGTTGAGAGGCCTTGAGCGAAGGGTCATGAGATGCCCCGATCCGCGACAGGGTTTGATGCTGGCAGGTTTTTCCGTGTGCGATTGAGAATAGTCCGGATTGGCGTTTGGACACACGTCCGGGGGCGCAATCACTTCCATACCCGATGTCCACTTTGCCCCCGAAAGCTGACATAAATCCGCATGAGCGAGTGCGTCTGCTTTGTGCCAATAGCGGACTTTGGAGCAGTTCTATTTCAGGGATTCCTCGAAAACACTATCGAGCGCGAGCGTGAAGGTCAGGCGCAGGCTAGTGCAATTGCCGATAGCCGCCTAAGCGATGGCCGCGATAGAGAGTATGAGAGCGCCTATCGCTGAGGTAATTAACAAAACCAAATTGGCTTTTTTATTTTCAACCTTGAACTGCCGCTCTCGTTTTTGTTCGCACATGTCCAGCCACTTTTGGGTGGCTGTCAGTTGTTTGCCACTATACTTCCCGAGGGCAATTGCTGATCGAACATTTTCCTCGCCCAGTTGCTCTAACTTTGTGAGGTGCTGGTTCCTGTTTCCTGTCATTGCTTCATCATTCGCAGCTTCTGATCTGTAGCGGAGATTGGTGGCAACGCAGCAAAAGCGACGGAGCTAATAGGCAACTCCGCCGCAAATTGTCTCAGAATATCTAGATTCCCTATCTCTATTTTACCGGGGCTGCGTTCTGCAGATTATTCTTAGACAAGGAGTAAGTAGGCAATTCCTCCAGCCACAGCGATCGCTGCCATAACACACCCGGTCCAAATCAAGGCACCACGCGTATCATCGGTATTGCTGTCCATATTTGCACCACGAGTATCATCGGTATTGGTACCCATATTTACCTCCTTGGTGATACGTGGGCGCTTTTGGATATGGCAAAACCCACGATTTAGTTAGACTTCACTTCTCACTATGTTCCTCGTTGCGCGAGAAGATATAAATCAAGAGATCATCTGTTTCATTGAATATGGAGTACTCCCAATATTAATCAAATTCATACTTCACGACATTTTAATAGAATATTTCTATCGCCTAGGTTTGATGCCCGGACACTTCTCATGCAGTTGGGTTATCTTGAGCAAGCCATAGACAACTTCAACATGGCTACCCTTTTAAAACTTCTCTCAGAAAATAAAGGGGCAGTTTCGCGTTGGCATCTTTTCTTGTCTGGACGCGCTTGTGGGGACACGGTTGGTAATATCCGCTTTGGGTCATAAGCAAACATTCTGAGGGGTCGCGTTAAATGTCCGCTTTGCCCCCGAAAGCTGACATAAATCCGCATGAGCGAGTACGCCCGCTTAGTGGCAATAGCGGACATATTCTGATCGGAAGGTAGCCGTGGAACCGGCTACGAGGATATTGAGGAAACTTAGTGGACGGATGGTCACGTTCGAACGAAGATAGAGCTATGCCCATGAAATACGAACGCATAACAGTCAAACCGGTTACCACAAGGATCGGCGCCGAAATCGAAGGTGTGGACCTTTTAACGCCGGTGGACGACCAGACGCACCGGGAGATTCGCCAGGCACTGAAGGCGCATTGCGTAATTTTCTTCCGGGATCAGAAGCTGGACCATGAAAGCCACAAGGCATTTGGCAGGCAGTTTGGCGATCTTCATGTCCATCCGGCGATTCCGGGCCCCGAGGGGCACCCGGAAATTCTGCCTATTCATACGGATGAAAAATCATCCTATATCGCCGGCGAGCGCTGGCACTCGGATGTCTCGTGCGAGGAGGAGCCGCCTTTGGGATCAATCCTTTACCTGCACACGGTTCCCGACTATGGCGGCGATACGCTGTTCTCCAGCATGTATGCGGCTTATGATGCGCTCTCTGATCGAATGAAGGAATATCTCAACGGCCTGACGGCGCGCCACGACGGTGAGCAGCAATACCGCGGCCGCTACAAGGACAGGGTCGCTGACGACTCCGGCATGGTCTACCCGTGGGCCGATCATCCGGTTGTGCGGACCCACCCCGAAACAGGCCGGAAATGCCTGTTTGTCAAT
>JAJFHP010000036.1 GCA_021775555.1 Hyphomicrobiales bacterium | reverse complement strand
GTCGAGCTTCGCCGCGAGCGCGTTGGAGTTCGCCTCGCCCGAACGGTAGCGGGAGAGCAGGCCGATAGTGGTGTTCGGGGATACCCGCAGGCCCAGACCGCTCGTAACCACCCACAGATGTCCGTCCCTGTCCGCATTGGTCTCGCCATCATCAAAATCGACATACTCGCCCTTAATGAAGGAGGTGACGCGCGACTGCGGACGCGCCATGCCATCTTTGGACCCGCCCGTACCGTAGGCGAGCGCAGTTGCTTCATTGTCGTTTGCAGCGGAGTTCGCAAGCTGGTTCAGATCGACGGAGAAGTTGAAGCCGTTTCCACGCCTGACCTTCTGCCCGCTGTCAAAATAGCCTCGATCAGCAAAGGCCGTACCGAAGTCCCGGTCCATCGAGTTAGCGCTATCGATACGCGACTGGTTGAAGCTCAAGCCCGTCGGCGCGAAGGTTACGCCATTGCCGTTTCCGCCATTGCCGTTCGTGCCGTTCAGCGTGTCCAGCAGACCCGGTGTCGCAGAATTGAAGCTGCCTTGAAGCGCGGCGACGATATTGGATTTGTCCTGAGCGGTAGGCCCAATAGCCGGGCTGAAAGCGCCGCCGGAAACCGTCATCGACGTAGCAATATGATTTGTGCCGGTCGTAAACTGGATTGTCGTATTGACCGTATACGTGATGCCGTCCTTGGTTATTGTCAGTGTAAAGTTTAGGGTTTCCATGACCCCGTTGTAATTGACTTCATAAATCCCTTTAGCACTTGTTAAGTTTCCAGTAATGGGCGCACCGGAATTTGGAGTGATGCTATGGGCGGTCACGTCGGCTGCTGAGCAACCACCAACGCACCCCGTAGAAACGCCGCCGTCTTCGGTTTGGCGCCAACGAATTAAGTCGTCACTGGTAGTAATCTGAAAGCCGTTTGTCGGAGCTGTCGCCCCAGAAAGCGCCGATCCGCACGTTCCGGTATCGGTGTCAAATCGCCAAGCTTCGTTACCTGTTCCGCCTTCGTTATGCGGGACACCAGCACAGGTGACTTGTGCCTGGGCTGGTGCGATTGACCCCACAGGGCTCCAGACCAGATAGAACAGGGTAAATAGCGCGGTCGCGGCAAACCATCGCAGCGCCGTCTTTGCGAAATTTAACTGACCCACACTGCCCCCAACAATATCCCGGAGGTTGAAATCCGGCGCACTCATCAATTCTCAGAACGAGGAAAAATGGATTCTCTTCATTTATTGATATGAGAATACGGATGCACGGGACGATTCGGCAACTTAGGAGTTAGCTATCCATCACTTTTCATTAGGGGCTGTGACGCTTTTGCTACAGTTTGAGCCATAAATCTCAGTGCCTGTGGAAAAGATTGCACGTCAGGTCAGCAAATCCCACACAACGTTCAATTTTACTGGCGCCGGACTGGAGGAGCTAATGTCCGCTGTTGGCACTAAGCAGACATTTGAAGCAGTGCGGAATAATGTCCGCTATTGGGGGTAAAGCGGACATAAAACACTTACATTGAGTGCTGGCGGACCTCTTCGCCATTTGCCAGAATTGACCCGACACCCCCATTTGGAAAGACAGCCAGATGATGAAGAAACTGGCCCTGCTTGCGTTTGCCTGTATCGCTTTCTCATGGGAATCGACGGCACAAGACCCACACTATGTCCGCGAACGCGCGCTGATGGTCAAAACCATCCAGGCCTACGCGCTAACTGACATCGGCTTTTCGCAGGATGGCATACCTGCGCCAGTCGTTGCGTCTTCTACGCACGCGGTTGCTACAGGGTTGCTACCAACCCGAAGGCCATCATGAGGCCCACTATAGTGATGAACAGGCCGGTGATGCCGACCATCTTCAATACGGTCTCGTCATATTTATACCCGGCGATAGTGGCGATGAGTGGCCAGAACACAAAGGTTCCGATGGCCCACAGCCATGGCCGCTGCCCGCCGTGGCTTTTCACCTCTTCATAAACCCACACCGCCATCACGATGGCGACAATGAGCACGACGGTGTTGATCAACATAAATTGCCTCCCTTCAATACCCCCGATTAGCACTCACTCGCATCTACATTGGATTTTGATACTGCTCTTCATTGCTTCTCGCCCAACTCGTCAATGTGTGCACCATAACAGAAAGAGGCCGATACTCGGGCCGGCTCCTTCATATCATTGTGCATGTGAGACGAGCTGAAAGGTGCCGGGAGGCGGTTATCATCCCAGCCTTGAAGGGGCGCACCTTGAGACATTTTGCTGTACAGCGCCCGCTAATCCGGCAGTCCTATCCGCAGGTGCTTACAGCCTTGCAGTGGCCAGAGCAGCACAGATGACCGGAACCGCAATGCGAATGCAAAGAGCACAGATGGGTTCCGTGCTGGATGACCGGGCTTGAATGCCTGTTGCCTAGTTTGAGCACGGGCATCACTTTCGACAACACCTGCATGTCATATGACGCTGCCGACGGCTGTGTCGATGGACCGAGCAGGCTCCCGAAACCGGTAACCGCCAGAAATATGAGCGCTATTTTTATGGAAGATTTCATTTCATTCCTCCCACCTCATTATCAGTGACAAATCATCTGAGCATGGCATATGCGGTCAGTCAATTTTCCATGCGGCAATCTTGCTCAGCACGTCCAAACTGCTCTTCATTGCTCCGGCTTCCATACCCGCGCTGTCCACCACACCGAAGCGTAGCCAAGCAGTATATAGACGACGATGACTCCCAGAGACGCTATGATCCACTCGAGATACATCATTACTTGGGCACCCCCATTTGGAAAGACAGCCAGATGCTTAAGAAACTGGCCCTGCTTGCGTTTGCCTGTATCGCGTTCTCGTGTGTAGCAACGGCACAAGACGCACAGACGCCCAAAACCTATAAGCTCGCCCCTCCACCACCCTGCACCAACAATAAAGGGGAGACGGTCCGCTTTATTGACAGCAGCTCGGGACGCCCCGGACTGGCGGCTGGTATGGCCGACAGGGACAGCAGCGGGAGGCCGGTGGTTTTACGATCAAATTACACCGCCACGCCGCCGGAATTTCAGAGCTTTATCGACCGGCATGAATGCGCTCATCACCAGACCGGCGATATTGACCGGCCTCATCCGCCGCGCAACGGCCCCGAACATCTGATGAATGAAAGCATCAGCGATTGTGTCGCGATCCTGCGCCTGCGTGATGAAGAGGGGTATGACCGCGCGGCGATCAACAGGGTAACCGAAGCCATGGCTGTCGACATGGCAAAAATCGGATTTCCGGAAATCAGTATCAGCAGCCGGATCAGCAATATCGATAAGTGCTTCACCAGGCGTGGGTCGTCACAGGATTTAATCAATAAAATTTTGGCGAAGAGAGGCCTCCTCCAGCCGTAGTACGGGCTGGGTCCGTATTACGGGCATTGAGCCGTCCTCTCTCGATATCAGGCCGTCCGTGTGCTTCTTACCCCGCATTAACCAATAGTCGGCACACTTCCTCCCCAGAATACGGGCCCAGGGAGTATTTGCATTGGCGTTCAAATCAAAGCGGCAAATCTTTTCATTCGTTACTGTTGCCCTGGTCGCCATCATATCCATGGGGATCGCGCTGCAACTGACCATGCGCGCACAGGAACTGCTGCTGGAAAAAGAAGGCGCCAGGAACGCGCTCCAGTGGGCCCAGTCACTCAAGGCAAATTCAGGTGTCTCCAGCAATATATTTACCGAGACAGATCCTGAAATCCTCAAGGCATTCTCAGACAAAATTCACACCCACAATGATGTCATTCATTACGAATTTTATAATTCGGACGGGAAGAGAGTTTTGTATGGCGGCAAGTTCGGTGACTCAACCAGTCTGAAAAACAACAGTGACAAACTTCAGAAAATTGACAAAAAACACAGCACCCGGCTGGAGCGTGGAGCGGGTTCCAGATTGCCCGCGCTGTACACGATCACCAACGTGCCGTTCATGAATGGTAGCCGATTCGCTGGATCAATCAGGATTTACTCCGATCAGACCGGCAGGGCGGCTATCTACAAACAGGCCTTTGGCTTCCTGACAGCCGGGCTCATCATAGTTCTGGCGCTCGGATCTTCGATTGCCGGGTCAATTATTGCCAGGAAAATCAAGGAGCATCAAAAGGTTGAAAACCGGGTCCGTTACCTCGCCCACCATGATCCCCTTACGGGCTTGATGAACCGGGCGAGTTTCACTGAAGCGACTGAAAAAGCGCTGGAGACAGCCACGACCAAATCCGGGATTACCTCCCATACCGGTCTGTTGTGGATCGACCTGGACTTTTTCAAGGAAGTCAATGACACGCATGGCCATGCGACCGGTGACGCACTGCTGAAGAAGGTTGCCCTGACGCTGCTGGAAAGCGCCGGCGAGGGAGAAATCGTGGGCCGGGTTGGCGGTGACGAGTTTGCCATTCTGTGCCGCCCGGGCCGCGCGAAGACTGAAATTGAGCAATTGGCGGAGGCCCTGTGCGACAAGCTCAACACGTTTGTGAATATCGATGACCGCTTCATTCCCTGCGGCGCCTGCATCGGTATCGCGATTGCGCCGAATGACGGGGAAACAGCTGTAGATCTGACAAAATCGGCTGACCTGGCCATGTACAATGCCAAGGCAGAGGGTCGTCACGGCTTCCGTTTCTATGAAATCGGCATGCATGAAAAGGTCCGGGAGCGGCGCGAACTCGAAGTTGACCTGGCCAAGGCGCTACAGAATTGCGAGCTGGAGGTTCACTATCAGCCACAGATGAACCTCGAGACCAGAAAGGTTGATGCTTACGAAGCGCTTGTACGCTGGAACCACCCTCAAAAAGGCCAGATCCAACCTGACGCTTTCATTCCTGTCGCGGAGGATACAGGCCTCATTGACCAGCTGGGCGAATGGGTCCTCCAACAAGCCTGTAAGGACGCTGTGAAATGGAGCAGTGGCGAGAGGATCGCCGTAAACTTGTCACCCGCACAGTTCAAGAACGACCGCGTTGTGAAGGTAGTGGGCGATGCGCTGAAAGACAGTGGTCTGGAACCGCACAGACTTGAACTCGAGATTACGGAATCGCTCCTGTTCAATGATCCCCAGCATGCACTGGCAAGTCTCACCGCGCTGAAAAGCATGGGTGTCCGCATTGCCATGGATGATTTTGGCACCGGCTATTCGAGCCTCGCGCACTTGTGGCGGTTCCCCTTCGACAAGATCAAGATCGACCGCACATTCATCAAGAACATGGATGACAATCCGAAGATCAAGAAAATCATCTCATCGATCCTGGATCTGGGCCGTGCGCTCAATATCTCCATCACTGCCGAGGGTATCGAGCATTCCTCGCAGGAGACCTTTTTGCGTGATCGCAGTTGCGAATATGTGCAGGGCTTTCTGTATGGGCGCCCAAAGCCAAATGCGGAACTGGATGTAGAGGAAATCCAGGCGCAACCCACCCCGGCCGACGCGCCGACTGTCCGGGTACTGCAAACGCTGAGGGATGTGGCCGCGGCATCGGATCTCTCTCCTGAAGCCAGCGCCCAAGTTCTCAAGGCCCTGGTAAAATTGGCAGACGTTCAGCCCGAGAAGACGAATGTGACGCCAAAAACCAACGAGCCCCTGGAATCGTCCGGCTAAATCAATGCCGGACTGTCCACTTCGGCAGTTGGCTTCTTCCTAATGCAGCGTCCGCTCGACATCCTCGAATATAATGCTGCGGTGAACCTCCGAGATCTTCAAGGCAGAGACGAAATCCATCAGCTTTTTGCGCTCGCGCGCGCCGACCCGTCCATCGGCCAGCAAAACCATGTAAGCGCTGCTCAGGATCGTCTCTTTCAACTCACGTGTGAGCTGGTTGCGCGCGACCGCCAATGTTTCAGCAAAAGTGAGGTCCCAGGGCTGGCTGTCATGGGGTGCGGCGTTGATGTCTTCCGCACTGACCCTCTCGCCGGTAATGCGCTCATAGATCGTGCGGATCGTCGCCATTTCAGTCTCATGCAAATCCCCGTCCGCGGCGGCCATTGAAACCATCGCCTTCAGTATGAAAGTCCGGTTGGCGTTCTTTGCCTGGGTCATCCCGTTTCTCCCTGTCCTGTTCATCTTCCGGGGCCTTGTCTGTATGTCGCGCTGCCGGCCCAAAAGGTTCAGTGTGCCTGACATTGAAAATGGGTCTGACTGTCTTATTGCGAAGTGACGTACATCACATTATTTCCGTTTTGACTCGTTATTCGCAGCTTTCCGGGATTTTTTGGATGATCCGCGCTACAAATTCGCGCAAAGGAATGGCTCTGGGGGCAGATCACATGGCGAATGCAGTTGACGAAGCAATATTGGGCCGGCGCTCGGTACGCGCCTTTCTGCCCACAGCAGTACCGCGTGAAACGGTCGAGCATCTGCTGGAAGTGGCGAGCCAGGCGCCGAGCGGCACCAATACCCAGCCCTGGAAGGTGCGTGTCCTTTCAGGCGCCGCCAAGGACAAGCTCTGCAAGGCCGTGCTCCATGCCCATGACACACAAGCCGACCAGCATGCCTATTCGTATAAATATTATCCGGCTGAAATTCCTGAGCCTTACATCTCCCGACGCCGAAAGGTTGGCTGGGACCTCTATGGCCTGCTTGGTATCAAGAAAGGGGAGCGGGAGAAAACCCACAAGCAGCACGGGCGAAATTACCTGTTCTTCGATGCTCCGGTTGGCTTGATTTTCACCATCGAAAAAGTAATGGAGCAGGGCAGCTGGCTAGACTATGGCATGTTTCTGGAAAACATCATGGTTGCCGCGCGGGGTGCTGGTCTGCACACTTGTCCGCAAGCCGCGTGGGTGCAATATCACCGCGTGGTCACGGACGTGCTCGACATCCCCGACAGCGAGGAAATGGTTTGCGGCATGGCGCTTGGATACGAGGACGAAAACGCACCTGAAAACACCCTTCGTACAGACCGCGAACCGGTTTCGGGTTTTGCAGTTTTCGAGGGTTATTGAGGCAGGGACCACAGGAAACAAAAAAGCTTTAAAAGCCACTTAACCGCAGCGTTCGGCGATCTGTTCCTTGACGATACGGCTGGCCATGGAGAAATCCATCTGGCCCGTATAACGCTCCTTCAGGGCACCCATGGTCTTGCCCATGTCCTTCAGGCCCTCACAGCCGATTTCATCCATCAGGGCAAGCACAGCAGAGTGGGTTTCCTCTTCTGATAGCTGCTTGGGCAGGAAGGTCTGGATGATGTCGATTTCTTCCTGTTCCTGCTGGGCAAGTTCCGGGCGCCCGCCCTCGGTATACACCTTGATGGATTCGTGGCGCTGCTTGACCATCTTGGACAGGATTTCCATGACCTCGCTATCGGACACGGATTTCTTGTCGCTCGAACGCGCGGCAATGTCGCGGTCCTTGATGGCTGCATTGATGAGCCGCAAAGTGGACATACGACGTTTGTCCTGCAGCTTGATCGCTGCCTTCAGGGCCTCGTTGATCTCGTCACGCATGGAATCTCATTTTGCACTTGCAATCGCGCTCTAGGGTAATCCAAGGCTGGCGCGAAAGGCAACACGTTTCTTAAAGCTAACATATTGAATTATATACAGAATAAATCTTATGTAGCTGTTGACCCAACCGTCCCCATCCCGTAGTGTCCCGCCAATTTAGCTGCCACCAGAACCGCACCATGGGCCACGCATGTGTTTAGGCCAGCAACGTCCATCTGACCTGACACATGAACCATTGGCCCCTGAAGGGTGTATTTAGAGGTGCATTTGTGATGAGCGAAGCAAACATACAGATGCAGGACACAACGCAGATCCCGTGGCCCGGTCAAACGGGAACAGCTGTCCTTGTTCTCTCAACTGGGACTGTCATTGAAGGACATGGTATCGGCGCCACCGGTCATGCCGCCGGGGAGGTTTGCTTCAACACCGCCATGACCGGATATCAGGAAATCCTGACCGACCCCTCTTATGCCGGGCAAATTATCACCTTCACATTCCCCCATATCGGCAATGTGGGCGCCAATCCGGATGACATCGAAACATCGAACCTGGCGGCCTCATCTGGCGTGCGTGGTTGTATCCTGCGCGCCTCGGTCACCGACCCATCCAACTACCGCGCCATTCAGCATCTCGATGACTGGCTCAAAGCACGCGGTATCATCGGCATCTGCGGTGTCGATACGCGCGCGCTGACCGCGTGGATACGCGAGAATGGCATGCCAAATGCCGTCATTGCCCACGAGGACACAGGCAAATTTGATTTGGATGTGCTCAAAAAGGAAGCGGCAGGCTGGCCCGGTATCGAAGGCGCCGATCTTGCCAAAGACGTCACCTGCGGACAGAGCTATGACTGGGATGAAACGCTCTGGAAGCTTGGAGACGGTTTCGGTCGTCAGGAAAGTCCTGAATGCCACGTGGTCGCAATCGACTATGGCCTCAAGCGCAACATCCTGCGTTGCCTGGCCAGCGCCGGATGCAAGGTGACCGTGGTCCCGGCCAGCACCAGCGCTGAAGACGTTCTTGCGCGCAAGCCCGATGGCATTTTTCTCTCAAACGGTCCGGGCGACCCGGCGGCCACTGGTGAATATGCGGTGCCGGAAATCAAGAAGCTGGTGGACAGCGGCCTGCCCGTCTTTGGCATTTGTCTTGGCCACCAGATACTGGCACTGGCGCTCGGAGCAAAGACCACGAAAATGCACCAGGGCCATCACGGCGCCAATCATCCCGTGAAGGACCACACCACAAGCAAGGTGGAAATCACCTCCATGAACCACGGCTTCACCGTGGACCGGGATTCCCTGCCAGAAGGGCTCGAAGAAACCCATGTCTCGCTGTTCGATGGATCGAACTGCGGCCTTCGCCTGAAGGGCAAACCGGTGTTCTCGGTGCAATATCACCCGGAGGCCTCACCCGGCCCGCAGGACAGCCACTACCTGTTTGAACGGTTTATGGATTTTGTGCGTGAGGCGAAGGGGTAGCCCTACCCTGCTTGCAACCATTCGTCCTCCTTGCCTCCGCAGGCTTTTCAGGGCAGTGAATGGCAATATGCACGCATCCATTCTTCTCAGGCTTCTCTCAGTCGTCTTTTTGTCCCTGCTCGCCTTCACCCCGGCGCGGACGCAGGAAGCGCCACCCTGGCGCGACTGGCAGGCGCCATTGCTGCGCGATCACACCCTCGCTGGCAAAATCTGGTCTGTGCATGACAAACGCTTTGTCACGCCGCAAATGATCGGCAAGGCTGTGGGCGCGGCACGGTTCGTTCTCCTCGGCGAGATTCACGACAATCCGGATCATCACCGGCTTCAGGCCTGGCTGATCGAAAAGTCAGCCGCGAACAGAAAACCGGCGGTTGTGGTGGAAATGATTGCCCGTGACCAGGCGCCGGCCCTGCAAGCTTATCTTACACGTCCGGGTGCTGATGCAGCCGGGCTTGGAGCGGCGCTGAAATGGGAGGCGCGAGGCTGGCCCGAGTGGCGCATCTATCAGCCCATCGCTGAAATTGTGCTCCGCGCGGGATTGGCACTTCATGCCGGGGACATTGACAGGCCCACCCTGAAAGCCGTCAGCAAAAAAGGACTGAACACCCTTGGTGCTGACCGCCTCAAATCCCTCCTCCTCGACAAGCCGCTGGATGGCCCGCTGCAAAATGCCCTGCTCGACGAGCTCTATGCGTCCCACTGCGAACTCATGCCACGCTCAGCACTATCCGGCATGTCCGGAATTCAGCGCCTGCGCGATGCGGTTCTTGCCGACAGTCTGATAGATGTGGCGGGAGAGGAAAGCGCAATCCTGATTGCCGGCAACGGCCATGTGCGCGCCGACCGCGCCGTGCCCTGGTATTTGTCGCGCCGCGCTCTGGGCGCCCGGATCGTCACCGTCATGCTGATCGAGGTTGAGAAGAGTGCAAAAGCGCCGCAGGATCTTGTGCCCGCCGGATCCGGCGGTATGGCGGCCGCCGACTATGTGTGGTTCACACCACGTGCCGAACGCGAAGACCAGTGCGAAATACTAAAAAGGCGTTTCGGGAAACCGCAGTAGTCTTTGATTGTCAGGATTACATTGACGATCTGCCTGGTTGTGTCCACATGCTCTTCGGTTCCTATTCTGCAGCAGCAGGCACCTTGGCAGTCCAACCACCTGTTTCCAGAGCCTTATTCTGGACCGCGTTTCTGATCTCCGCACTGAACTGATCGTCATCGACCGCGCGCGCCAGCACCATGCCGCCAATGCACAAGGTCGCTATGGAGATGGCGCGGGCACGCGCCTCTGCGGAACCCGATTTCTGACTTGCCTGAAAGACGCCAATCAGTGCCTGGAGCGCTTCGCGATAGGCGCGCTTGACCGGCTCACCGCCGCGCGCAACATCGGACGGAAGCGCGATCATCGGGCATCCGCCTTCCACATCATCAAAATGAGAACGGGAGAGATAGCTGTTGATAATCCCCTGCGAGAGCACTTCCGGGGGCGCACAAAAGTCCATTTTCACCCCGTCATATGTCTCGTCGGGCGGGTTATTCGTCATATCCAGAAGAGCTTCGGCAAACAGCTCGTCCTTGTTGGAGAAATGATTATAGAAACCGCCCCGGGTAAGTCCGATCTCGCCCATGATCTCGTCGATGGAGACCTCGGTGAAACCCCGCCTGTTAAACAGTCGGCGCGCGCTGACGACGATCCGCTTGCGCGTTTCTTCCTTGTGCTCGGGCGAATAAGGCATAGCAAAACTCCCGTTTTCTGCCAGTTTACGACTTCGTGATCGCCACCGTAGACCAAATTGAAAATATGTTCTTGAACATATTTTATTCCTCCCGATGATGCTCATCCAAGGTCACGGCTCGCCCCCCCTGAGACCCGGATGGCCAACAACATATTTTGAGGAGGACTCTTCATGCCCGCCATACCGGAAGGCTTTCACACCATTACGCCCTATATCGTTGTCGGCGATGGAAACGCCGCTCTTGAGCTGTACGAAAAGGCATTGGGTGCACAGGTGTTCGGCAAACTGACCATGCCGGGTTCGGATAAAATCCTGCATGCAATGCTGCAGGTCGGATCCTCAAGAGTGTTCCTGAGTGATGAGAACCCAGACGCGGGCATGATGGCCCCGTCGAGCGACGTGGGCACGCGCTTTTATCTTTATATGGAGGATGTAGATGCCGGGCATAAACGCGCGCTTGATGCGGGCCTCAAAGAAATAGCGGCGCCTGAGGATATGTTCTGGGGCGATCGCACGGCTGTGATGGAAGACCCGTGGGGTCATCGCTGGACCCTTGCTACTCACGTCAAGGATGTGAGCGAGGAAGACATGGCAGAAGCGATGAAAGCGATGGCTGGCTAGACACTCGCCTTCTCACGACTACATCCCCGAATGTCTCAGGAGAATCCCACTATGTCTGAACTTGAAATAATCGGAGTCGACATGAGCACATTTGTGCGTTCAGTGCGCTTGGCCTGCCATGAAAAAGGGGTCGATTACGACCTCACATTCAATTATGCCGGCATGGAGGATCTGCGAAAGGAACCCCATCTGGCACTGCACCCTTTCGGGCGAATCCCCGTCATGCGCCATGATGGATTTGTGCTTTGCGAAGCCTCCGCCATCTGCCGCTATATCGACGATAGCTTTAATGGGCCAGCGCTCGTCCCTGGTGAGCGCCGACAAGCGGCCATCATGGAACAATGGATCAGTTCCAATGCCGACTATGTGGCCCCGCGCCTCACCCGCAACTACATCCTCAAATATGCCTTCCCGAGGACAGAAGATGGCAAGCCGGATATGGAGCTCATTAACGCGGCACTGCCCACGGTCCGTGACACATTGAATACCCTGAACACGGCGCTGGAAGACGGCCCCTATTTCCTCGGTGAAACCCCATATATCGCAGATTTTTTTCTGTTGCCGATTATCGATTATGTGGCTGCCATGCCGGAAGGACCGGAGCTTCTGGGTGCCGCGCCCAATGTTGCACGCTTCCGTGACGCATTTTCAAAACGCGAAAGCTATAGCGCAACGCTGCCTGATATGCTCAAGCAGGCGGCGTAACGTCCATTTGAACCCTTCGGCTGCCCGGATAAGGTTGTTATATTCGGGCAGCCGGGCTGAAAGAGCATGATATGGCTTGGCGAAAGTCGCCTCAATCGCTCATTGACCTCTTCTACGAGGTCTTGCCCGACGACCCGCGCATCGAGCGGCGAAAAATGTTCGGCTATCCCTGCGCGTTCTTGAACGGAAACATGTTCACCGGTCTGCATCAGGAGAACTTCATCGTCCGGTTGTCCGAGGACGACCGGCAGCTTGCGAATGCGCAATTCAATGCTCAGCCGTTCGATCCGATGAAAGGCCGTCCCATGCGCGAATATATCGCCCTGCCTGAGGAAATCATGGCCGATGAAACGGCAGTGAAGGATTGGGTCAAGCGGTCCCTCTCCTTCGCCGGCGCGTTACCGCCCAAGGAAAAGAAAGCGCGAAAGACGAAAAAAGCAAAATAGACGAGGGTTTAGCTTGGACCATTCTTGAAGGATCATTCAATAATTGTTATGTGCCCCCCATGCCACGGCACAAGAAATATGATGAGGACGATGTTCTGGAGAAGGCCATGGAGGCCTTCTGGCATCACGGCTATGAGGCCACCTCGATGAAGACTCTTGTCGATTGCATGGGTCTGAACCCGGGCAGCATATACGCGGCTTTCGGTAGCAAAAAAACCCTGTTCGAGAAGACTCTCACTCACTACGAAGACCAGACTTCCGCGAAGTTGGCCGAACTCGAAAAGAATCGTTCGCCTCAAGATGCAATCTTCGCTGTGTTTGACCACATGGTCGAGGACGTGCAGTCGAAGTCAGACAATTGCGGATGCTTTCTGGTGAACTCAATTCTTGAGGCCGATCCGAAAGACAAGACGATTGCCCGCGCCGTGAAGCGGGGCCTCGACAAGTTCGAAGGATTCATGTCGCGCATGATCGAGAAAGGTCAGGCCTCTGGAGAAATTGGCAAGGACCTCGATCCACAACGGACCGCTCGCCTGCTGAACGGCCTCCTCGCCGGCGCCAGGGTTATGTCGCGCGGGCATGGCGACGTCACGATCCTGAAGGACGTCGCAGCACACGCCCGGAAAATTTTGTCCTGAACTTCTTGCATTTTGAATGATCGTTCAATATATGTCATTCAGTTTTTGAACGAACGCTCAAAATAAATTACCAGAAGGACACTCCAACAATGAAGATCAAGAACGCAATCGCATTCGTCACCGGCGCGAACCGTGGCATCGGCCGGGCCTTTGTGGAAGAACTCCTCAACGCCGGTGCGGCAAAAATTTACGCCGCAGCACGCAACACTAAAACACTTGCCGATCTGGTTGCTCGTGCACCTGATCGCGTCGTGCCTGTAGCCCTTGACGTAACAAAGCCGGACATGATCCGCACTGCAGCGAAAAACCATAACGACGTCAACCTCCTGATAAATAACGCCGGCATCGCAACATTCGAGGGTCTCATTGCAGCCAATGACATTGAAGCGGCGCGTAGCGAAATGGAGACCAACTATTTTGGCCCCCTAAATCTCGTCCGCGCCTACACACCGGTTCTATCCGCCAACGGTGGCGGTGCAATCGTCAATGTGGCCTCAATCGTCAGCCATGTGAATTTCCCCGCAATCGGATCGTACAGTGCTTCAAAAGCAGCCGTGCATTCGCTCACTCAGGGCATCAGGGCGGAGCTCGCCGCTCAGGGCACACAGGTGTTTGGTGTCTATCCGGGACCGGTCGATACGGATATGTCCGCTGAATTCCCGATGGACAAGACACCGACGAACACGGTCGTGCAGAACGTATTGGAAGGCATCGAAGAGGGTGAGGAAGATATTTATCCCGACCCGATGTCGGCGGAACTTCACGCAGGGTTGCTCAGCGACCCCAAGGCAATCGAGAAACAAGCTGGAGAAATGCTCCCGCAATAACATGCAAATCAGGACCCGCATCCTTCCCGGGTTCTGAAACGGCGTGCGCTCAGGTCTTCGGGTTATGGATAGAACTCACCGTTTCCTGCAAGACCGGCGCTCGCCACAGCCTTAGCTCATCCAAGCAGCCCGACGTGCTCAAGCGGTACCGTCCTTTGGTTGAGCAAGCATTATATGGCCTCATGTGATGCACATTTAACGACAATTGAAAAAATCCGGGAAACGGAGGTGTGCTGGCGCGATTAGCAGGCTAGTATGTCTAATCAGTGCTGGTTCCGGTCGCCTGGCGCAACCTGGTGAGCGGCTTAAGTATCGGTGTAAAACATGTTTCCGCCTGAATTACTGGCTAAGCCAGCACGTCTGCGTCCGCGCCGAAATCATATTACATCAGCCGTACTGAGCGCTCTTGCGCTCTCGTCCGCTGCCTTGTTTTCTGTCTCTACCTCCACATACGCACCACCCCCGGAAAGCTTTCCCCTCAACAAAACTCTCGAAGCGCCCACAGAGCGCGAACTTGTTTTGCTGAACGCCAATGGCAAAGTGTTCGCGCGCCGAGGCGGGTGTTTCGATACGCCGGTGACACGCAAGGAAATTCCAAAGCATTTCATTGATGCCCTTCTGGCAACAGAAGACCGCCATTTCTACACGCATTTCGGGATCGACCCTACAGGCGTGGCCCGAGCCGCCCTCTCCAATTACAAGGCCGGGAAAATCGTCCAGGGCGGGAGTACAATCACTCAGCAACTGGCCAAGATATCTTACCTTACCAGCGAAAAATCATACGACCGCAAAATCAAGGAAGCCCTGGCCGTCCTGCGGCTTGAACTTTCACTCACCAAGGATCAGATCCTTGAGCGCTATATCAGCCGCGCTTACTTCGGCGAGGGGTGCTTTGGCGTGCGGGCGGCAGCGCGCCATTATTTCGGCCGTCAGGTGGGCGAGTTGACCCTTGCGCAGTCCTCAACCCTCGTCGCGCTGTTAAAATCCCCAACTGAATTGTCGCGTGATCGCGAGGCCTTGCAACAGCGCGAAAAGCTTGTGCTGCGCTCCATGGCAGATGACGGCCGGCTCAACGCAACAACGCTCGCAGAGACAAAACCATCCAGGCCGCGCGCGCAGAAAGCTGATGCGTTTGGCGCTTATTACGCCGACTGGATTGCCGACAGCGTTCAACTGCCCAATGACGGCAGCATGACGGCGCTGCCGATCCGCACGAGTCTGGAGCCCAAGCTGCAGCGCAGTGCCGAACAGGCTTTGGGCAATATCCTGCGACGCTCCGGACCCGGGCGCAAAGCCAGTCAGGCGGCATTGGTGGCCATGCGGCCTGATGGCCGCGTCGTCGCGATGGTGGGCGGCGTGAATTATAAAAACAGCCAGTTCAACCGGGCCACCCAGGCCCTGCGCCAGCCCGGCTCCTCGTTCAAGGCTTTCGTCTATCTGGCGGCGATGAGAGCAGGCGGTCATCCCAATATGCTCGCCTCCGATGAGCCGATAACAATCGGCGAGTGGAGCCCGGAAAATTACAATCGTACTTACCGGGGGATTATGCCTCTGCAGCAGGCTTTCTCCTCATCGATCAACACCGTAGCAGTACGCCTGGGGGAAGCGGTCGGCCAAGATGAGGTTGTGAAAGCGGCGCGCGATCTTGGGATTTCAACGCCATTGACTCCCGACCCCAGCATTGCTCTGGGCACCTCGGAGGTTACACTGCTGGAATTGACCTCCGCCTATGCAGCCTTTGCCGCAAACGCTTACCCGGTGAAACCGTGGGGTGCGGTTTCGTTCGGCAAGAGCGGCAGCAGCGCCGGCGCGCCGCCGCGTGGCGCTGGCCAGTGGCGGCTGATGGCCGGCGACTCCATGAGGCAGTTCCTGGGAGCGACGGTCAATTATGGCACGGGCCGCGGCGCCCGCCTCTCCATCCCGACCTATGGCAAAACCGGCACTAGCCAGAATTACCGCGATGCGTGGTTTATCGGATTTGCGGGTAATCTCGTGGTCGGTGTCTGGGTTGGCAATGACGACAACTCTCCCATGCGCCGTGTTACCGGCGGTAACCTCCCGGCGCGCATCTGGCGTGATTTCATGCTCCAGGCACAACGCAAAGACCGCAAGTTCAGGTCCAGACCGCAGCGAATTGCCGCCTTCAAGGCGAAGCGCCCTCCCAGCTACAAACGCATGGCTGATTCCAGCAGACTGGCGTCCCTGCTGATGGCATCACAATCCCGCTACGCATTCAACATGGACGGCGGAACATTCTTCGGCCGCCCCATGTTGATTGGCCAGCCAGCCGGCAATCTGCAATTTCTTGCGCCCGGCTATGCCCGGCAAGTCAGACGATCGCGCACACGCGAGGCATGGGATCCGTTCAAAAACGACGGCGGATAGCCCTGCGTGAACAGGCATTTGCGCTCAACAAGGCTGAACTTCGCAAGCTCATGGGAATTCTCACCCACAGCTCGCGTCACAACACCTGTTGCTCTTGAGCACGGTTCCTATATAAGCGCGTGCGAAACACAAAACATGCGCACCCATGCCCAAACGCACAGACATCAAGTCCATCCTGATTATCGGGGCCGGGCCGATTGTTATCGGCCAGGCTTGTGAATTTGATTATTCCGGAACCCAGGCCGTCAAGGCGCTGAAAGACGAGGGTTACCGGATTATTCTGGTGAATTCCAATCCGGCGACGATCATGACGGACCCGGACCTCGCCGATGCCACCTATATCGAACCCATCACTCCTGAAATCGTCGCCAAAATTATCGAGAAGGAACGCCCAGATGCGATCCTCCCGACCATGGGCGGGCAGACTGCGCTGAACACAGCGCTTTCGCTCAACAAGATGGGCGTGCTTGAGAAGTATGACGTCGAGATGATCGGCGCCCGCGCGGACGCCATCGACAAAGCGGAAGACCGTGATCTGTTCCGCCAGGCGATGGCAAAGATCGGACTGGAAACCCCGCGCGGGGAAATCGTGCATGACCTGGCACAAGCCATGGCCTGCATGGACCAGATCGGCCTGCCCGCCATCATACGCCCTTCCTTCACCATGGGCGGCACCGGCGGCGGCATTGCCTATAACCGGGAAGAGTTTCTCGAAATTGTGGAAGGGGGCCTAGATGCCTCGCCCACCACCGAAGTTCTGATCGAGGAATCGGTCATCGGGTGGAAAGAATATGAGATGGAGGTTGTCCGCGATACGGACGACAACTGCATCATCATCTGCTCGATTGAAAATGTGGAGCCCATGGGCGTCCACACCGGCGATTCCATCACCGTCGCGCCGGCCCTCACGCTGACGGACAAGGAATACCAGATCATGCGCAACGCCAGCATTGCCGTGCTGCGCGAGATCGGGGTCGAGACCGGCGGGTCAAACGTCCAGTTCGCGGTCAATCCGGAGAATGGCCGCCTCATTATCATCGAGATGAACCCGCGGGTGTCGCGTTCCTCGGCACTTGCCTCCAAGGCAACCGGCTTCCCGATCGCCAAGGTCGCGGCGCGCCTCGCGGTCGGCTACACGCTGGACGAGCTTGAGAACGACATCACCGGCGGCGCGACGCCAGCCTCGTTCGAGCCCACAATCGACTATGTGGTCACCAAGATCCCGCGTTTCGCGTTTGAGAAGTTCCCCGGCGCTGAACCCAACCTCACCACCTCGATGAAATCGGTTGGTGAAGCCATGTCCATCGGCCGCACTTTTGCAGAATCCCTGCAAAAAGCGCTGCGCTCCATGGAGACGGGCCTGACCGGCCTGAACGATATTGAGTTTGAGGGTTTCGGACAAGGCGACGACAAGAATGTTATCCGCTCAATCCTGAGTGCTCCGACCCCCGACCGGCTACTCCAGGTGGCGCAGGCGTTGCGGCTCGGCGTGGACAAGAAACAGATCCATGAATCCTGCAAGTTTGATCCCTGGTTCATTGACCAGATCCAGCACATCGTCGACATGGAAGCAAAGGTCCGGAAACAGGGCCTGCCTGAAGATGCGGCCTCCCTGCGTGGACTGAAAGCCATGGGTTTTTCCGACGAGCGCCTGGGCGAGCTGTGCGGCAAATCTCCACTCGACATAACGGCCTTGCGCAGGCAGTTGGGCGTGCACCCGGTTTACAAACGCATCGACACTTGTGCCGCGGAGTTTGCCTCCCCCACCGCCTATATGTATTCCACATACGAGACCGGCCTTTCAGGCTTGCCATCCTGTGAGGCAGATCCATCGACACGTGAAAAAATCATCATCCTCGGCGGCGGACCAAACCGCATCGGCCAGGGCATAGAATTCGATTATTGCTGCTGCCATGCGGCCTTTTCACTCTCGGATGCAGGCTTCGAGACGATTATGGTCAACTGTAACCCCGAAACCGTTTCCACCGACTATGACACCTCCGACCGGCTCTATTTCGAACCGCTGACAGAAGAAGACGTGCTGGAAATCGTCCGCACCGAACAGGCAAAAGGCAACCTCAAGGGCGTCATCGTCCAGTTTGGCGGGCAAACGCCGCTCAAGCTGGCGGCTGCCCTGGAACGGGAAAACGTGCCCATTCTCGGAACCTCGCCCGATGCCATTGATCTGGCCGAAGACCGCGACCGCTTCAAGGCGCTGATTGAGAAGCTTGGCATCACCCAGCCACGCAACGGCATCGCCCGCAGTGCTGAAGAAGCAACGGCGATTGCCGAGAAAATAGGCTTCCCCGTCGTTATCCGGCCCTCATATGTGCTGGGTGGACGAGCGATGGAAATCGTCCATGACCACCCCCAGCTCGACCGCTATATCTCTGAAGCGGTGGTTGTCTCGGGCGACAGCCCGGTACTGATCGACAGCTATCTGCGCGACGCTACGGAAGTGGATGTCGATGTGCTCGCCGATGGCGAGAATGTTTTCGTGGCCGGCGTTATGGAGCATATCGAGGAAGCCGGCGTTCATTCGGGCGATAGCGCCTGTTCGCTGCCGCCGCACAGCCTTTCCGATAAAGTGATTGCGGAACTGAAAAAGCATAGCGAAGCCCTTGCCAAGGCCCTCAATGTGGTGGGCCTGATGAATGTGCAGTTCGCCATCAAGGATGAAGAAATCTACATTATCGAAGTGAATCCGCGCGCCAGCCGCACGGTCCCCTTCGTTGCCAAGGCGGTCGGCATTCCCGTTGCCGGCATTGCTGCCCGGCTCATGGCAGGTGAGAAACTCACCGATATTGGACTTGAGGAACGTAAGTTCGACCATATTGCCGTCAAGGAAGCTGTATTCCCGTTTGCCAGGTTCCCGGGCGTCGATCCCGTCCTTGGCCCCGAGATGCGCTCAACCGGCGAAGTCATGGGCATCGACAACGACTATGCCACTGCCTTCGCCAAGAGCCAGCTCGGCGCCGGCGCCAACCTGCCCACATCGGGAACCGCATTCATCTCCGTCAGGGACGCCGACAAGGAGGGCATCGTGCCCTGCGTACGCACCCTGCTGGATATGGGTTTCAAGGTGATTGCCACCGGTGGTACCAAGCGGCATCTGGAAAATCACGACATCGCCTGTGAAAAGGTCAACAAGGTTCTGGAAGGCCGCCCGCATGTGGTTGACGCCATGAAAAACGGGCAGGTTGATATCGTTTTCAACACCACCGCCGGCGCCAAGGCCCTGGCTGACAGCACCTCGCTGCGCCGTACGGCCTTGCTCTACCACATTCCCTATTATACAACGCTTCAAGGTGCGATGGCCGTGACAAAGGCGATCGAAGCCGTTAGGGCGGACAGTTTGAAAGTCGTGCCCCTTCAAAGCTACGTTTCTGAACAGAACTAGCTGACACCGGGTGGCCTGAATTGCCGCCTTGCGAGATTGTTTGTGGCCCAGCATACTTGCAGGACCGAAACGACATGCCGAGCTGGATCTCAATCCAATTGCCGGCATCAAATATGGAAACGATGATGGACAAGGTGCCAATGACTGCCGACGGTTACGCTGCGGCAGAGGCAGAGGTTAAACAACTGAAAACGGTAGATCGCCCGCGCATCATCGCGGCAATCGCCGAAGCGCGCGCCCATGGCGATCTGTCTGAGAATGCGGAATATCATGCCGCCAAGGAAGAACAGGGCCTGACTGAGGCACGTGTCAATCACCTGGAAGATCAGCTCACCCGCGCTGATGTGATCGACGTTTCCAAGCTGTCGGGCAGCCAGATCAAATTTGGTGCCACGGTCACGCTGATCGATGAAGATACCGAACAGAAAGTCAAATACCAGATCGTCGGCGAGATTGAATCGGATGTGAAAGAGCAGAAGATTTCCATCACATCGCCGATTGCCCGGGCCCTTATCGGCAAGTCCAAGGGTGATACGGTGGAAGTTTCCACTCCCGGCGGCGGCAAATGCTACGAGATCATGACGGTCAAGTTTTCCTGACGCGCCGGCAACCTGTTTTCCCCTTAAATTGTAAATAACGCCAATTCACTGGCTGTTAGCAAAGGGTTCAATTTTAAGTGGCATATTCTCGTCCTGTCGCCACATACGTGTAAATGGGGCACTCACGACTGGACCGGAATCGATGCACCAAACCCAATCCTGTCTGCTGGAAATCGAAGCGCTTTCCAACGAAACGTCAAGTGACAAGAGACGCGATGTCCTGCACCGCGTTACCGACCTCTTTTTCATGACCAACGAGCAGCAGACACCGGATGATGTTGCCACTTTCGGCAATGTCATGGAGCGCATCGCCTATGAACTCGAGGTCGAGGCTCGTGCTGAACTTTCAGAGCGCATTTCAGAGATCGACAAGGCTCCGAGACGTCTTGTCTGCCGCCTGGCAACCGACGATATTGCCGTCGCGCGCCCCGTTCTCGAGCGTTCCAATGTGCTCACAGACGATGATCTGATCCAGATCGCCAAAACCAGGGGTCAGACCCACCTGCAAGCTATTTCAAGGCGCCCAACCCTGACGTCGCCGGTCACCGATGTCATTGTAGAACGCGGCGAGAGCCCCGTCCTTCAGGAAGTCACGCAAAACAAAGGAGCGGAGTTTTCGTCAACCGGTCTCGGCGTATTGGCTGAAAAGGCCAGGACAGATGGCGAATTGCTGACCGCACTCGGATCACGTGGTGACCTGCCGCCCGATCTCATGCAAGAGATCAAGCAGCGCGTCGCGCAAAAGATCAAATCCGAGATGGCCGAGAAATACTCTGAAAGTGATATGGCCGATCTGGATTCCCTCGTCGATGAAAGCGCGGCCAATCTCGATCTCGACGGTTTCAAAAAATCCAACGACGAGCTGAAAAAACTGGCACACCAGGAGCGGCTCACCGAGGACGATATCGTCGGCCTGGCCAAGGCCAAGCGGCTGACTGAAACAGTTCACGCCCTGTCAGTTCTGACTGGCCTCGACGACCGGATGATTTCCCACTGCCTGCTCAAGGCGGAAATCGCGGCCCTTGGCATTATCTGCAAGGCCAACGGCTTCAAGAGCCCGACCTACCTGACCTTGATCCAGACACGCATCGGCAATGACGGAATCGAAGCGCGTGACGTGGCGCGCGCCATGCGCGAATATGACACCCTGAGCATCGGCAACGCGAAGCGGACGCTACGTTTCCTGAAAGTTCGAGCCAACGTCAAGCTCGATGAAAACCAGGCTCCCGGTCAAGCCGGAGGAAATCTGTGGCAAGCGCATAACACTGCGCAAGTTCCACACGCATAACCTGACAAGAGCTCACCAAATCCGTTCCAATTGATCAAACGGTCTTAGCCGTTTGTTAGACTACTGCGGCTAGTATTGCAGGCCTGCCCATTGTGGGATTTGGAGAATGTGAGAATGCAGGATACGCGCGGATGCCTGCTTGAACTCCAGCAACTGGCCTCGAGCAGCACAAGCACCAGCCGGGATAAAACCCTTGATCGGGTGACCGACCTGTTTTTCCTGACGTCCAAAAGTCAGGGCGTTACGGAAAGGGAAGTGTTCGGCGATGTCATGGAACGCATCGCCTATGAGCTTGAGACCGAGGCCCGGGCCCGTCTTGCCTTGCGTCTGGCGGAAGTGGAGGAAGCTCCTCACAAGCTGGTTTTCAAACTTGCCAGCGACGAGATTAACGTCGCCCGCCCAATCCTGGAAAAATCTCCATGCCTGAGCGATGACGATCTCGTTCACCTCGCCGGATCGAGTGGACAGGCCCACCTGCATGCGATTTCCAGCCGGGGCGAACTGAGCGCTACGGTCACCGATGCCCTGGTCGATCATGGTAACGACACGGTGCTCACCAACATGGCCGGCAATATGGGAGCTGAATTTTCAAACCGCGGGCTTGAGAAGCTCACTATGCGCTCCCAGGACAACGCCAATATTTTCTCGGCGCTTGAGGTCCGCGCCGATGTTCCCGCAGAAATTCTGGATGAGATGAAGCGGACCATTGCCATAAAGCTGTGGACCGAGGTTGCCGGGATGCCGTCAAGCATCACGGGAAAGGAAATAGATGCAATCGTTGAGGCCAAGGCATCGGAGCTGAACCTGGATGTTCCTGGCGGGAAAGTCCCTGCTCCTCCCAAAATCAAGAACGGGCAGAAGATCACCGAGGAGATGGTTCTGGCCTTTGCCAGGTCCCGCATGCAGACGCAAGCCATACAGTGTCTGTCGCTGATCAGCGGCATCTCATTTGCACGTGTATCCCACTGCCTGCTTGATGCGGATCTCTCCGCACTGGCTGTGTTGTGCAAAGCGCATAGCTTCAAAAACACCACTTTGGCGGCGCTGATCCAGTTGCGAACCGCGTCATATCCGCTCCATGTGCGGATTATTGCCGATGCCATGCGTCAATATGACTTGCTGGATGCCGCAACCGCCAGACACGCCATACAGGTCGTTCGCAAACGGTCGGCCAAAGTGGAAAAGAGCTGATATTTTCATTAATAGTTGGGACTTAACCAAGCGTCACAGATTGAAAATTCTTTCAAATTTTCTGGTATTCCGGAGAATTGATGTTTCCGTACAGTCATATCTGTGTTCCGGAAATTAACAATTCTTAGAACATTAGAAACCCGCACTTGAGAGACTACAAGCCTGTCGCAACCATTGGCTGTTGAAAATGCATCGTGCACGTGAGTGTCTCAATGAGATATTGGAGCTGTATCAAACAGGTCCGAACGAGAAACGGCCCGAACTTCTGGACCGGGTCGCGGATCTATTTTTTCTGACACTCGATCAACAGTCTACCGCCGACACTGATGCGTTTGGCGACGTGATGGAACGCATGGCGTATGATGCCGATGCAATTTCCCGTGCCCATCTTTCAGAACGCATCGCCAAAAACCACACAGCGCCGCTGGCGCTGCTTCGGCGCCTGGCACGTGATGATATCTGCATCGCCCGCCCAGTGCTGCAATACTCTCCATGCCTGCGCGAAGGTGATCTCGTCTCAATCTCCAGCGAGGCGGAACAAGACCATCTCATGGCCACGGCGCATCGTTCTCAACTTTCAAAGCCCGTGACTGATATCATCGTGGCACGCGGCGAGCTTGATGTACTCAAGATCGTCATTGGCAATATTGGTGCAGAAATTTCAGCTGAAAGCCGTGCCAAGCTGTCAAAGATACCGGGACTTCAGGAAGACCTGCAACGGGCCATGAGCGCCCGGCGCGATATGACGCCAAGCCCAATGGACCGGTTGAAAAAACTTACGGAGGTCGAATTCTGGCAACAAATAACCGAGGCCGCCCTCATGACCGATGATGAGCCGGACCAGGCTCAGCCTGCAACGCAGGCGCCCGAGGAAGACGTCATTTTGAATGAGCGGGACAGCAGGGCGCTGAAAAACAAATCCGACAAAGAAATCGAGATTAAACCTGCTCCTCCTGCCGCTGAAAAACTTCTTGTTGATGCCGCAAGGAGTGGAAAAATTGAGGATACAGTAAAAATCTTTTCCAAGATTACCCATCTCGACGAGGCCATGATCGAACATTGTCTGCTAGAAGCGCATCTTCCCGCGCTGATGGTATTGTGCAAGGCGCATTCCATGGCAGCTGCAACATTTACCGCGATGCTGCAATTTCGTGAAAGCCATGCACGAAAACCGGTCAAGGACACCGTTGGCCTGTTGCGGCGCTATGATGGCATGACGCCCAAAACCGCCCAGCGCATTATCCGCTTCTCGGACAAACGCCGTGAGCTCGATGGGGAGCTGCAAGAACCTGAATTGACCTAGGTGGAGTGGCTCAGGATTAAATTTCAATCCTCAATCGGAATACCGGCCTTGAATTTCGTACGGCGGATTGCAAGCGAGGTTTTCACGCTGTCCACATTTGGCGCGGCGGTGAGTTCGTTGATGATGAACTCCTGAAATTCATTCAGATCGCGCGTGACGCATTTGAGAATAAAATCTATCTCGCCCGACAGCATGAAACATTCGCGAACTACTGGCCATGTACGGATGCGCTCTTCAAAGGCAACCAGGTCCGCTTCCGACTGGCGATGCAGGCCAACCATGGCGAAGGCGGTAACATCGAACCCCGCCAGCCTTTCATCCACCAGGGAGCAATAGCCGGTGATGATGCCCTCTTCCTCGAGTGCGCGCACTCGGCGAAGGCAGGGTGGAGAGGAAATGCCAACCCTGCGGGCCAGTTCCACATTGGTGATGCGACCGTCGCGCTGCAGCTCTTTCAGGATGAGCCAATCGGTCTTGTCCAGGTGAGCACCGATCATGGGTTGGGCACCTTTAAAGATTGGCGGATGGACAGAGCCACTGCCCAACCGGTAAAACCCTTTCACGCAATGCAAACCAGCTGGCCCCCATCGCGCGCAATTATATTACGGCATTGGGACGAATCTGCAAAGATATGCGCCAAATTTCATCTCAATTATTGCTTTAATGGAGTTTGAGTGGTCAAAACACCGACATTAAAAGGCCGCCGCGCATGGATCATCACCGACGGCAAGGCGGGCATGGAGGTTCAGGTCGCGGGCGTCGCCCAGGCGCTGGAAACAAATTTTGAGGTCAAGCGCGTCCACCCTAGTCGGCTATGGCGCCTTCTGGCCCCCTGGGGTCCAATTGATCCCGGTGAGCGTTTTGGCAAGGACGACAGCCAGTTTGCACCACCCTGGCCCGATATTGCTTTGGCCACTGGGCGTTTGAGCATTCCTGCCCTGCGCGCCGTGCGAAAGGCGTCGCGCGAAACCTATACCGTGATACTCCAGAACCCGCGCACGGGAGCAGGTAGCGCCGATCTCATTGCCGTACCTGCTCATGACACGCTAACAGGCGGGAATGTCATCCACACGCTCACCGCGCCGCATGGATTCTCACAAGCCCGCCTTGCGAGGCTGCGCGCAAAGCTGCCAAAGGACATTGCCGCCCTGCCCGCGTCCAGGGTGGCCGTGGTGCTTGGCGGACCAAATTCCATTTACACTTTTACCAGGGAGGATTCAGCAAAGCTTGGCAGCTCCCTCGCGACAATGGCAACGCTTGGAGCAAGTTTCTTAATAACTTCGTCGCGTCGCACCCCCGCCCACGCCCTCGAGGCGGTGCTGGAAGCAACACAGAGCGCCCAGCGGATAGTCTGGGACGGCGCGGGCGTCAATCCGTATGAAACCTGGCTGGCTCACGCCGATATGTTTGTGGTGACGGCTGATTCCATCAACATGACCGGTGAAGCCTGTGCCAGCGGAAAGCCCGTCTACGTGTTCGAACCACATGGCGGATCGGCAAAATTTACGAGGTTCCATGAGAGTTTGCGGCGATATGGCGCAACAAAACGACTGCCTGACGCTTTCTCAAAACTTGAAAAATGGTCCTATGCACCGCTAGACTCTGCTTCTCAGATTGCCGCGGAGATCGAACGGCGCTGGCGCGAAAAAAGGATGGGTTGAATGAACCATTTGAACATCGACCGTTTTGAAAAGGCCGAGCTGCGATCAGATCCGTTTGAGTATACCGTTGTGCCCGGGTTTCTTTCGACCAGTAGCCTGAACAAAATTATCTCCGCTTACCCTGCCTTGAAGGGCGGCTCCTATCCACTGGAGTCCGTGGATGTGCCGCCGACAGTTCAGGCGCTCATTGATGAGATGGATGGACCCGAATTCGAACGGGCCATTGAAGATAAATTCGATGTCTCTCTCAAAGGCCAGCCAAAGATGTATTCGCTGCGCGGCTATTGCCGTCGCACCGACGGCAAGATGCACACGGACTCAAAAGACAAGATCATCACCGTTCTGCTTTACCTGAACCAGGACTGGAATGAAGAAGGCGGCAAGCTGCGTATGCTGCGCAGCGGCACCGACCTTGATGACTACAGCGAGGAAGTCCCCCCCGACAACGGCACGCTGCTGGTGTTCAGGCGCTCCGATAAGTCCTGGCACGGCCACGGGCCCTTCGAGGGCAAGCGCTGCTCCATCCAGATGAACTGGATGGTTTCGGAAGGCGCACGCGGCTTCCACAAGCTGCGTCATTCCATCTCCGCCAAAGTGAAGAAGCTGACGGCGGCGTAGTAAGTTTCAGCCAACTCTATCCCGTAACGCCGGGCCAGACATCTTTACCCCCAACACGGCCCATGCACTAATGGGTGAAACAATGGACACATTCAGTAGAGGGGGATGAACATCATGGGCCGGAAATACGCAAATATTCTTGAAACCGTCGGCAACACGCCGGTTGTCAAAGTCGACAAGCTGGCACCCGAGGGCATCAATCTTTACGTCAAAATCGAGGCTTTCAATCCTCTTGGTTCGGTGAAGGACCGCCTGGCGCTTGGCATCATTGAGGCGGCCGAGGCGTCGGGCGAACTCAAGCCCGGACAAACCGTGGTTGAGGCAACGAGTGGCAATACCGGCATCGGCCTCGCCATGGTTTGCGCGCAGAAAGGCTATCCGCTGGTTGTCACAATGGCCGACAGTTTTAGCGTCGAGCGCCGGAAACTCATGCGCTTCCTCGGTGCGGATGTCGTGCTGACGCCTGCGGCGGAAAAGGGCACCGGAATGGTCAAGAAGGCGTTTGAATTGGCCGAGACCCATGGCTGGTTCCTGACCCGCCAGTTCGAGAACGAAGCCAATCCGGATATGCATTCGCGCACCACGGCGCGGGAAATCCTCGATGATTTTGACGGCGAGGCGCTCGATTACTGGGTCACCGGGTTCGGCACTGGCGGCACTCTCAAGGGCGTAGCGCGCGTGTTGGCAAAAGAGAAACCTGACACCAAAATCATCGTCTGCGAACCGGAGATTGCGGCTATGCTCACCAGCGGAGAGGCCCAGGAGAGAAACCCTGACGACTCCCCGGCGGCGACCCATCCTGCGTTCACGCCCCATCCCATGCAGGGCTGGACTCCAGACTTTATTCCTAAAATCACCAGTGACGCAGTCGAGAGCGGTGTGATCGATCAGATCCTCACCATTTCAAATGAAGACGCCATGCGTTGCAGCAAGGACCTGGCCCAGAAGGAGGGTATTTTTGTCGGCATCACCGCTGGTGGTACTTTCGCCGGGGCGCTCGAAATTTGCAAAGACGCGCCGAAGGGCAGCACGATTTTGGCCATGCTGCCCGACACCGGCGAGCGCTATCTCAGTACGCCGCTGTTTGCCGATGTCCCGGTAGAGATGACGAGCAAGGAAATTGAAATCGCAAATTCATCACCCAGTTTTCAGGTTGAGGCGACGGAGGAAAGTTGATCCTCCGCCTTTGCGCTCCACAAAACTCTCCGTAATCTGAGAGGTGAACCGCTTGCGTCAATCCACATTCCGCTTCAGGCCTGTGAACATGGAGCGAATAAGGTTTTCCCGGTGCTGAACGCTGGCAATGATAACACCTGCGATGTGCAGGAATACCAGTCCAAGCGTCAGATTGGCTGTAACTTCATGCAGGTCCTCTATCCATTCCTTTCCCCATAGCGAATCCACCGTCATCATGATGCCAGTAGCGCTTACGGCAACCAGACTGAGCAACATCGCCAGAACCATGATGCCACCGGCCGGATTGTGTCCGACAAAGCGCTTGGCTCTCATCAGTACGACATCTTTGAAATATCCGATGACGACGGCTGGCTTGTATATGAATTCGGAAAAGCGGGCATGGCGTGACCCGACAAGCCCCCAGATGATGCGCAGACCAACCAGCACCACTATCGCGTAGCCAGCGATTTCGTGGGCGCGGTCCCATTCGTCAGCCGTTATCCAAGCGGCCGCGTAAACAGCCACAAGCAACCAGTGAAATACGCGCACGAACTGGTCCCAGACTTTGATGAAGACTGGCCGCGTCACGCGGCCAGCCTCCATTATCTTATTAGCGTCCTGCATAGGTCAGGACTTGTTTTCGCTCTTGACGATCTGACCCGACACCGGATTGAGCTTGATTTCGACCCGGGCACCATTTTTATCGACCGCCTTGACCTCATAGCAGCCATCTTCGCGTTCCACATTGCGGACGTCATAGCCCATCTGTGTAACCTTGGAAGTAATCTGGGTAACCGACAACTGCGTGCCGGTCTGACTGCCACAAGATACGTCGTCGTCGTTGCTGGCATATGCGGGAACGGCCAAGCCAAGCAAAACAGTGGCGGCTGTGATGGTGATAATCTTGCGCATTTTGTAATCTCCTTGAAGAGGTTCATCAGATTTGTGATGTATCAACGCTATAGGAGACCGGGTGACGAAACGCTTTTGGTCACGTTCAGCGTTTTGTCATGTTGGCCGGGACATGATGTATCCATGACAATAATGACCCGCAGAAACTTTGTGATCGGAGCGATTGCAACGGCCTTTTTGGCATCTGTGCTCGCTATGGACGCAGCTCATGCCGACAAGAACAAACGTGGCGCTCGTGAAGGAGACCACGATGATGCTTTGACAGCACTCCAGAAAGGAGAGGTCCGCCCTTTGCCGGAAATTCTTCTGCTTGTACGTCCAAAAATAAAGGGCGAAATTATCGAAACCGAATTTGAGTATGAAGACGGTGTGCCCGTCTATGAGTTTAAATATATCGATAAAAACGGGCGGGTACGGGAGATGTATGTGGATGCGCGCAAAGGAACCATTCTCAAGGACAAGCGGGACTGATGAGAGTTCTTGTTGTCGAGGATGACCCGCGGATATCCCGTGATGTAATCGAAACCCTGACGAGCGCGGGTTACGCCACTGACCATGCCAGCGATGGTGAAGACGCCTGGTTCAAAGGCGACACGGAAGACTATTCGGCGGTCATTCTCGATCTTGGCCTGCCGGGCATGGACGGTCTCGCAATCCTCAAGAAATGGCGCGCAAACGGCAGAGCGTTTCCCATTCTGGTCCTGACGGCCAGAGGAACATGGAGCGAGCGCGTGGAAGGCATCGATGCCGGGGCAGACGATTATCTCCCAAAACCATTCGAAATGGATGAACTGCTGGCACGGTTACGCGCAGTTATCCGGCGTTCAGCCGGTCACGCCGCGCCATCGATTGCAATCGGCGAGGTGGTTGTTGACCCAAAACAGATGCGGGTCACCGTTGGCGGCGTTCCCAAGTCCCTGTCGCCTCAGGAATACCGCCTGCTCTCGTACCTGATGCACCACGCGGGCCGCGTCGTCCCGCAGCAGGAACTTGCCGAGCAGTTGCATGGCTCCTATGAGGAGCGTGAATCAAACGCGGTGGAAGTGCTCGTAGGCCGTGTCAGGCGCAAGCTTGGCGTAGACCTGATTGAGACCCGGCGCGGCTTCGGCTACCTCATCGAGGCCGCGGGACAATGAAAGCCCGCTCCCTCCGGGTACGACTTCTGCTGGTTGCATCAGCCGCCATATTGCTGGCTCTGGCGATTGCCGGTATCGGTCTGGTCCAGCTGTTTGAAAGACATGTCGAGCGTCGCATAGGATCTGAGCTCGATACCTATCTCAACCAGATCGCCTCCCGGATTATCTTCAACGCGGACCAAACTCCCCGGCTTGACGGTAAACTCGCCGACCCGCGTTTCGACCAGGTATACAGCGGGCTCTACTGGCAGATTACCGATGAGAAATCGGCCACCCATACGCGTTCGCGCTCCCTTTGGGACACTCATCTTGACCTCCCGGTGGATACACCGTCCATCGGCACCATCCATATTCATGACATCTCCGGACCGCAGAATGCCAACCTGCTTATCCACGAGCGCCGGCTGGTTTTCGATACGGGCAAGGGGGACAAAATCCTCCGTCTCGCCGTTGCGATTGACCGCGCCGACATAGCCGCCATGAGCACGGACTTTGCCACAGACGTCACGATCTCATTGCTGATCCTCGCGGTAATCCTGATTCTTGCTGCGTGGATACAGGTGAATGTCGGTCTCAAGCCCCTCAAGCAGATCAGGCATGGATTGACAGACATTCGCGAAGGTAAAAGCAACAGGCTCGATGTTCACGTCCCATCCGAGATTGCACCGTTGGCTGAGGAAGTGAATGACCTGCTCGCGGCCCAGGACAAGACCATGCAGAGGGCACGCGACAGAGCAGCGGATTTAGCCCACGGATTCAAGACACCCCTGACAGCCCTCCTGGGCGATGCAAAACGACTGCGCGACAAGGGTGACCACGAAACAGCCAACGAGATCGAGCGCACCGCCACCCTGATGCGCGGTCATATCGACCGGGAACTGACGCGCTCCCGCATCAGGAATATCAGGCCCCCGGAGGCAATCGAAGTCGGCACGGCCCTTCAAGGCCTCATCGGCACTTTAAAACGGACGCCACAGGGTGAAACCATCAAGTTCACAACCAACATCAAATCTGGTCTCGCCGTAAGCATAGAATCCGATGATCTGAACGAGATTTTAGGGAACCTTCTGGAAAACGCCGTGCGTCATGCAAATAAAAAAGTGCGTGTTCATGCCATTCAACACAACTCACTGGTCCGGTTCGATGTGGAAGATGATGGTCCGGGAATTGCCGAAGCCCAACTCAAGGCTGTCACCAGTCGCGGCAATCGGCTCGACAGCTCTGGCGTTGGTACTGGTCTCGGGCTCGCCATCGTAAGCGATGTCCTCGATCACTACGGGCAAAAACTCACGCTGGGGCGTTCGAATCTAGGGGGACTTAAAGCCTCATTCGAGCTGACTGGCTAACTTCCCATATCTCAAAAATCGCCGGAAAAATCCGATGAGAGCCGCCCGCGCAGATCCTGAATGGCGCGAAAACAATCAGCGAGATATTCCTTCTCGCGTTTTGACAGGCTGGCCTTGGGCACGAAATTTGTGACCTTTTTTTCTTCCGAGTTAAAGTCCTTGAGCTGTTGTCGCAGCAACAGGCGGGTGAGATGGTTGAGGCCGCCGGTCAGGTAATCAAATTGATCATCATCGATGGCGTCACATTGGCGCAGAGCCTTCAGGCGGCCAAGCGTGGATGTCTCCGCAACGCCATGCTTGAGTGAGAGCAGCCTGACCGCCTCCACCAATGGCAATGTGCCGTTATATTTCAGGTTGATCATGCCATTATGACCATCTTCATCGCCTTCGGTTATGAGCCGCCCGAACCAGCCAAGAGCGACGCTGTGATCTGACTGAATGGCAAACATGTCCTTGATGAAACCGGGATTGCGCGTGCCCATTTCCGTCACATATTCACGCAATTGAGCAGCATATCCCGCGCGTCCGAAACCGTGAGAAAAGTCGAAGAAAATATCGCAATAGCGCAAGGTGGCCGGCGAGCGTGAGCTCATCCAGTAGGCCACCTGATCGCGCCACTGGCTCAGCGTCTTGCGCCATACGGGGTTGGTCGCCATCACATAGCCCTTGCATAACGTCAGACCTACTTCACCCAGGTCTTTTGTCATGCGTTCAGCCAGCTCGATATAGAAGGCGTCGATGCGGGCATGGTCGGCGTCCGGGTAATCGTCCAGGATGAAAGCATTGTCCTGATCGGGAAAAAGAAAGTTTTCACCCCTTCCCCCTGAGCCCAGAATTATCAGTGCAAACTCCACCGGCGGCTTGCCCCACTTCTTCTCCGTTTCCATCTCGGCAAGGTGCCGGCGCAGAATGCGGGCATGAATATCGCGGTTGATGTCGGTCAGAAGGGATTGAACTTCAGGCACCGGTACATTGTCGTTGAACAGCGCCTCGGCCAGCTCCACCTGTGCCGTCTTGACTGCCCGCAATCCCTCCAGCGTCGCCTCGTGGGTAAGCATGCGCATAAGCTCGAGCGTCTGCTCGGAGAGGAATGACAGTGCCTCGCTCAAAGAGAGCATGCCGCACACCAGCCCCTCTTCGCTGAGCACCGGGATATGGCGTAGGCTCCGCCGTCTCATGAAAGCAACCGCGTGATAAAGATAGTCGCTCCGCTGAATGGTCACCACCGGCGTTGTCATGATTTTCGAGACACGCATTTCAGGATCAAGCCGGAAGGCAATTTTCCGGGTCACATCCTGCTCGGTGATGATTCCTATGGGCCGCCAGCTATCGTCGACAATCACCGCGCAGGTCGCGGTTTCCACTTCCATGCGCTCAACCAGTTCCTTGAGCGTGGCGTCAGGCGGCAGGCAGACCGGCGGATCGCCCAACCGGTCCGAAACAAGGCGTCGGAATATTTCAGTCTGCGTGCTCATCACCTCACCCTGATCAAACACCCTCTCACGTTGCCCGGCGTCCAAACAACAGGATTGCCACCATTGGCACGACAAATCCAATCACTACCGCCGAGACTACAAGCACCGGCAACTCGGCATATTGACCCCGGTCAACGGCAAACACCCAGTTGAGATATTTGGTTTGAAGCTGCCCGGCGACAAGCGCCAGGTTCATCAGTGACGCCATCAATGCGAACCATGTAGCGCGCTTGCCCGCAGGTGCATGAATGGCGATCAGCGTCAGCATGGGAATCATGGAGAGCTGCGCGAAGGGGGATTCAGCGGCCGTATCGATGAGGGCTATCGTATGTGCGCCGAAGCCAAACATCTCCTGCGTCCATTCATCGACCCGGTAAACAAGCGCCACATTGGGCAGCGAGAGGATGGTGTAGAACACCGTCAGCCACAGCAGGACACTGGCGATAGGCCGCCTCGTGATGGTGTCGGCCAGCAGCCATATGCCAACCATGGCCAGCCCCGCGCCAATTTGCGCCAGTGTGCCGAAGAAGGCTTCGTCAAAGCCGAGCATGTCGATGGAAAACCAGCGATAGCCCTCTCCTACTCCCGGCGTTGAACGGAAGATAAAGATGATGATGGCGGCGAAAAAGATCTTGCGCTTGGCTTCCGCCTCCAGATCACCCACCACGCGGAACAGCATGGCAATGACGACGCCCATGGAAACAAGAAAGATGAGTTCCTGATTGTAAGGCACACCGCCAAGGCCAAAGATGGCGACAACGATACCGAATCCGGCGCCCCCGCCAAGGATACGCCAGTCGATCGGCTTGACGGGAACGTCTTCCAGCCGCACCAGCAGGGCACCCGTGATGGAAATAACCGGAATAATGAGCCCGAGCAGAAACACGGTCTGGTAGGAATAGACTTTCGCCAGCACCCCGCCGAGACCAGCCACGGCGAAAATGCCAAAGGAGAGTGCAAGCCGCCCGAGCACCTGCACCATGCCCAACTCATACTCTATGTCTTTCTTCGGACGCGGGCTACCATCCGCGTTTTCGCGGTCCACCACCTCGGTGCTCATGGCATCTGCCACCACGTCCTGAAGCACAATGCCGATGACAATCAGGAGCTTGGCGGAGATGTATAGAAAATCGAGACCATAAGCGGGGAGCAAGCCACCCGCGGCTCCGGCGAAGATCAGGAGACCCGACGCTACCAGTCCAGCCCCGGCAAACACATAAATCCGCCGCTGCGACCCGAACAACGTGACCGAGTCGACGATCTGTCCGAACACCATCTTGATGGTCCAGGGGAGAGTTAGCCAGACACCGAGGGCTGCCAGATCAGCCGGTGACAGGGCCAGCTCCTGCTTGATCCAGAAGCTTTCGGCAATTCCAACGAGCCCCAGTGCGCCGTAAGCAAAATAGACCATCAGCAGTGGTAGGTAGCGCAGCCGCATGGCCTTTATGGGTGCAATGACAGCCGCCCTGAGCCGTTCGGAAAACGGGCGTGGCAAGGGTGGTATGTCTTTATCGTCTGGTGCTGTGCTGCCGGTCATGGAATCACTCATTGTTTCCGCATTAGACCCTAGCCCAAAATGTTGCCCTTGCCTCGCTTGCACGCTCACGTGAGTTCTGCTTTTGTTGCGGAGCCTGCCTTTAGTTGCATCCAGCCGACCCGGGATACTTCATGACCATGACCGCCCGCTTTGACCTCACTGGCCACACCGCGCTCGTTACCGGTGCCTCTTCCGGCCTTGGGCGGCACTTTGCCCAAACTCTTGCGAAAGCCGGAGCGAAGGTGGCGCTGGCCGCCCGGCGTACAGAGCGGCTGAAGGAGACGGTGCAGGTGATTGAATCCGAAGGCGGCAAAGCACTCGCCATTGAACTCGACGTCACCGACCCGGAGGCCATTACTCCGGCATTCGACAGGGCAGAAAAAGAACTGGGGCCTGTGACGATTTTTGTGCCTGCGGCAGGCGTAACCGAACGCGCCTTCTTCACCGAGACGAAAGAGGACCAGTGGCGTCACGTGATGAACACCAATCTTGATGGCGTCTGGCGCACCTGCCGCGAAGCGGCCCGGCGCATGCAGGAAAACAAGACTGGCGGATCGATCATCGTCATCGCGTCGGTCCTGTCCTTCAACGTGGTGAAAGCCACCTCCCCCTACGCGACATCCAAGGCGGCAATCGCGCACCTCACGCGGGCAATGGCGCTGGAACTGGCGCGCGACAATATCCGGGTGAACGCGCTGGCGCCGGGTTATTTTTCGACCGAGTTGAACGAGGATTATCTCAAAAGCGAAACGGGCCTGCAGCTGATTGCCAAATTTCCCATGAAGCGGCTGGGTTTAGAGAGCGAACTGGATGGCCCCCTGCTGCTGCTTGCCTCGGACGCCGGATCGTTTATGACAGGCACGGTCATCCCGGTTGATGGCGGTGCACTCCTTTCAATGAACTAGAGCCCGGATCCAGAGCCCCATGATTGATTTTTCCCTCACAAGCGAAATAGACAATGTGCGCCAGCGCACACGGGCCTTCGTGTCAGAGCATATCCAGCCCCTTGAGGACGACCCGGACAACTATGACGAGCATGAAAACATCCGCATGGATTTGTGCGATGAGGTGCGCGCCAAAGTGAAACAGGCCGGCCTCTGGTGCCCGCAGGTGCCCAAGGAGCGCGGCGGCATGGGGCTGCCTTTCGTTGGCCAGGCCGTCATGTATGAAGAGGCGAACTACTCTATCTTCGGCCCTGTCTGCTTCAACTGTGCTGCACCCGATGATGGCAATATGCGGGTGCTCAACCAGGTCGGCACCGAAGCACAAAAAGAAAAGTGGCTGCAGCCCATTATTGATGGCACCACGCGCGGGGCCATTGTCATGACAGAGCCGCACCCGGGCGGTGGTTCAGACCCGACCATGATCCTTACCATGGCCAAGCCAAAGGGAAACGATGCCTGGGTCATCAACGGCCATAAATGGTTCATCACGGGCGCGGGCGTTGCGGATCATTTGATCGTGCTCGCCAAGACCTCGGATGAGCACCGCCGCGAACTCACCACCTTCATGGTTCACAAGGATACACCCGGCGTTGAAATGATCCGCAAGGTGCCAATCATGGGACCGGAAGAACATGGCGGCCATTGCGAGCTGAAATTCCACGACGTGGAAATTCCCGATGAAAACCGTTTGATGGACGTAGGTCGCGGCATGAAGGTGGTGCAGATGCGCCTCGGCGCTGCGCGCCTCACTCACTGCATGCGCTGGCTTGGTCTTAGCAAACGCTCGATGGAGATTGCCCAGGACTACATCAATGTGCGCGAAGGGTTTGGCATCAAGCTGGCCGACCGGGAGTCTGTCCAGCTGATGATGGGTGAAATGGCCAAGGAAATTCACATCGGTCGAATGCTGGTGATGAACGCCGCCTGGAAACTGGACCAGGGAGACTTCGCACGGCCCGAGGTTGCCATGGCGAAAGTCCATTGCGCCAATATGCTGCACAAGGTTGTTGATACGGCGATCCAGCTCAATGGCGCGCGCGGTTACTCTAAAGACACGATCCTCGAATGGATTTACCGCTATGCGAGGCAGGCCCGCATCCTCGACGGCGCGGACGAGGTGCACAAGATGGTCCTCGCCAGCACCTACCGCGCGGAAGGTCGCGACTTCTGGAGCTGGGGCAGCTAATCCCACATGGCCCACGCGAACCGCCCCCGCACTCTCGACCCTGAGCATCTGGAGCCACTTCAGAACTGGCTGGGTGCGGAGCTTGGCGCTGACGCGCTCACCATCGAAAAGGCCGAGCTCCTGGGTGGCGGAGCCATTGGTGAGAACTGGCGGATTGATGTCACAGTCACCGGCGGTCAACAGGCGGGGTCGCGGAGCTGGGCGCTGCGCACGGATGCTGCCTCCCGCATGGCCATGAGCCATGACCGCGCCAACGAATATTTTTGTCTGCAAGCTGCCCATGAGGCAGGCGCCATGGTGCCTGAACCCATCGCCGTTTCGCGGGATGAGAAGCTGATCGGTGCACCTTTCGCCATTGTCGGGCTTCTGACTGGCGATGCTCAGGGACGAAACCTCGTCCGTGATCCGCTCATAGCCCAGCATGGTGATGCTCTTGGTGAATGTCTTGGACGGGAGATTGCCAAAATCCATTCCGTGCACCCGCCAGGCGAGGACCTTGAATTCTTGAGAGTTCCCGAAACCTCCCCGGCGCTTGTCCAGCTGGCGCAGATGCGCAGCCATATGGACACGCTGTCAGAGCCGCGCCCGGCCCTTGAATATATCCTCAGCTGGCTGGAAGAAAACGCGCCGCCCAAAACCCGCGTTACCCTGTGCCACGGAGATTTTCGCACCGGAAACTACATGGTCGACGAGGGCAAGCTCACCGGTATCCTCGATTGGGAATTCTGCCATTGGGGCGACCCTCATCTGGATGTGGGCTGGTTCCATGCCCGCTGCTGGCGCTTTGGTGCGGACGACCGCGAGGCCGGCGGTGTATCTTCACGCAAAGCCTTTACCCGCGGCTACAACGCGCAATCAGAAACGCCGCTTGATGAAGACCTCATCCCCTATTGGGAAATCCTCGCCTCTGCGCGCTGGGCCGTGGTGGCGCTGTTGCAGGGCGAGCGCCATATCACCAGCGGTGAGCCTTCGATAGAGTTGCTGCTGACGGGGATCATGGCACCTGAAATGGAACATGAAGCACTTGCCGGTATAATGGCACTGGAGGCAGGCTCATGAGCAACACAATGAAACAGGCCGAGGCGCTGGTGAACATCGCACTTGAGACCTACATACAAGAGATCGCGCCAGACCTCCCCTCTACGAAGCGCTATGCGGGAGCGATGGTCGCAAATGCTCTGGGCATTGCACAGCGACGCCTGGAAAACCCCGATCCGGGCGATTCTTTGGTTGAAAACCTTAGCGTGGAAAGCCTTGAATTCATTGCGAAAGCACTACGCAAAGGCAAAATCTCCACGGCTTCAAACTCAGATCTCCAGAACATTCTGCTGAACTATCTGGAAGCCGAACTTGCGATCACCAATCCGAAGTTTCTGGAGCGGCGGAAGGAGAATAGATCATGACCGACTTCCCCCAATCCCTGCTCGAAGGCTACCGTGCCTTCAAGCAAGGCCGTTTTGCAGACGAAAGCAGGCGCTACAGGCAACTCGCAAAGGACGGCCAGACCCCGGAGTGCATGGTCATCTCCTGCTGCGACTCCCGCGCGGCACCCGAAACCGTGTTCAATTCAGCGCCCGGTGAAATCTTCGTGGTGCGGAATGTCGCCAATCTCGTCCCGCCCTACACGCCCGATGGCGAATACCACTCGACCTCCGCCGCGCTGGAATTCGCAGTACAAGTCCTCAAGGTGAAACATATCCTCGTGCTGGGACACGGGCGTTGCGGCGGCATCAAGGCAGCGCTCGATCCCAACGCCGAGCCTCTCTCGCCTGGAGATTTTATCGGCAAGTGGATGGAACTGCTCCGCCCCGCCGCCAACTCGGTCGCCTCGAACAGCTACATGACCGATAGCGAACGCCAGACGGCTCTCGAGCGCATCTCCATCCGCCATTCCATCGAGAATTTGCGAACCTTTCCCTGTGTCAATATCCTGGAGGACAAGGGCCGGTTACAGCTGCATGGCGGCTGGTTCGATATTTCAGGCGGGGAGTTGCTGATGCTCGATCCCGAATCTGGTGATTTCGAAGTGATGGAGGAAGCCTGAGCTCTCTACTTTTCCGACTTCGCCGTCGCAGTGAAACCCCCGAGCAAATCCGCAAGCGACCGCTCCTGGCCGGTGTCGATGGTGACATTGGCCGTCATGCCAGCCCGCAGGGGTGGCATACCGGGGCGCGGCTCCAGTTGCAGGCGCACGGGCAGGCGCTGCACCACCTTGACCCAGTTTCCTGAAGCGTTTTGCGGAGGCAATATCGCGAATTCAGCACCCGTTGCAGGCGAGATGCTTTTAACTTTCGCGCTCCAGCTCACGCCGGGATAGGTGTCGAGCTCAACCGTGGCCCTCTGCCCGACCCGCACATGGGTCAGTTCGGTTTCCTTGAAGTTGGCGTCCACCCAGGGCGCCTTGTCCGTGACGATGGCAAACAAAGGTTTGGATGCCGTGATCTGCTCCCCAGGGACCAGGGGTACAGTGACAACCGTGCCGCTTGACGGGGACTTCACGGTGGTGTGCTCAAGGTCCAGCCGAGCCTGGTTTACGGCAGCAATCTTGGCGCGCACCAGCGGATGAGCGTCCACCGGTCTATCAGGAGCACCACCAAGAGAGGCTCGGATACGGGTGATTTTTTGCCGCGCCATAACCACCCGGTCTTCAGACGCATTGGCGTCATTCTCCAACTCGTCGTGGCGGGTGGCGGCAACGATGCCACGCTTGGCCAGGTCAACCTGACGGCCATAGCGTTTGCGGAAATAGGCGGCGCGGTCTTCCGCTTCTTCCAATTCGTATTTTGCCTCGCCCAGCGTGGCCCGCAACATCTCAACCTGCTGGCGTGATTCATCCAGTTCAGCTTCAGCCAGTGCGAGGGCCAGCTTGAACGGACGCGGGTTGATCTTCACCAGCACATCACCCGTCTTCACCAGCATATGGGCATGGGCGCGCACCTCCACCGCCGGGCCGGATACCTCCGCCGCCAGTTTCGCTATATCGGTTTTCACATAGGCATTCTGCGTAGCGACGTAGCGAGCGCCCTGAAGCCAGTAGTAGCCAGCGCCAATGATCGCGATGGCAGGCACGACGCCGAGAAGCAGAACCTTCATGAGTGTGCTGCGCGAGGGCATCTTCGCCGCAGATTTTTTTTGCGCCTTCTTCCTAGGCATTTTCTCTCTCAAGTTCGGCAGATTCGATGATCTCGTTTTCTGCATCCATTTTCTGTAACCGCTGTTTGACGTTCAGAAGCAGATCGGTCAGAGCCTCGCGCTCCTGCTTGGACAAATCCGAAAGCTCCTCTTCCACCATGGCCTCGGCAATGGGCCCGATGATGCCGTGAACGGATCTCCCTTTTTCGGTGAGATATATCCGGTTGATGCGGCGATCGCCCTTATCTGCACGGCGCTCCAGCCAGCCATTTTCCTCGAGCTTGTCGATGAGCCGTCCGGCTGTCGCACGCTCGACTTCCAGCATGTCTGCAAGTTCCGACTGGCTGACGCCAGGCTGTTCTCCCAGCCGCCGCAGCACCAGCCATTGGGTGCGCGTGAAACCCAGCTTGCGCACGCGCCGGTCGAAAACGGTGCGTTGCAGCCGCGCCGCGTCAACAATGAGAAAAGCCAGATACCGTCCTTCTGAAAGCTGCAATTCCACCCTCGCTTTATTTTGTAAGCATTGATACTATTGCATAGCATACAATAGCTAAGGTTACGATTACAAGCATGGCCGACGCCGCATCAGCAAAATTTTTAGCGGACGAGCAGGAGAATGATCTGTCGCCGGCGCGCCGGAATATCATCCTGTTCACCGTGGTTCTGAGCGCGACGCTCTACTCCACGACAATCCTGGTGGTGTCGACCATCCTGCCGCAGCTTCAAGGGGCGATGTCGGCAACGGCTGACGAGATCACCTGGACAATGACGTTCAACATCCTGGCGACCGCCGTTGTTACCCCCATGACCGGATGGCTGGTGGCAAGGGGCGGCAAGCGGCAGGTGATGCTGTGGTCCGTCCTGGGATTTAGCATTGCCACCTATATGTGCGGCTCTGCGAACTCGCTGGAGGAACTGATCTTCTGGCGTGTGGTCCAGGGCGCGCTTGGTGCGCCGCTGACCCCCCTCACCCAGACGGTCACGCTCGACACCTTCCCGAAACGCCAACATGGCGCGGCGGTCGGACTGTTCGGCATCGGCGTGGTGCTTGGCGCCTTTCTCGGACCCGTCATCGGCGGTGTCATGGCGGAACTGGCAAGCTGGCGCTGGGCGTTCTACATCATCGCGCCTGTCGGCCTGGTTGCGTTTGCTGGATTGTACCTGGCACTCCCTAAAGACGCGCCATCTGATGAAAGCACCCGGCTCGACTGGACCGGTTTTATATTTCTCTCAACAGCAATTGCCTGCATCCAGCTAGTCCTGTCCCGGGGCCAGAGACTCGACTGGTTCGACTCGAACGAGATATTACTGGAAATGTTTCTTGCAGGTCTGGCCGGGTATCTGTTCGTAGTCCATTCCCTCACGGCAAAAAAACCGTTCATCAACCTGCGCCTGCTGCTGAACCGCAATTATGCACTCGGGCTGGTGCTGGTGTTCATTTACGGCATGCTGAACTTCACGCCGATGGTCGTGCTGCCCTCGCTACTGCGCGAACAGGTCGGTTTTCCGGATTCGCTCATCGGCTATGTGCTGGGCTCTCGCGGGTTCGGAGCCATGATCGGCTTTTTCATCGCCATGTTCATCGGCCAGAAATACCCACGCAAATGCATGCTGGCCGGCTTCTCTGCCCTCGTCATTGCCGGTGCGTGGCTGATGACGTTTGATCTCAATGTCTCGTTCAATGAGCTTGTCCTGAACGGCATCGTGCAGGGGCTGGCCGTCGGCACCATCTGGGTGCCGCTTACAGTCGCCACATTCTCTACCCTGCCTGCATCAGTTCGCCCTGAGACCTCTGCCGTGTTTCATCTGTTGCGCAATATCGGCTCGAGCTTTTTCATCTCGCTCACCGTCACCCAGATCGTGCGTTCCACAGCCATGAATTACGAGCATATGACGGAACTTGTGACGCCCTTCTCCCGCCCCTTCGAGATGCCGTGGGTCAGTGGTGAATGGAACATGGACGATGCCCAGTCGCTTGCGCGCCTTTCCAAGGAGATGGCCCGGCAGGCAGCGATGATCAGCTATCTCAACGCGTTCGGTCTCTACACTTTGGTCTCGGCCGCCGCGATCCCGCTGATCCTGCTGGTGAGCAAGCCACAGGGCGCGACGGGGAAGAAAACAATCTGAACACCCTCATAAGGCCGGCCAGTCAGACGTCGGCGGTCATTTACCGGCCCCGGTCCACATCCATTTGCCGCGGCCGCCCTGTTGGTGGTGAGTAAAATATCTGTTCAAAATTGTCCGCAAGAGACATCAAAAATGGTACCGCCTCCCCGGATCGAACGGGGGACCTCTAGATCCACAATCTAGCGCTCTAACCGACTGAGCTAAGGCGGCACATCAAGGTGTGAACTGGCGTGCAAATTAAGCGCTAGGACATCATCATGCAACAGTGCCGCAGCGGCTTATCGCATTTAATATCCGGCCATAAAAAAGAAGGCCCGAAGCATGAAATGCTCCGGGCCTTCCGGCACATATTACTCTGAGGGGTACATTTGACTAACGCTACAATGCCTGCTGTTTGAAGCAGGTCAACTCAACGCTACGCCACTTCTCAACGCGGCCTGCCCCATACGACTCAATTGGGCAGACCCTGTAGTGCATATGTTAGCTGGACGTGACCTTGTCAATAGACTTGGAAACATGATCCTTGATTGGGTTGGCCGTGTCCGTGGCAACCTTTGTGGACAATTCACGAATCCCCTCTGCCTGTGCGGAGAGAACTTCGAATTGCTTGCGTACAAATGACGACTGCAACTCCATGATCTCGGCGATGTTCTTCGCGCCCGCCATCTCCTTCGCAAGGTCAAAGCCCGTATTCAGGTTGGCCTGTGCATTATCGATAACCTTGCGGTTGAGCGCGGCTGCGCCCTGACCTGCCTGATCGATGGATTTTTCAAGAACCTCAACGGCCTCTTCCATCGAACCTTTAGCATTTTCATAGGCTTCGCGGCTCTGGGCAACCGACTGCTCAGCAATAGCCCGAACAGCCTCCGGAACAGCCATGTCCACGCCTTCGAAAAGTTCCGAGACGCTTGCTTCCACTTTCTTGAAAGAGTCTGCCGTGGTCTCAGCAGCCTCGTTAGTTTCATTCAAATTAAAATCTGACATCGTTCTACCTCGTATCCTCTAGCTCCGGGCCCGCACCCGGGTGTGTGTAAATTCCTTAGCTGCACTCAGCAGCAGGGTATATATAGACCCAGTTATGTTGCATTGCAACATTTATTTTGCACTGCACAATTATGACGCTCGTGGACGACAGGGCCAATACGCGGTATGCAGGACTTGAAAGCTGAGTATTTGATCCGACGGGCATCGGTTCAAAATCACAAATCAGGTTGTGGACGCTGGGGGAGTATGCCTCCCAGCGAGCGCGGTATTGTTCATATTCCGGTTTGCCGGACACAAGAATGGCCTCTTTTCTATGGGACAGTTCGAAAAACCGAATGGCGGTTCAGCCGGTGCGGGAAACCGTGAAACCCTAGCCAAACTTGCCCGCCTGATATCAGCCCCCGACGAGAACGAACAGGCTGACACCATCACTGATGATGAGGCCACCCCGCCTCATCAGGAGTCTCTCTCGCTTAACAGCCTGCGTGCACCTGGCACGACACAGCTGCTTGAAGCGCTGCCAGCCGGACTTGCGGTATGCGAAGGCGCACGTCTCATCAAGGCGAATAGCTCATTTGCCCTCGCGTTCGGTTACAGCTCGGCGGAAAAACTTGAAGAGGCGGGCGGTCTGAAGGCGGTGTTCCCATCAGAGACTAAAGCGCTGGCGAAACACCTTGGGAAAAAATTGGGAGTGGAGGCGAAAACGATTGAACTGAAGGCACGTTCGCGCAGCGGGAGAGAAGTCCGAATGCCCGTAGCTATCCATCCGATTGCGGCGGAAGGAGACGAGAAGGCCTGCCTGGTGATCCTGCATCCACAGACAAACGCGCTCCCAAAGACAGACCCGGGTGGTGAGAAGGCCCACCTGTCCAATACCGCGCCAAATGAGGTGAATGCGGCAAATGATGACTTTGGTGCAAAATCCAAAAAGGACGGCAAGCGCAGCAAGAGCAAGGGTAAAAAAGGCGGGAACAGGCACAAGCCCGGCTCAATCGTTCACCTCAACAAGACGGATTTTCTTGCCAAGGTCAGCCACGAGGTGAGAACGCCGCTTAATTCGATCATCGGTTTTGCCGAACTCATGAAAGAGGAGCAGCTCGGGCCAATCGGCAATGAACGCTATCGCGGCTATATCCGCGATATTCATGAAAGCGGCCTCTATGCTCTCTCCCTCGTCAATGATCTGCTCGACATCTCCAAGATCGAAGCGGGCGAGTTTGAGTTGAATTTTACAGCGGTTGATCTGGAGGAAGTGGTGATTGAAAGCGTGCATTCCTTGCAGCCGCAGGCCCAGCGTCAACGCGTGCTGCTGCGTACAGCCTTCGCCGACGACTTGCCTGATGTTCTGGCCGACCGGCGTTCCATCAAGCAAATTATCCTGAACCTGGTGTCCAACGCGATCAAATTCACCAAGCCGGGCGGGCAGGTGATCGTCTCAACGCAGAGCACCGTCTCCGGCGGTGTCAGGCTCCGCGTGCGCGATTCTGGTATTGGCATGTCCGAGGGTGAAATTTCAGTGGCGCTGAAACCGTTTCAGCAGGTGGATACTTCGCCGAGGACGCAATTGGGCACTGGCCTTGGCCTACCGCTGACCAAGGCGCTTGTCGAAGCCAACCGGGCCAAATTCAAACTGCGCAGTATTTCCGATTCCGGCACGCGGATCGACGTAACCTTTTCCGCGGACCGGGTAGCATCCGCCGTGGATGAGCGCGACTAGCCCTGCCCGTTCCCAACCGCCTGAAGCAAATTATGCAGGAACTCCTCATGGTCCCAAGTATTCCGCTTGCGTGACAACCCGAGCCGCACCACCACCAGTTCACGCGAAGGGATGACCGCCACCATCTGCCCGTCATGGCCGAGCATGAAAAAAGCATCTTTAGGAGTCTTATGCGCGGAAGGGTAATCAGGACGCAGGAAGCCGGGAATTTCCAGCCACAGATGGGCGCCATACTGACCACCCGATTGAGGCGTGGGCGTGAGCGATGTCTTCACCCAGCCTTCAGGTAAAATCCGTTTACCTCCCCAGACCCCGTCATTGAGATACAACAATCCCAGACGCGCCCAGTCGCGCGCCGAGGCATAAACAAAAGCAGGTGCGAGAAACGTGCCCGCGGCATCCGGTTCCATCACCGCACTGTTCATTCCAAGAGGACCAAATAGTGCCTTACGTGGATAGGAGAAATACTGTGCCTGCGAACCGCCAATGGCTGGGCGTATGGCGCTCGCCAACAATGTTGAAGAGCCGCTGGCATAAAACCACTTGCTGCCCACGGGAGAGCTGAGCTTTTCAGAAGCTGCGGAGGCCGCGCTGTCGCCTGTCAGGAACAGCATCTTGCGCGTGTCCGATAGCATGCGTTTATGGGGCTCATCGAAATCTAGCCCACTCACCATGCGCAGCAAATGGTCAACCGTTATGGCGCTTCGTGGATCACCCGCCGCCTGCCACTGAGGTAGCAGACGGTTCAGATCCAGCCTCATACGCCCGTCGGCTGTGAGAGTGCCGATGAGCGCATTGAGCACGCTTTTGCCCATGGACCAGCCAATTTGCGGCGTATCCGGCCCAAAGCCTTTTGCGTAGCGTTCTGCAATGATGCGCCCCTTGTGGACAACTACAACACTGCGCGTGCGCCGTTTGAAACGCTTGTTCGGCTCGGCGAAGGCCGCATCCACAGCTCGTTTGAGTTTTTGCCCGTCAACGCCTTCAACAGGCCCGGAAAGCTCAACAGTATTGCCTTCCGGCCAAAGTGCCGTTGAACGTCCCGCTGGCGGCGGCGGCGCGTAATCCTTCGCTTGGCGGTGAAGCTTCTCAATGCTGGTGTCGGTCACCAGCGTGCATCCAAGCCCAGGCCGATAGAGCGCATTGCGCTCGGCAGGGGGGAAGCCCGTCAAAGTGATATTGACGAGATTGCGGTCGGGGTAAATCTCCCGGTGCCAGTGCCGCAACCCGAACGACATATCGGCAAGCACGTCTTCAAACACGACCTGCTGCTCATCCCTTTTTGCGAGATAGACACCCGAACACAAGGTCTTGGCATAGAAGGCAGAGGCAACCGACAATATGGAGCCGATATTCCGCCATGTGTATCCCAACCATAACAACCCAAGAATGAGGGTTCCGATAATCACCCTTTTAGCTGTTTTTTTCATAGTCATGAAACTTGCGTCCCCGCCATTACCTGCACTCTATCCACACGCATTATTATGAAGCGTGTGTCATAAAGTATGAAGCAGAACTGGGGCCAGACTTCTACAAGCACCCGAACTTGGGAATGCCCCGTTTGCCCTGCGTCAGATCGCCCCGTCTTCGCTGAATATTATTGGCTGGTAAATTTGTCAGAGAGAAATCCATAATAGTATGGATATTTATAATAAACCGATTATACATAGTATATTTTTATATATAATAGTATAATTAATATAAATACTTATTATTTTGAATTAGAATAATTCTAACTCTAATATATATGAATTAGAAACATTCTAATAGTTGAAAACTCTCAAAATATATAATTGACAAATCTCATTCATGCAGACAAATCTGCGCCACGCTTTGGGGCACCCAACAGCGATGTGTCAACCGATACCGAGGCTTTGAACCTCGCATATTGGAGGAATATATGTACTCCCATACCGCTCGACGTGCGGGCCGTCTTGCCGCACTTTCTCTTCTGACTTCAGTTTCTTTTGCAAGCCTGGCCCATGCTGCTGGCGAGGTGAATATCTATTCTTACCGCCAGCCGGTCCTGATCCAGCCCATGCTGAACGCCTTCACCAAAAAGACCGGCATCAAAACCAATGTCGTCTATGCCAAGAAAGGCTTGGCGGAGCGCGTCAAAGCTGAAGGCGCGAATAGCCCCGTCGATCTGATCTTTACGGTGGATATTGGCCGTTTGACCAGTGTTGTGAAGGCAGGCATCACACAGCCTGTCACCAACAATACGGTCAATACCAACATCCCGGTAAACATGCGTGATCCCAAAGGCCACTGGTTTGGCCTGACGAGTCGTATCCGCGTGATCCTCGCCTCGAAGGAGAGGGTGAAGCAGAATACCATCACTTATGAAGAATTGGCCGAGCCGAAATGGAAAGGCAAGATCTGCAGCCGCTCTGGACAGAATGCATACAATGTCGCCCTCTTCGCCTCGATGATTGCTCACCATGGTGAGAAGAAAGCTGAAAAATGGCTCTCGGGCTTGAAGAACAATCTGGCGCGCAAGCCCGCGGGCAACGACAGGGCTCAGTCCAAGGGGGTTTTTGCAGGTGAATGTGACCTAGCCATCTCCAATCACTATTACCTGGCGCTGATGATGACCAATGAGAAGAAGCCCGAACAGAAGGAATGGGCCAAGGCGGTCAAACTGATCTGGCCCAACAATGATGGCCGTGGTGTGCATGTGAACCTTTCCGGCATGGCGCTGGCGAAAAATGCACCGAACAAGGCAAATGCAATTCAGCTGATGGAGTTCCTGTCTTCGGATGAAGGGCAAAAGCTCTACGCTTCGGTCAACAATGAGTATCCGGTGAAGTCTGGCGTGCTGTCCGGCAAAATCGCGGCAAGCTTTGGCAAGTTCAAGCCGGACAGCCTTTCCGTAGCCAAGATTGGTGAGCTGCGCTCAAAGGCCAGCGCACTGGTCGACAAGGTCGGGTACAACAACGGACCGAGCTCCTAGAGCCAGACCGGGGCACCAGGCCTCGCTCATTTGGCATCAGGGCGCGCCGGTCAGGATCAATATCTTGCCGGCGCGTCTTTTATTTTCACATCAGAATATCCTGCGGAATGATGTTCCCGTTATGACATTACGCAAACGCAACACTGCGCCAGGCATCCCTGCACGGCGCCAGTCCATGCAGTTCAACCCGGTAAAGCGCCCGGAAAGGCTGGTCGGCATCGGTTTTCGTTGTTGGCTCGCCGGGTACCAGACCGAAGATATCAATTGCTGGGAAACCGGCTGGAATCTGTTCGCTTCGGAACTCGGTCCGGTCAGCGCAAAATCCGCAGTGACAGAGCTTTCATGTTGGGTCCGGTCAGTCCACAAAAAGGCGTGCCGGTCAATCAACTATTTTCCGTTTGGTTGCTCAGGATTCTGCCCCGATGAATGCATGGCCATTTCCATGGTCGCGGCCAGTCAGCATTCGGAATGTCCGGCCATGAGGTCTTGCGCATTCGTGCTGCTTGGTTCAAGTGACATAGATGGTGTGGTTGAAACAGCCACCGCGTTTGGCAATGTATTGCGTGATTTCGGACATATGCTTTCTGACAAGTCCATTTGCGACGCTAACCTCCATGCCGGAGTCAATTCACTGCATCCAAATAACGCCAGGCATTAGGAGCCCATGAGTTCTGCTATCGACATGCGTTCAGGTCTTCGGCTGGCAGCCAACAGGTTGCACAGCGCAGGAAATCTGGGCTGGTCGCTTGGCGCCCTGACCATTGCTCTGTTGGCGGCGGCACCGCTTATTGCAATCGCGGTACTGGGCCTGCGCTCGAGCGGCGACACCTGGCCGCACCTGGTTTCCACGGTGTTGCCCTCCTCCACCCTGACAACGCTGGAGCTTATGCTCGGCGTCGGAGCAACAACCCTTGTTATTGGTGCGGGAACGGCCTGGCTCGTCACCATGTTCCGCTTTCCCGGACGTGCGCTGTTCGAATGGTTGCTGCTGGTGCCGCTGGCGATGCCGACCTACATCATCGCCTTTTGCTACATGGAGTTGCTGGACTATTCCGGCACCTTGCAGACAGCGATGCGCAGAGCATTCGGCTGGACCAATTCCGCAGACTACTGGTTTCCCGAAATCCGTTCGGTATGGGGTGGCATTCTGGTGATGTCTTTCGTGCTCTACCCCTATGTTTACCTCACCGCGAGGGCGAGTTTTCTTCAGCAATCAGTGTGCGTTCTTGAAGTGAGCCGCGTGCTTGGCCGCACCGCCTGGGGCACTTTCTGGTCCGTGGCCCTGCCGCTCGCCCGGCCCGCGCTCGTGGCCGGCGTTACGCTGGCGCTGATGGAAACGTTGAACGATATCGGCGCGGTCGAGTTTCTCGGTATCCAGACGCTGACGGTCAGCATCTACACGACATGGCTCGAGCGCTCGTCCCTGCCGGGCGCTGCCCAAATTTCCTGTATCATGCTGATGTTCGTCTTCGCGCTTATTTACATTGAGCGCAGTGCGCGCAAGCGCCAGCGCTTCCACCATACAACTGGCAAATACTCACTGCTGCCGGAACAGCAGCTTAGACCGGTTGCCGGCATCCTTGCCATGATCGCCTGCGCGCTGCCGGTCCTGATCGGATTTGTTTTCCCAGTCAGCGTCCTGTTTGACGCTGCTGTTTCCAACCTTGCCGAGGGTTTGAAACCGGCGTTCTGGAAAGCAGCCGGGCACTCCCTCATGCTTGCTGCATCTACCGGATTGCTCGCCGTCACTGTGGGCACCATCCTCGCTTATGCTTGCCGCGCCAGCAGGTCGAAGCTGGTTCATGGCGCAACCGCGCTGGCGAGTGTCGGTTACGCGGTGCCGGGCACCGTGCTCGCCATTGGCGTGCTCATTCCACTTGCCGGGTTCGACAATGCGTTTGATGCATTCATGCAATCCACCTTCGGCATCTCGACCGGGTTGCTCCTGTCGGGTAGCGCGGCTGGGCTGGTACTGGCCTACACGGTCAGGTTTCTCGCCATTTCATATGGATCTATTGATGCCGGATTTAAAAAAACCTCTACCAACCTCGACGCGGCGTCCCGCACCATGGGCGTGTCCATCACCCAGACCCTGTTCCGCGTCCACTTGCCGATCATGATGCCAGTGCTGGGAGCCGCCGGGCTACTCGTTTTTGTTGATTCCATGAAGGAGTTGCCCGCGACCCTGCTGCTGCGGCCCTTCAACTTCGATACGCTCGCCACCCATGTCTATACCCTGGCGTCGCTCGATCTGTTCGAGGAGGGCGCAATGGCCGCGCTGGCCATCGTCGTTATCGGCCTTGCGCCGGTGATATTCCTGCATCGCGCGATCTCAAGCGGCAGGCCCGGGGCAAGAACCGTGGTGGGCTGATGGGATACCCCTCTTACTCCAGGTACACTTCTCCAAAATTACCCGCCTAAGGTGTCTTTCACCATGTTTGATCACACTGCGTGCAGATACAAAAACCGATTCACGGTGGACCCTTGAGCAAGGTCTTGCAGAGAACTTTACACCTGAAGTGCGTGATGCCTGGACAGCGGTCTACGTCCTGCTTGCAAGCGTCATGATTAAATCCGCAGCGGGCGTAGTGGGCTAACCTTCACTTTCGTCGGCAGGTGCACTTTGCAGCTGGCCGTAATTCTCGATACCAATCAACTCGATATTCTCTAACTGCGTTTCCAGCCAGTCGATATGGCCTTCCTCGTCCTTGATAAGGCTCTCGAATAACTCCATAGACACATAGTCTTCCGCCTTGCGGCAGACTTCGCGCGCCTCGATGTAGAGTTTCCGCGCGCTGTATTCGGCCTTGAGATCGCATTCCAGCGTCTCTTTCAAATTCTGCCCGATCATCAAGGGGTCGAGCTCCTGCATGTTCGGAAAACCCTCAAGCACAAGGATGCGATCAATCAGGCTGTCGGCATGCTGCATTTCCTCGATGGATTCCTCCCGCTGTTTTTTAGCCAGCTTCGTAAATCCCCAATCATCAAGCATGCGATAATGCAGCCAGTACTGGTTAACCGCCGTCATCTCGTGGCGCAGAGCCTTGTTCAGATACTCGATGACCTTCTTGTCGCCCTTCATGGTCGTCTCCTTGGGAATCGGGTTTTTACCTTAGAATAAATCTAAACTGTTTCCGGAGCCCTGTCCACACTCGCTGCGGCATGATCTGGCGCCTGCAACGCCTCACGGTGGGCGTGTATCAGCTCAGCCAGATGACCCAAACATGTTCCGCATTTTGGTCGGCATCCGCAAGCCCGGTATACCATTCCGGGTGTCAGCACCACATCAGAGTCGGTAGCGACGAGGTCTTCCACCGCGATTTCTATTTCGCGGCTCGAAATAACATTGCAGGAACACACAATCATCGTTTTTGACCGGGCATTATCAACGGTTGAAAACTCATGACACAAAATCAGGGATGAAAATTAGCCGGTTAATCATTGGCAGTATACTTGCCTGACATTCTTGGCTTCAATGACCATTTTCAGGTTCAGTGAGTACAGATCAAAGGGGCCTCAAAGGAAGAGATGGGATGAAACGCGTCCTTAAGATCATGCTCTTTTTTGCCGTGCTCATCGCACCGTTATTTTCATTTTCCAACAGCTCCCATTCCGGCCAATGCATATCCGTGCCCCGCAGCTGTGATACGCGCGGCGGTGGGTGGACCAGCTCCGAGTTTCCCCACGCCGTCGTCGATGGTTGTGACTATGTCGAAAATATCTTCCAGGGCCTCACAGGCGAATTGCTTCATCTGCTCAGCATCCCCGACCTGACTCCTGCCTGCAATGTGCACGACCGCTGCTACTATTCCAGCTATGGGGAAAGTGCGGAGACCTGTAACCGGCGTTTCTATGAAGCCATGCTGGAAGTCTGCGCAGGTAAATATGGCGGGCTTGATCTGTTGAGTATGGGACGTCTACGCCTCTGCAATATCTGGGTAGCCGAGATCGCCGAAACAGTTCATTCGGTAGCCAACAATGAGCCCAATTTTCCAAGGGCCCGCAAATCCCAGGAAGACTACATGAAATACATCAGGGAGACTTGCAGCTTCACAACGTGGTCACCCTTTCCCTGCAAGACGCCTGCCCCCACCGAATGCCGCCAATCGGGAGGGGAGCGTTGTTGCCGGAACAAATGCGTGCCCTCCTGTACAAAGAGCGAGTCCAGCTGGCAGTGGCAATGTTCAAGAAGATAGATTCCGCTTCAGGCCTGTTGGAGGTCTACGACCACCCCAGGCGCTTTACTGGCGCGTGCCGGTGCGCTTGCATGGGTTGGAGCGTGGCTGATAGGTTCAATCAGTAAATTTCAGCTCAATCGTACAAAGCGGGTGAAAAAAATGGCAACTTATGAATGTAAAAAATGCGGAATGAGTGTCAATGCGACCTGCGGGAAGTGCGATGCCCCTTTGGAAAACGACAGCCTCACGCTCGATGACGGGAACCAGGTGCAGGTGTCCAAATGTCCCAATGGTCATGGCAAAATCAAATCACCCTTGTGCTGCGGTCAGGACATGACATGCACCACGGGATGACGCCGCTTATCCAAGGGCGCGCTCGACATCCTCGAAAATAATACTCCGGTGGACATTTGATACTTTCATCGCATCGGCCAGATTCATCAGCTTTTTGCGCTCGCGGGCACTAACCCGCCCATCGGCCAGCAGAACCATGTAGGCACTGCTCAGGATCGTCTTTTTCACATCCCCGGTCAGTTGGCCTTGTATCGCCGCCAATTGTTCTGGAAGGGTGGTTGTTTGGGATTGGCGGCTTTTGGACACGTTGTTGATGTCATCCGCGCTGATCGCCTCTCCTGTATTCTTCTCATAAACTGTGCGGATCGTCGCAAGCTCATCGTCGTGCAGATCCCCGTCCGCGGCAGCCATTGCAACCATCGCTTTCAGTATGAACTCCCTCTCGGTGCTCTGTATCTGGGTCATCTCAACGCTCCATGTCATTCGAACTTCAGAGCCTCATTATTCTTCGTAACTCTAAAGGACCTTAAGGTTCAATGGCTTCTTGAAGCAGACATTTCAGCCTGAGCGGATTTATGTCCTGTGTGGATGGATATAAGGGAATTTTCCCCCATACCAGAACTCAGACAATCCGCCGCCGATTCAACTCTGCAATTCAGCAAGATCGCGGTACAGATCAAGGCTTTCGGGATTGGCCAGCGCCTCGATATTCCTGATCTCACGGCCATGCACGATGTCGCGCACCGCAAGCTCGGTAATCTTCCCCGATTTGGTGCGTGGTATGTCATTCACCTGGACAATTCTGGCCGGCACATGGCGCGGGCTGGCGCCCTCGCGAATGCGGGTTTTGATGCGCTTCTGAAGATCGTCGTTCAACACCCTGCCATCGGCCAGAATGACGAACAGTATGATCCGCACATCATTGTCCCAGTCCTGCCCGATGACGATTGCCTCGGCGACCTCTTCCAGCTGTTCCACCTGCCGGTAAATTTCCGCCGTTCCGATACGAACGCCACCCGGATTGAGCGTTGCGTCCGATCGGCCATGAATGATCATTCCGCCATTCGCCGTCCACTCGGCGAAGTCACCGTGATGCCAGATATTGTCAAAGCGCGCGAAATAGGCGTCATGATATTTCATCCCTTGCGGGTCGTTCCAGAACCCGATCGGCATGGAGGGAAACGGCGTGGTGCAAACCAGCTCGCCCTTGCCCTCTCCCGGCTTCAGGGAGTTGCCCTCGGCATCGAAAACTTCCACCGCCATCCCCAATCCGGCGGACTGCACCTCTCCACGCCAAACGGGAAGCATGGGGTGGCCAAGCACGAAACAGGACACGATGTCTGTCCCACCTGAAATCGAGGACAGGTGCATGTTCGGTTTGATGTGCTCATAGACATAGTCATAGCTCTCCGGCGACAGGGGTGAACCGGTCGAGAGCATCATCCGGACGGAGTCCAGCCCATGGGTTTCGCGTGGCCGAACATCCGCATTGCATAGCGCGTCGATGAACTTTGCCGAGATGCCGAAAATATTTATGTTTTCAGCATCTGCGAAATCGAACAATAGCCGACCCCCCTCATACATGGGCGCACCGTCATAGAGCAGTAGTGTTGCGCCCGATGCGAGACCGGAGACCAGCCAGTTCCACATCATCCAGCCGCAGGTGGTGAAATAGAACAACCGTTCTCCCTCACGCAGGTCGCAATGGAGCTTGTGTTCTTTCAGATGCTGGAGCAGTGCACCGCCGGCTGAATGAACAATACATTTCGGCACACCTGTCGTGCCGGACGAAAACAGGATGTAGAGAGGATGGGAAAATGGCAGTTGCGTGAACTGAATGTCCCCGGGCTCAAATGAATTCAGTGCATCGTTCCACGCGATGGCCCGCCCGACACGATCACACGTCCCCGTGGTGCCATCCAGACCAGGCAAAAGGATTGCTCTTTCCACGCTGGGCAGTTGTGCAAGCACCTTTTCAATTCGATCCGACACAGGGCAGGACTTGCCATTGAAATTGTAACCCTCACAGGCAATGAACAGCTTGGGTTCGATCTGGCCGAACCGGTCGAGCACGCCCTGGGCACCGAAATCAGGTGAGCAGGAACTCCACACCGCCCCGAGCGAGGCAGCTGCCAAAAAGGCAATAATTGTTTCGGGTACATTCGGCATCATCGCGGCAACGCGGTCGCCCGAGACAACACCCATATCAGAAAACGCCTGCTGGGTACGCGACACCTGTGCACGCAAATCGCTCCAGCTCATTTCACGGCGCGTCCTGTCTTCGCCAAAGAAAATCAGTGCGGGAGAGTTATCGTTATCAAACTTAAGCAGGTTTTCCGCATAATTGAGCTTAGCCCCGGGGAAAAACTGCGCGCCCGGCATCTTGTCTCCATCAACGAGATACGGTGCCCCGCCCATATCTCCTTGAACACCGCAAAACTCCCACAAGTTGCTCCAGAATTGTTCCGGGGAGGAAACCGAGAAGCGATGAAGATTGTCTGGATTCCCCGCTCCCGACACCCCCTGCTTCGCCAGATGCGCCATGAAACTGGCCATATTGCTACTCTGCACTTCATTCGGGTCCGGCCTCCATAGCGGCGTGTCCATTTACGGCTTCTCCTTTGGTGTTTATGCGCCTGCCGAGGCTCGCATTTCCCCTGTAAACAGTTTAGAACAGAATCATCGGTGCCGGGACATTCCGAGGGTGTTTTTTGGCAATATGGATTCGTGGCAGGGAACATTTCCCGACCCCGAATTTCTCATGATTTTTTATGCTCTCCCGGATCAAAGACTTGCAGTGTGAGGCGTAATGGGACAATTGACGCGTTTCAGGATCGGGTTGCTTTCAGCACTGTGTCTCGCACTGATCATCATTGGCTATCTTTTCGTAAAACCTTCCATCCCCAACGAAAATTCAATCCGCGCCTATCTCACGCAAAACCTGAACAAATGGACAGGAGCGATCGTGGTGATCGACGGTTCCTCGCGTTTGAGTTACTTCCCCCGCCTTACGATGGAAATCAGCAATGTCCGCCTGACGGATATAAAGCATCTCGCTGCCCTTCGCGAGATACGGGCAAAGCGCATGAATGTGAGACTCGGGTTGTGGTCGCTGTTTTCCGGAACGCCCAAGGTTGACCGGATCACGCTGATTGAACCCCATGTTAAATCAAGCTCTGTCGCCCGTGTCACGGCACTGAATCCCGGCCCGAATGAAGTGCCTGCATTCATGCAGGCCCTTACCTCCGCGCCCTTCGACCAATTTGTGCTCGAGAACGGCGTGGTGATGGTCTCCGGACCGGATAGCAGCGAAGAGTTCACGGATGTCAACGCAAAGCTCGTTCTGGGTTCTTCCAGCGGCACCCTTTCAGCCCGCGGCACTTTCAACTGGCGTAGCCAGCCGCTGACATTTCGATATGATGGCGAAGCCCCCAGCCATGTGGCGAAGGTGGTTAAAATACCGGTATCTGTCACACTTCGGGGAGAGCTGGTTTCGGCTGATATCGACGGTGAGGCGACGGTCACTGATGGTGTGCGGGTCAACGGCAATCTGGATTTAATGATCCAGAACCTGCCGCGATTCGCCAAGTGGATGGGCTTACTCGTGCCCGACGACCAGAAACCTGGAATTTTTTCGGCGAACGGATCATTTCACTGGGCCGGACACAGGATAGGATTTGACGAGGGATCATTCGAACTTGATGGCAACAAGGCTCTTGGGGCACTGGCGGTCGAATTCATCAGCCCACGGCCACAAATCGAGGGGACGCTTGCTCTTCAAAAGCTTGATTTGACACAATATTTCAAGGCCGGAGCCGAGCCAGAACCCGATGCGAAGAAAACCAGGTCCAAAAGTGTCGATGTCGACTTTCCCCTGCTGCATCACCTCAATATCGATCTGAGAATCTCTACAACTGAACTCATCGTCCCACCGATCACACTGGGACAAAGTGCAATTTCGTTTTCCCTGAAATCGGGCAAACTCATGGCCGATCTCGCGCTGTTTGACATTTGCGGCGGCAACGGTAACGGGAGGCTTGCATTTGACGCGACTGTGCCGGATTCCGCCATTCGCGTGAGCGGTAAATTGACGGAAGTTTCCGCCAAGAGTTGCATAGAGATTTTTACACCCGAGAGCCCCCTTGAGGGCACAGCAAACCTGTCCGCCGACGTCACCAGCAAGGGTCGCACGGCCAAGGGGCTTCTGCATAGCCTGGGCGGAAAGGTCAGCGTTTCGATGGATGCGGGTCAGGCAGATGTGGATATCGTCAAGCTGATGTCGAGTTTAAAAACCGGCCCGGTAAAAGGCTGGGACGCGGCACGTGCCAGCGCGACGTCTTTCAAGACCCTGAAGGGTGATTTTTTCTTCCGCAGTGGAGGCGCCTACACCGATTCCCTGAAAATCGATCTGGGGACAACCGATTTGACCGGCGAGGGCACGATTGACCTGGCCGGCAGCGCTCTGGATATGCGCATGAAGATGATTGACCATCCTCCGGCAAAGGAAACGGGGGAAGAAGAAGAAACCGAACCCGCCCCGGCCGATGCCATTGTCATCAAAGGGCCATGGTCGCAGCCCAGTTTCTCACTTGAGCCGGCCAAGTCGAGTACCCGATTCCTGTCACATCCGATCGCATCACGGTCGGCCCGGCTGGGCAATAATTAGGATATGGAACAGATGATGCGCGCTCGCAGACCGTTCATGAAACACTTGCCGTTGCTGGGAGCAGCATTCGCCGCAGCACTGCTTCTCGGCCCCCATGCCAGCAGCCTGGCGCAAACCGGACCGGAACAGAATCCGCCGGAAACAACTTCTGACATCAGCAAGGACAAACCTGCAACTGATGAGGCAAAATCGGTAGCGGATAAAAAACCCGGCAAACTTACGGTCGCCTCATGGGGTGGCGCCTACTCGGAATCCCAGAAACGGGCTTTTTTCACGCCGTTCCAGGACGAAACGGGCATCGCCATCGAGGTGGTATCTCACAATGGCGCTTTCGGAGCGCTGTCAGCCACTGATGACTCAGAGCCGCCAAAGTGGGATCTCGTTGATCTCGGTCCGGAAATCCTGGAGAGCGCCTGTCGAGATGGCAAGCTGGAAAAGATGGATACCACGGCACTGGCAGCCGCCAGTGACGGCACCTCGGCAAAGGAAGATTTCCTGCCCGGTATGCTGCATGAATGCGGCGTGCCAAGCGTGGCCTGGTCATCAGCCATCGTCTACGACAAGCGCGCCTTCAAGAAGTCTGCACCAAAAACTGCCAGTGATTTCTTCGACATCAAACGCTTTCCGGGCAAACGCGCCCTGCCCCGTTCTCCAAAATATACTCTCGAGCTCGCCCTGATGGCTGACGGAGTAAAACCTGAAAAGGTATATGAGACACTGGCGACGAACGATGGTGTCGCGCGGGCCCTGAAGCGTCTCGAAGCGATCAGGAACCATGTGGTGTGGTGGGACCGGCCTCATGAGCCTCTCAAATTGCTTGCCAGCAAGAAGGTGGCAATGGCCATCGCCTTCAATGGACGTATCTTTTCGGCTATTGTCGCGGAGAACAGGCCTTTCGCTCTCATTTGGGACGGGCAGGTCTATGATCTTGATTTGTGGGCTATCCCGAAGGGATCGCCCAACAAGGCCTCAGCTCTCGAACTTATCGCCTTCGCCACAAAACCCGGCCACCTAGCGCGGCAGGCACGATGGTTCCCCTATGGCCCGGTGCGCAAGTCTGCTCTGAAACTGATTGGCAAACACCCGGAAGTCGATGTGAACATGTCGGATTACATTCCGACTTCTAAAGCGAACTTCAAGCGCGCGTTGCGGATGGATGCCGGCTGGTGGAAAACCCACGAATACGAGATGAAAGAACAACTCAAGGTCTGGCGCACAGGTGATGGGGGGTCGGCTGAAACGGGCAAGGACGCCGAGGGCGAGAACGCTTTGAGATAGTCTCAATTTTTATCTAAACTCCGGCGGCCACTCTCTTGGCCTGAATTGTACTTATGGGTATAGGTTAGCCCATGACCTATCGTCTTTTATCCATGGTGCTGAAGATATTGCTGGCGTCTCTTCTCGTTGGCGTTGCGCTTTCGAGCCTCAATATTACGGCCGCGCAGGTGCTTCAGGATTTCGGAATGACCCCTGAGCAGATCATGCATTATGCCCGCAGGGGCTTTCACTGGGCCTTGCCGCACATCATTTTAGGGGCCCTGATTACAGTACCAATCTGGCTTGTGATGTTCCTGTTACGCCCGCCACGCGGTGATTGATGCCATTTCCATGCATTTGCAAAAATAATTGCATGTCGCATATCTGCCACAAGTTTCTCCCCCATCGTGACCCCGCATGGAAAGCAGCGCGGCAAGATGAAGCGCTCTGAAATGGACGTGTCGAGGTACCGCATCAGGCTTATTTCAGGCCCGTTTGCAGCATGTTGCTCCGTCTTAGCCGTTTGATATGCAATATAGAAACACGGCATTCACTCAATCTCATTACAAATTGGCGCCAATACGGACAGACCAGGTGTCATGCATTCCCATGGACCGCATGCCAATGTCGCAAGGCAGGTCCAAACTTCACCCTGCCGTCAAAAAAATGCTTCCCAAACGCAATGATCGATTGATTTGGAATTGGCCATAAGCCATTCTCGATTTGCAGCGGGGCGGACTTGAAACACACCGGCATCGCAAGATATCGGGGGGTTTTCGCCACGATGACAGGGCCAAAGAGGGCAATCAGAACCAATCACGGCTTGTACACTCATATGTACATCCACTGGTTCTAACGAGGCGCAATGGAACGTTTCCAGCGCTTGAAAAATGCGGGGACGGGCTGTCGGCACATTCGTGTCGACAGTCCATTTCAACGTAACCTGGATCATCAACTCCTTACCGCTGCCAGTCCCGACACACAACTCCGGGGAAACAAAACCATGGCCACGCATTTAGCGCGTTTCCTTCCTGCTCTGATCCTGTGTACTTTTCTCGTGATGTTTACTGGTCATGCCCGGGCGCAGGCACCGGGAACGCCACAAGCCGGCAATGACAACACCGCGGCCCTTGGTGATCAGAATAAAGCGGGTGCACCGGCTACAAGCGAACATCATGAACTTGGAACCGATGGCGTCTCGGCCACCATCACGGTGCTGCGAACGGACCGGCCTTTCCCCGTCGGCGGTTCCGCGTTTGTGCAAATAAAGCTCAAGAGCACGGCCAGAAACAAACGGGTCGGTGCAGAGCTGGTATTTGAAACAGAGACAGCAGAAATTCGCGACGTTTCCGGCGAGCGGCTCAAGCTCCGCAAAGAAGGCACTGTACACATAGCCAGTGTCGAGCAAATCGCGCCGCGCAAGCCACGCATTGTCATCGTCGAGATCGCGCTGCGAGGGGGGGACACGCCAAATAAACTGAAAGTCACCTTGCGCAAGCCTGGCGGAACCGGCGAGAGCGCAACTCTGGGATGGAAGGTCGCCAATTGCGCAGCTGAGTTTTATTCCCATATCGTCAAGGTCCGCCGAGGATCAGGCGCAGGGCTGGCCGATGCCATCAAGGCCGCCAGGTCCAAGGACCGTACACGGCCCGGGCGCTGGCTGTTCCCGCCACGTTTAAAAATTGCAGGTGCGTCGCGCAAATGTGTACGCAGTGTGAAGCACTGGAACAAACGCCGAGGACGCTACCAGTATCGTTGCACCAGGTATGAAACAGTCAGCCAGCCGGCTGCGGGCACTGTGACCCGGGTAAAAGCAGAACGCGGTATCTACAATTTCGCCTCACGATATGTCTCCGCGCGCGCGCGCGACAGGGAGCTCTCGCAAACACGGGATTCAGGATGGGCGACAAACAGGGTTTCGCAAAACCTGCAGGGTTTTTTGAAGCAGAAGAGCCACCCGGCGATTTGTACAGGTGTCATTCCCTTCTTCAATTACTTTGATGAGCGCATGGAGGGTTTTCTTAAACGCGCAACAAAGTTCGACGATATGGCTGGCAAGGCTGCGAGCCTGGCACAGCTTAGAACCTCTGAAGCCATAGATGCGGTTAAGGTCGAGCCGGGCGGACATCCCGGCTGGGGCTCCGCGCCACTGGATTTACCGCAAGGTGCAGGCGAAAAAGCCCTGAAAAACCAGGTTGAAGCTCTTGCCCAACTTGCGAATGATGCGGAATTGCGCCAGCGCATTTATCAAGCAGACAATGTATTCGGCGCTCTGCGCGCCATGTCTGATTTTTTTGGCACAGATGCAGGCAAAACCGTTGCTGGCCCGGTTCAAACCATCATGTATCGTGCACTCAGCGCCATCGAGGCAGCCGATTATATCGGCACTGTAAACCGTCACTATGCCGATTTGCGCCATGCCCTTTCGGGATCCATGAGCACGATCCGTCAGGCCCATGCGAACAACTGCACCTGCGGCGGCTAGCGACCTGGTCCTAGGCACTTCACATTTCTAGCTTTTTAGCCTGTTGACCCGGATTTGGCACTGATCCGTTGTCTGATTATCAGCGACCCTTTCAATATCTAGATTCTCCAGACGTGCAATATATGTCAGGAATCGGGAAAATTACATTTTTGCCAAGCCGCAAAGTTGCCACATTTCCCCAGAGGCAACAAAATAGCTCCTTGATTCAAAGAACTTTTCTTGTCTACCCCCTCGTATCGACCTTCGAGGCATTGACCCTGTGCGGGAAAGGGTCTTGCATGGCACCCAGATAACCCTCGTTGGCTAGTTTTAAGGGGGATTCCACGCAGCTAAAGTGGTTTCTCCAACGTAATGATGGGTTGTCTGATGTTTAATCAGGGGGAGACGTGACCCATGAAAACCGAAGTCATTTGGCTTTTCGTATTCGTCCTCCTGTACTGGGCATATTGCATCTACTGGGGAGTCCGGGGTGCAATGATGGCCAAGACAGCGAGCGACTATTTTCTAGCGGGACGTAGTATTTCCATCTGGGTGTTTGTTTTGGCGGCTACCGCCACATCATTCTCCGGGTGGACGTTTATGGGCCATCCCGGCCTACTTTACAGGGATGGATTCCAGTACGCCTATGCCTCGTTCTACGCCATAACAATCCCGTTTACGGGGGTTATGTTCCTGAAGCGCCAGTGGATGCTGGGCAAACGTTTCGGGTTCGTGACACCTGGCGAAATGCTCTCGGAATATTTCCGCGGAGACATTATTCGCATTCTCGTGGTTGTCGTGGCGATGTGCTTCTCAGTTCCATATCTGGGCCTGCAATTGCGGGCCTCAGGCTTCTTGTTCAACGTGCTGACGCAGGATTTGCTGTCAGTTGACGTTGGCATGTGGATGCTGTCAGCGATTGTGTTCCTGTATGTTGCATCGGGCGGTCTGCGCGCTGTGGCTTATGTGGACACTGTTCAGTGTATTCTTTTGATGGTCGGCATTATCGCGCTCGGTATCATCACGCTGAACGCAGTCGGTGGCTTTGAGAAGCTGAACCAAGGTATCGCAGCACTTTCAGCCATGGACACGAAGCGAACACCTGACGGGTATAGCCATTACATTGCTATCCCTGGGGTAATCCAGTTCGTGAAAGGGCTTGGTGTTGAAAACCCGGTCGGTGGTGCATGGACGGGAATGATGGTTCTTACCTACATGTTTGCGCTTATGGGCATTCACTCCGCCCCGGCGTTTACCATGTGGTCCTTCTCAAACAAGAGCCCAGAACCGTTTGCACCTCAGCAGGTGTGGGCATCTTCATTCGGCATTGGCTTAATCCTGTTCGTCTTTACGGCGTTTCAGGGTCTTGGCGCTCATATGCTGGGTGCTGACCTCGCCTTTGCCGCAAAGCACCCGGAACTCACCAATAATGTGATGGGTGCCGGCCTTGGCAATATTGACCTGATGAAATCCGCAGGCAAGCAAGGCATGCTGGTTCCACAGATCATCTATCTGATGCGCGACACCGCGCCCTGGATGGTGGGTCTGCTGGCCGTGTGTGCTCTGGCTGCCATGCAATCGACGGGCGCTGCCTATATGTCGACTGCTGGTGGTATGCTGACGCGCGACATCCTCAAGCATTTCATGATGCCTAATGCTTCTCACGCAACCCAGAAGTTCTGGGGCCGTGTCGGTGTTGGCGTCATCGTGCTTGCAGCTCTGGTGGTTGCCACGACCTCTAAGGACGCTCTCGTCCTGCTCGGCGGTCTGGCTGTTGCCTTCGGCTTCCAGATGTGGCCGTCACTGATGTCAGTGTGCTACTTCCCGTGGCTCACCCGTCAGGGCGTTACAGTTGGTCTGTTCCTGGGCATCGTCGCAGTGATGTGCACAGAAACCATTGGTCAGAAATTCTTCGGTATAACGGCCTGGGGCCGTTGGCCGCTGACCATGCATTCGGCCTTCTGGGGAATGCTCTTCAATCTGGGCGCGGCGGTTGCTATCTCCGCGGTTACCCAGAATGCGGATGACATGAAGCACAAGATGAAGTTCCACAAATTCCTGGCTGACCATGCCAGTCTGCCGGCTGCAAAACGCAAGCTGGTTCCGACTGCATGGATTATCACCCTGGTGTGGTTCTTCTTCGGTATCGGCCCGGGCGCTGTGATCGGTAACACGATCTTCGGCAACCCGAACGATGCCACCACCTGGATCTTTGGTATGCCTTCAATCTGGGCATGGCAAATTCTCTGGTGGGCACTTGGTGTCTTCATGATGTGGTTCCTCGCCTACAAGATGGAGATGTCCACAGTGCCGAACAAAGAGGTCAAAGCCCTTGTCGAAGACATTGGCGACCTTGGAGAAGGCAAGGCTCGTCTGGATCTCGAAAAGCCGTAGATCACGACACACAATAAATGGAGGGCCGCCTTTTCGGCGGCCCTCTTTATTTGCGCAATCCAATGTTGATATAATGCAGCTTCAGGGCCACCTGAAAATCAATCTGGTGAAGTGAAATGAACGCTCAGTATGTGTGGTTTTTCGGCTGGAGCATCCTGCTGGCCATCATGCTCTATTTCCCCGTTAGCAAGTTGGTTTGGACGCTGAGCATTCGGCGTCAGGAACGCAAACAAAAACGCAAGCTCAATGAAACTGAGATATCGGGCCAATTTCAGCGTGCGCGCTTCATCACCTTCTTCCTGGTGATCGTCTTTGCCCTGATGTTCAACGCCAATATTTTCGGATTTCCCGGTGCCAAATGAGCCAGGATCAAGGACCAATCTACAAACTTACGAAATGGATCGCGATCATCGGCGGCGTGCTGTGGATCGGCTTTGAGTTCTACCGGCATTTTTCCGGAATGGCCCCGGGCGATATTTCCTTTGTCGACGGCAAAAACCTGTTCAAGGATGGTCGCTACGAGAAAGCAGCCGAATATTTCTCGGACACACTGGAGAAAAATCCCCGGCACAGCTCTGCACTTCGCGGACTGGCCAACAGCAATGTCCAGCTCAAACGGTATGACGAGGCGTTGAGAGCGATCGAACGGGCCATTCAGCTAAGCCCGGAGTTCGGCGGCAACTACGCCTTGCGCGGTATCATCTATGACCATTCGGGCCGCCACAGGCAGGCTATGGCAGACTATGAGAAGTCCCTGAAAATGGACCCTGATGTGGCTGAGGGCATGCACTGGCTGGACCGTCTGCTTTACAACGTCCAGGAAAAGCCGCCGACGGTTGCGGACAGGCTTGAATATCTGAAACAGCAATTTGCATTGCCCGAGTCGAAGCGCGTGCTCCGCATTCCCGACCAGGATGAAAAACAACGCCCCTACGAGCGCTAAGCTGCGGTCAACCTTTACGGCCGGCTACCAGATTTCCAGAATATTGTGCAGCAGGAAGCGGAAGAAAAACATCAGAGCGATGCTTCCAAACAGCAGGTGTACCCAGGGCCGGTCGCCGTTCTCGTCATGGTAGGTCAACGCATGAAACGCGATGAATCCCGTGCCAATTACCAGGAGCCAGTCAATCCAGGTTCCACCCATGCGTGCATCCACTTCAAATGAGATTTTATTCAGGCCTAAGCAGGTCTCAATAGCATGGCGGGAACATACATTGTAGCCACAAAGCCTGGGAAGTCCCCTCCCCAACCAGGAACAGCACAATCATGAATCCGATGATCCACATCATCGCTTCCAGCCCCTTGTTTATCTGATAAGTGGTGGCTGCCTTACGAATGATGCCAAACTCTTCAGGGTCCAGGCTTCCCTCGTTATCCTGCTTCATAACTTTCTTGCAGAAATGACGCACCCATGGAGGCACGATGTCGTTGAACATGTAGCCGATGAAGTGTTCCTCGATCATTTTTTCTTCGCCCGCTTCACCATGCCAGGCTTCATAGGCGATCTCGAATATGCGGAATTCACCGACACTGAGCACGGAGGACGCGCGCAGAACCGACCAGACATCGCTCGGAATCTTGTCTTCATCGAAAAAGCGGCGATCCTGGTATTTTGATGATTTCATAAATTCACCATCGCGTTCCACCTGATCCTTGTCCGCATCATTATATCTTACTCCCGATGGGCCGGGGGTAAAGCTTATGCAGCACATCCTCGCGCATGTTTGATCTGCAATCAGGCGGAATTAGGTCTTGGTCTACATACATTAATTGAGTGTATATTAATAATTATACACGTATTACGTGTATTGGTTACATGCCCACCTGGGCATTCTGGTTCATGCCCAGCGGTTCTCCCGGGTACACAGGAGCAGTACTCATGGCCTTTTCCCGGCACCATGCAAGCGAGAACCCATTGCTTCTCGTCACCATAAGGCGTGACGACCACCTGCAGCGGTTGTGCCGTGCCGTGTCGAGGATATGGGTTACTCCCGATTTCCATATCCAGGATGACGTCAAATCGACATTAGGCCATGTCATCGTGCATTCCCTGAGTGGTCATAAAATCCGACCGGATATCATTATCATTGATCTGGAAAACTGCGATGTGAATGTCGGTGCGGTTTTCAGCACAATCCGATCCGTTACTTCGCTACGCCACACGCCCGTTCTGTCACTGGTCGATACGGCAAGCACGGATGTGCGGGATATGATTTACGATGCAGGCACCGATCTGGTCATTGCCTGGGAAAATCTGGACAAGCGCATCGGTGATATTGCCGGGCTTGCGGTCGACAACTGGCTGAGTACAGAGCCCGAAACGGAAACAGTGCCACAAACCGGCTGATCAGAATTTCCGATAGTAGCCAAATGCCGCGTAGCCACCCGTGTCATCCTCGTGATAATTGCCGGAAACGCCCCCGGAAAATGTCAATTCCGCCTCACCCAGATGATAGCGTAAAAAACCGCCGCCGCGTCCGCTGTCATAGTCTTCATTGCCCAGCGCTCCACCCTCGATACCGACGCTGATCCGTCTGCTTAAACGGTTACCAAGACGCATTTGCGCCCAATAGCTTCCATGAACATCACCAAAGCTCACATCAGCGGAGAACCAGCTTTTTTCACCAAGGTTACGCCACAACTCCACCTGCCCAAGAAGACCCAATTCACCGCCATTTACGGAATTTCCCGGATCGGCCGGAGAAATATCATGTTCCTCGAAACCAAGGCCCGCATAGACTTTCACGGTCAACTCTCCCTTGCGCCAAAGATAGCCACCGAGAAGCTGGGCCAGGACAACATCACCATCAAAATTTACAGATCCCGCCATGCCGGGCAATGAACTGTCATAATTGTATCCGCCGGTGCCGGCGAGCGCTTTCACGCGCAGGCCCTCGCCCGAAATATTATGCCCGAACGCCCAGACAGCACCAGCATAGCCAAACAGGGCATTTGAGGTGGCGTCCGTACCACTGAACAGTTCAGTGTGCGGAACCGCTTTTCCATCGTGAGATTGCGCTCTCGCAGATGCTGACCAGAACAAGGCCAACCCCGCAAAAACAAGTACCGCACCGCACAGAAGACGGTGAGGATTGATTTGTTCCAGTCTCCCCAAGACCGGCCTCCCCATGACAGCAATACTTACTGCTATGGAAAGTTTTGCATGTATATTTTAAATAGAGAATTCTAAATTTGAATTTTTTTAAATAATCAACAGTATTCAGTGTTAAATGAATTTGTTGCATACTTATAGTATATATAATACAGCTATTACGTGCATAGAAAAGCTTCCGTCACGTCGCCTGGTGTCAACATGATCGCTGTCGCACTCAGGCCGCGAGAGCTGATTTGGGGTCTGCAAAGTCGTAACCAAGATCCTCCGCCACGGCCTTGTAGGTCACTTTTCCCCGATAAACGTTCAGCCCTTCCAGCAGGTGTGGATCATCAAGCAACGCCTGATTCACGCCCTTGTCCGCAATGGCAAGAATAAATGGCAGCGTCACATTGTTGAGCGCATAGGTCGAGGTGCGCGCCACTCCGCCCGGCATATTCGCCACGCAGTAATGCACGACATCATCCACCACATAGGTGGGGTCGGCATGGGTCGTGGCCTTGGAGGTCTCAAAACAGCCCCCCTGGTCGATGGCCACATCAACCAGCACGGAACCGGACTTCATGCGCGAGACAAGATCACGGCTGACCAGCTTCGGTGCAGCCGCGCCGGCCACGAGCACCCCACCGATAACCAGATCGGCGCGAAGCACCTCCTCTTCAATCGTCAGTGCTGTCGAATAGAGCGTTTTGACACTGTTTCCAAACCGGACAACGAGGGCGCGCATGGTATCCACATTACGGTCCAGCACACTCACATCCGCACCCAGGCCTATGGCCATATAAGCGGCATTCTCACCAACAACGCCTCCACCGATGATGACAACCTTGGCAGGCGCAACACCAGGCACACCAGCGATCAGCGTACCGGAGCCGCCCTGGGCTTTTTCCAGACAATGCGCGCCGGCCTGTATCGACATGCGTCCCGCCACTTGTGACATGGGTGCAAGTAACGGCAAACCACCATTGGCGTCGGTCACGGTCTCGTAGGCCACGCAAATGGCACCACTGTCCACAAGGTCTTTGGTCTGCTCGGGGTCCGGGGCGAGGTGCAAATAAGTGAACAGGATTTGACCCGGGCGAAGCAGCGCCCGCTCTCCAGCCTGCGGCTCCTTCACCTTGACGATCATATCCGCGCGGGCGAACACATCCTCCGCCGTATCCGCAATCGTCGCTCCGTTGTCCTTATAGTCCTGGTCTGTCGCGCCAATCCCGAGACCGGCACCGGTTTCCATCAGCACCTCGTGGCCGTGGTTTATAACCTCGCGCGCACTCGCAGGCGTCATACCGACGCGATATTCGTGAACTTTTACCTCTTTGGGCACCCCAACCAGCATTTTATTTCTCCGTGAACAGCACTGATCCACCCTTATGCGGACCAGTTTCTGATTACCTACATCGCAGCATGAGACCTGTTCAGTTTATAGAGCCAGATGAAGAAATTAATCCAGACCAGTACAGGCACTTAGGTGACTATCTACTAGATTTAATACTTATGTGAGCATCGATCAGGCCAGCCAGCAACTCAATGCCCGGTGCAATCATTGACGAGTCGATGGAGGAAAATCCGAGACGGAAATAGCGCGAGGGCGGCTGTTCCCCTGCAAAATAAATCCGGCCTGGCTCTATGATGATGCCGGATTCAAGAGCTTCTTGCGCTAGCTCATCGCTATCAAGTCCCTCCGGTCCTGTAACCCAATAGCTTGAACCGCCAAAGATCGGCATGCGGCTGGAATTCGGGAGATGCTCGCCAAGCGCATCGCCCATTGCTTCCCAGCGCAACTTGTAGGCCCGCTCCAGCCGGGAGATCAGCGCATCGTGATAGCCAAGCGAAAGGAACAGCGCGACGGCGCGCTGATTATTATTTGGTGTATGGCGCACCATGAGCCGCCGCAGCGCCCGCAATTCCTTGATGAGCGCCTTGGGGCCGACCATGAAACCCATACGCAGGCCCGGGAACAGCGTCTTGGAAAGAGAACCGACATAAACAACCCGCCCCTCGCCATCCATCGATTTCAGTGCTGGACACGGATCACCTATGTAATTGGTTTCGAACTCATAGTCGTCCTCGACAATGACAAGATCATTCTCGCGTGCGCTGTCCAGCAGCATCTGGCGCCGGTCTCGCGGCATGGTCACCGTCGTCGGGAAATGATGGCTTGGTGTTGTGAAAACCACATCCGCCAGAGCCAGGCGCTCATTGACCACCAGGCCCTTGGCGTCCACGGAAACCGGCATGACCTTGTCAGTCCTGAGCCGGAAGATATTGCGCACATCCGGATATCCGGGATCTTCTATGGCCACAACCGTATCCCGGCTGACGAGCAGGGAGGCGAGGAGATATAGTGCATTTTGAGCGCCCAGCGTGACGAGGATTTCGTCCTCATCGGCCATGATACCGCGCCGCGGCAGAATACGGGTTCTGATCTGTTCGACCAGCATAGGATCGTCCTGGTCACGAAAATCACTGGTCCATGCATCAATCCACTGCTTGCCCAGCGCCTGCCGATTACACTCGCGCCACTCGGCAATGGGAAAAAGTTTATGGTCCACCTGGCCGTAAATGAACGGATAGGGATAGTCCTGCCAGTTGGCTGGCTTGTGAATATTCTCCTGTCCGGTGGGATGGACGCGAAATCGCGATTGCCAGTCGGGCGGCGTCTGCCCGCGCGCGATCTCGACATCGGGGCGCTCGGCGCGGCCATTGAGGATTTCCTCATTGACGTAATAGCCAGAACGCTCGCGGGCGACGATGTAGCCGTCGTCGATAAGGCCCTGATAGGCAAAAACCACAGTATTGCGGGAAACGCCCAGTTGGCGGGCCATATGCCGGCTGGAGGGAATACGGTCTTCCACGGGCAATTGCCCCCCAAGAATCGCGGACACGAGAACCTCGCGAATCTGGGACTGCAAACTCATTTTGCCAGCAGCTGGCAACTGAAACAGCAACTCACGCATCGTCTGGTCCCACCGAAACCTAGAAATTGGCTCTAGGATGAGTCCAAAATAGAAAGGTAGCCTGAGAGCAGGCTTAGAACAAGTCGGCAGTTTCATGGGTGTCGGGCTGGCGGAT
>JAJFHP010000035.1 GCA_021775555.1 Hyphomicrobiales bacterium | reverse complement strand
CTCTCCTGTGGTTACGTCCGGCGCGTCCGTATTGAGCGCCAGCACGATCTCTTTAGGAGCCCGGTGCTTAGGATTTATGGCGTTTGCGTAACAGTTTTATGACAGTGGAAATTATTGCACGGCCGCATCGAGCGGCAGGCAGACGATAAAGGTGCTGCCCTTTCCCTTTTCACTCTCGATGAGCAGGCGGCCACGGTGCCGGTTCAGAATATGTTTCACGATTGCAAGGCCGAGCCCGGTGCCGCCTTTCTCGCGCGAGCGGCTGTCGTCGACCCGGTAGAAACGTTCCGTCAGCCGGGGAATATGTTCAGCCGGAATGCCCTCTCCCTGGTCCTTGACCTCAACCACAAGAGCCGGGCCGGTCATGCCGACGACCTTGTCTCTGCGGGTCAGGGAAACCATGACCTTGGAGTTTTCACGGCTGTATTTGAGGGCATTGTCGATCAGGTTCTGAAAAATCTGCGTCAGCTGATCCTGATCGCCCGGTACATTCCAGTCCCCTTTCGAGCTTTGCAGCTTTATCGGCTTTTTCTCAGCCTTGGATTGGGTCTCCAGCGCATCCACGACTTTCTCGACAACAGCCAGCACATTCACACGCTCGGACGGACGCACATGCTCATTGACCTCAACGCGCGACAGCGACAGCAGGTCTCCGATCAGCCGGGTCATGCGTGACGCTTCACGCTCCATGATGTCGAGGAAGCGCTCCCGCGCCGCCGGATCATTCTTTGCAGCGCCTTTAAGCGTTTCTATGCCACCGCTCAGCGCCGTGAGCGGGGAACGCAATTCGTGGCTCACATTGGCCACGAAATCGCTGCGCATCTGTTCAGCCTCCAGAACATGCGAGATGTCGTGCAGAGAGACGACGGCTTCTGCTTGCACCCCGTCTCCGCCTTCAAGGTGCACGGATGAAAGCTTGTAGGTTGCGCGCACCGGAACGGGCAGGGAAATTACAGCCTCGGCCGCCGCCTGGCCTTGCAAAACCGCTTCGATACATTTCAAGGCATCCGGGTTGCGGATCGCATAAACGAAATCCTTGCCAATTTGTGATTCTCCGAAAAGCTCTTCGGCAGCACTATTTGCAAGCGTGATTTGACGCTTCGCGCTCACCAGAAAAACCGGCTCCACGAGCGCGTTCAGTATGACGAGGAGATCATCATTTTTCATGTGGCCTGGGCCCCGGATAAACCGAAACAGATAGCACCTTTTAGGCCAGATGAGGTGAATCACCAATCTCGTGAGTTGAACAGGCCCAATGTCCGTTTTGGGTCATAAGCGGACATAAATCACGGCCTCTCAGAGAGTCCGCTTTACCCCCGAAAGCGGACATTCAACAGCTTTGTTCGACTGTTGCTGCATATCCCTGTGTCCAAGCCCTGGGCATGCAGAACTTGTTGAGCCGCTCTACTCCGTCTCTGCATTTCCAAACCCGCTACCGGCCTGCTTGTAATCCTCACGCGGCGGCGCGAACACATCATACACGGTGGCACCATCAGGCCCGGCCTGAAAGGTGTGTTCGACATGGCCCGGGGTACACCAGAAGTCGCCTTCACGAACCTCGATTTCCTCGCCGTCTTGTGTGCGGGTGCCACTGCCTTTGAGGAGAAGACCCCACTGTTCTTCAGGGTGGGAATGCAGCTTGCCCTTGTGTCCCGGCTCAATGCTCACCACTGAAATCATCGCCTGCCCGCCGGGGAACACCCGCGCGGTGAGACCTTCTGTCAGGTCACGCTGGATGCCCTGGGTCAGGTCATGCAGATTGAAGAAATTCTTGTTCGACACGTGATTTCCTCCAGTTACTTTTTCAGCTCATAGCCGGTTTTTTTGTAGAAGCGCTCCAGCGCATCAGGATAGCTCAGGGTTTTATTTTTGCCCGGCGGGCACTCACCCTTGTCATTCTCCTTCACGCTACAAAAATCAAGACCCCAGTCGCCCTTGCGGTCATAGTATTTCAGCATCAGCTTCCACGCTTGCGCCCCTTCTCCCAACAGGATTTTCTGGGCCACATAGCCGGCCAGGAAGCCATTCATGTCCATGCCATCCCCGGCCCATTCAATCAGGTTTTCAAGCGATTTCACCTGGTTGGGTCGAAATTGAGATTGGCCGGAAACATCTCTCAAATTGCCGTCCTGTAGCTGGAGTACGTGAAGAGGTGCGGCCGAGCAGGCATAGCACCCGAAGGTGTAGAGAAACGAGTTATCGGGAAAGGCGAATTCAAATCGACCATCGCCATTGAGGTCGCGCACTTCGAGAGGTTCTCCATCAATCGAGTCCATCTCGATCGTTTTCCAGGTCTTCCCGTCCTTTGAGCTGGTGAGGATGCGCGTATCCGAGCAGCAATGCGCCCCACCGGTAAAGGTGGAAAAAACCACTTCCTTGTAGGGATTGCCGGGATCCAGTTCCGCTATCTGGACCACGAACACCGGGTTGTCGGGGAAGGATTCACTGCCCTCAACTCTAAGCATTTTCTTTCCCTCAACGGACAGGGAGAGGATCGGGATCATGGTCAGCAAACCGTCAGGCGGGCCGCCCTTGGTCAAGGTGATCAAAATGCTGATGGGACCTTCACTTAATTGCCAGCTCGTGCGCGTTATCTTGTCTTCCCACTCGCGCTCGAGAGTTGCTGGCTTCTTTGCTTCTGGCAGGATGACCGGCTTTTTAAAGTGATGTGCATTCTGTGCCTTCATTTCCTTCACGAACGCGCTGTTGGCACGGGCGTGGGACGCCATAAACAGGGCCTGACAGGTGAGTATCACCAGTATTAAAGCTGCCAGATTGTGAAATGAGGCGGGTAAAAATGTACGAATTCGGGTCATCGCGCAAACTGCCGTAAGAGGGTGGCGCCAAGGCGGCGATCACCATTTGCTAATTCTTATGCTATATTTCTAGCATAGCTGGATTGAAAAACGGGCGCACGATGGCATTTTGGGAGAAGCTCAAGGACATTTCCGAACGCTTTTCGGGCGTGGAGCCTGCGCGCCAGGATATGGGCGAGGAAGAGGTTCGACTGGCGGCGGCCGCTCTGCTGGTTCATGCCACCGTCGTTGACGGCGAGGTCAGCCGTTCCGAAACCGAGGTGCTGCGGGATGTCCTGGAACGGCGGTTCGAGCTTGACCATGGCCAGGCGGGCCGGCTGATTACCCAAGCTGCCAAAACGGAACAGGACGCGGTCGACCTGTATGGATTCACCAGCGTTCTCACCCGCCATCTCGACCGGCCCGAACGGTTGAAAATTGTCGAGATGCTGTGGGAGATCGTCGTGGCCGACGGCATTATTCATGAGCTTGAGGCCAATCTCGTCTGGCGCGCAGCGGAGCTTCTCGGCGTGACTTCACGCGACCGCATTGCCTTGAGAAAGACCGTTGAGAGCCGCTATAGCTGAGCGCGAAACGGTGCCGGTCGCGCTCATAACCGGCGCCAGCGAAGGCCTTGGACTGGCGCTCGCACATGAATTTGCCCGCGCCGGACATGCCCTGCTGCTGGTGGCGCGCACCGGTTCAGCACTGACAGCAGCGGCGGCGGAACTTGCCAGGGCGACAGGGGTGGATGTTCACACCCATAGCGCCGACCTTTCCACCATAGAGGGCTGCAAAAGCGTTGAGTGCGCGCTCAATGAATATGGACTTCACGCCGAATTTCTGGTGAATAACGCGGGCATCGGTCTGAGTGGACCTTTTGTGGAGAATGGAAGCGACGATCTCATGCGCCTGGCCGATCTCAATATGCGGGCCGTAACCGACCTCACTCACCGGCTGTTGCCGGGTATGATTGCTCGCGGCTCTGGCGGCGTGCTCAATATCGCATCCCTTGGTGGATATCTCCCTGGTCCCTTTCAGGCGGCCTATTATGCGAGCAAGTCATACGTTATGTCCTTAAGCGAGGCCTTGGCCTACGAGGTGGCCGGTACCAATGTGCGCGTTTCGGTGTTCGCGCCGGGCCCCCTGGCAACCCGCTTCCATGAGCGCATGGAGTCACAGAATGATATTTACATTCGTTTCATGGGGCTCATGAGCGTGGAGCAGGCGGCACAAAGCGCTTACAGAAATTTCGTGCGCGGGCGAATGGTTATCGTGCCGGGTTTTATCAACTACATCAGCGCACAATTCCTTCGCATCCTGCCGCACACTCTGCTGGTGCCCTTCGCGGCCTGGCTTTTGAGACGCAGGGAAGGCGCGAGCAATGCATAAGCGGCTCGACAGGCTCGGCGAGGGCGGGAATTTGCTGTGGGGCGGACCGGTGCCGTCAGTGGAACATGGCCGGCTTCCCGTACTGATGATCGTGCATCAGCATGCTTCTTCGCCTGGCAATGTGGGCAACTGGTTTCGCGCCAACGGTTACTCCCTCGACATTCGCCGCCCGCGCTTCGGGGACCCATTGCCCGAAACGCTTGAGGGGCATGCTGGTGCCGTTATATTCGGCGGGCCGCAAAGTGCGAATGACGATGACGATTTTATCCGCCGCGAGACAGATTGGATTTCCGTTGCACTGAAAGAGGACAAGCCATTTTTAGGCATTTGCCTCGGCGCACAGATGCTTGCTGCCCATCTTGGGGGCGACGTATGCGCGCACCCTGACGGATTTGTGGAGCATGGCTACTACCCGATTACACCCACCACGGAAGGGGCGGCCATGATGGACTGGCCGGCCCATGTGTATCAGTGGCATCGTGAAGGTTTCTCCGCTCCGGACAGCAGCGTGCTGTTGGCCACGGGAGAATTTTTCGGTGAACAGGCGTTCAAATATGGGTCTGCATTCGGGCTCCAGTTCCACCCGGAGATCACGCATCTGGTGATGAATCGCTGGGTAACGCGCTCAGGCTACCGGCTGGTACTGCCCGGCGCCAGACCCGGCGCTGTGCACCGCACGGAACACATGCGGTATGGGACAGGCCAGCGTCAGTGGCTTGGGCAGTTCCTCGCCCGATGGGTTGGCGCGGGCGTTGATGGCGCATCTCCAGAACCCGCCCTTGAGTAGGAAACATCTGCCGGGTTGGAGGATATCCTTGCCCAATGGGGCAATCGCATGGCGCATTTGCATCCCTAATTTATCAATATATAGACAATCCACCATTCATATATCTATATCTTGATATTTCTGGTGCACGCCAAGTTGGCAAGGAGCTTGCTATGAATAGGGTGCACTGGCGTAAAGGTGTTGCGTTGCTGGTGCTTGTTTGGTGGAGGAAGGCGCGTTCTGTTGTATAGTGACCCCCCTTCCCTATTGTCTTCCTCCACCAGCTAACTTTCAAATTCTCCGGCAATCTGCAATCCTGACCCATGGGCAAGTCAAACGCTCATGAGTCTTATTTGTGCAATGAGAAACAGGATCAGCATTGATGGCAAAGCGGCAAGCATCGGCGGCGGACAAGAGTGGCGCTGGCCAGTCAAAATCAAAACGTAGCGGCTGGCTGCTCATTGCAGCCATAGCCCTGGCTACGGCCTTGTTCTTTATACTGGGAACTCTGGACGTGGATGTGCGCTACGATCTGATCGGCATTTAGGGATCGGTGAATTCAAGCAAATCGTTAATTTTTGTTAAGCGCTTGCGGCTATTAGTCTCTGTTAACTATATTGAATTGGACGGCACGTTAATCTAGATTCGGTGTCGCTATATATCTTTACTGATGTGCGACTAGTTTTACTTCCAATGAAGTTCCGGGCTGGCAAGCCCAAGTATGGCTGGGAGAAATAAGTGAAAAGCGCACGGGCTGAGTCCACGAGTCTACGACGTACTGCGGGCCGTTCCGGGCAGAGCTGGAGCGCGCGGTACCGCGTCTGGTCTGACCGCAATTACGATTATCTCGACAAACGGATCACGGAACTTGCGATCTTCAATCCTTTCTGGCGGAGATTCCTGAGTTTCTTCTGGATGCCATTCGCCTATCACTCGGGTGTTCGGCTGGTCCTCCGCAAGGGGGATGCACTGAATGTCCTGCTCCCGTTCAGGCGGCCCAACAGAAACTGGTATGGCGACATGGCAGGCGCGGCGATCCTCGGCAACGCAGAACTCGCCGCCGGCATGATCCTGTTCGAGCATTGCGGTGCGGATTGCATCATCGTTTGCAAGAAGATGGATTTCAATTTCCATGCAAATTGCACAGGACCCGCGCTATACGTGGCTCGTGCAAAAACTGATATCGAGGAAAAACTGGCTACCGGCCGTCCGTTCGAATGCGCAATGGAGATGGATGTGTTCCAGGCTGAAAAAGGGACCAATGAACCAAGCCGCAAAAGAGTTGGCAGCTGCGATATGTCCTTCTCGGTGACCCAGAAGAGTTATCTGCCGCGCCGCAAAAGGCCGGTCATGCCTGTCTAGAATATGTTCTAGGCGACCTCAATGAGTCCGTCCTTATCCTCTTCGGGGAAATAGCGTTCGTTAATTTCGCTGAGCGGCCGGGGCGGGCTGTAAAAATAACCCTGTACTTCCTTGTAGCCTTCTGACCTCACCCAATCGAGCTGCTCCTGTGTTTCAACGCCTTCCGCGGTGGTTGTCATATTCAGGCTTTCACCCATTGAGGCGACCGCACGGATGATCGACTTGGAGCCATCATCCTTGCCCAGATCATTGATGAAGCAGCGGTCCAGTTTGATCTTGTCAAACGGGAATGAGCGCAGATAGCCCAGTGATGAATATCCGGTGCCAAAATCATCCATTGCTATGCGTACGCCGAGAGAGCGGAGCATAAGCAGTGTTTGCAGCGTGTTTTCACTGTCCTCTAGGAATATGGATTCCGTGATCTCCAACTCAAGCCGGTCAGGAGACAGATTGTTGCTAGATAGAGCATTCATGACTGTAGGAACGAGTTTGTCACTTTTGAATTGAACCGTGGAAAGGTTCACTGCAATTTTTATATTTTCTGGCCAAAGTGAAACCGTATGGCAGGCTTGGCGAATGACCCATTCACCTATCTGAACAATCAGACCGGTTTCCTCTGCAATCGGAATGAAATCATCCGGCGGCACCTGTCCACGCCCGGGATGGTTCCAGCGCAGTAGAGCCTCGAAGCCACAAACCTCCTCTGATTTTGTATTGATAAGCGGTTGATAGTAGAGTTCGAACTCATTTTCACTGAGTGCACTTCGCAGATCGATCTCAAGTTGCCGCCGCTCCTTCATGCGAAGGTCCATTTCTGCCTCGAAGAAGCGGTACTTGCCGCGACCATCAACCCGCGAACGGTTAAGAGCTATATCCCCGTTACGAATAAGCTCATTCGCGGTTGTGCCGTCTGCCGGAGCTATTGTTATGCCCACACTGACATCGGTGTTCACTTCATAGCCATCGAGTTCAAACGGTTTTTTGATGGCCTCACAGATGCGGTCGGCCAGCTGCGTTGCATCTTCCGGTTGGCGAGGAGAGGCCTGGATGATCGCGAATTCATCATTGCCCAGCCGTGAGACGATATCTCTTTCCTCGACGGTCTCCACCAGCCTCTCGGCGACTGCTTTCAGAAGCTTATCCCCCACCCCATGACCCAGTGTGTCGTTGACAGATTTGAAATTATCAAGATCGACGCAGAGGACAGCAAATTGCTCTTTCTGGGTGTGTTCTTCAACCCTCTCCTGGAAGAGTGTGCGGTTGGGTAGATTTGTTATCTGATCATAGTGGGCGAGATGTGCAGCTTCCTGCTGTACGCGCTGGAGTTCGGTAATGTCCTCGTGTGTGGCCAGCCAGCCTCCATCGGAAAGAGGTTTGTGATTTAAAGATATGGTTCGCCCGTCATGTAATACCTGAAGGTTATGTGTTCTCTTGTTTTCATCGCCCAGCTTCAAACGTGAGTTTATGTAAGTTGCAGGATCATCACCTTCGTAAACCCCGTTTTTTACTCTCACCTCCAGTATTTCACGAAATGTCATACCCGGTGCAATGCAATTTGGAGACATGCCATAAATACGGCAAAACTGATCGTTGCTAGACACAAGCCGCTGCTTGCTATCGAACAGGCAGAAGCCCTGATCGGTGTTCTTCATGATTGTGTTCAGAACCCGGTTCTGTTCGGCAAGTTCTACATCCGTGGCCTCTTTCTGCCGGGTTCGCACATAAAATGCAGTTGCCGGACCACCAAAAGCCAGCGCGACGATCAGCAACGGGGCCAGCAGGGCGATCAGCAAATTTTCCATAAATGCGGCGTGCTCGGCGCCTTGGTCTACATAGACTTCCACCACGGCGATTGTTTTGCCGTTCCTGATAATCGGGAGATATGTCTCGGTATACATCTCGGGTCTGTCAGCTGATTTTGAGTGCTTGACCGTCGTGAATGACTTGCTGGTCTTGATCGTGTTGGCTGCCTTCTCATTGTGCTTTGCCAGACTGGAGGCGTCAGAGTTCACAACATTCAGTTTGTCGGAGATAAGCCGCAGAGTGCCATCCGGGCTGAAGATCTTGTAGCGGAAGACATTGCCGAACTGACGAGCTACGTTCATGAGAAGGTAACTGTCCGGACTTGGTTTGGCGCCTCCGGCTATAGCTTCCAGATCGGTCACATTGTCACCAAAAAACCGGGCCCACTGTTGTGATGCTCTTTCGGCCTCAGCCAATTGCTGCCTGTAGACCGCCTGGCCCATCAGGAGATACACGCCGTACACCAGCACGCCTCCTAGCAGGCATATCAGGGCTATGCCCCTAAGATCTCGCTTTTCGAATGCTAATGACACTGGATATCCCCCATCCATTCTGGGGAATGCTAGGTGCTATCAGAGATTGAACCATTAACATTAACACCAACCGGCGGTTGTGGTTAATGGCCGCTATACACCTGTCTGGATATGGGACGGGAATGACACAGCTCAAGCACCTTGGATTGCAAACCATGCATCAAAAGTTGTATTTCATGATTTTCCATTCAGCAGCCAAAACTTGGTGGAGCCGAGCGGGATCGAACCGCCGACCTCCACGTTGCGAACGTGGCGCTCTCCCAACTGAGCTACGGCCCCAAGGCTACTTGCATATGCTTTTCATTTAGTGTGGGGCCCGCATGCGTGTCAAGAATGCGCCAATAGGGCTGAGCCAAAAAACCCAGGAATTGCATCCGGGTCTTGCAGGCGCGCCGCAGGACAGCTACACCATGGCCGTCGTGGAACAAGCAAGAAGGCTGGCGGAAAAATGATTCCCTTGATCCAATTCATCATTATGGTCATTGACCTTTATATCTGGGTCATCATCGCCAGCGCCGTGCTGAGCTGGCTTATTGCTTTCAATGTGCTGAACACCCAAAATCGCTTTGTATATATGCTGGCGGATGGGCTGCATAAACTTACGGAGCCAGCACTCAGACCAATCAGGCAAATTGTCCCTGATCTTGGCGGGATCGACATTTCGCCAATCATCCTGATTCTCGGTCTTATTTTCCTCAAGAATGTCGTTCTGATCGGCTGGCTAGCCCCAATGTTCGTCTAGGATCTGGTGTGCTGTTGAATGCCAAACATGTTTGCCGCCGCTCAGAAGGCGGTGTTGTTCTGGCTGTTCGGCTCACGCCCCAATCATCGAGTGATGAAATTTCCGGAGTTGATACTCTTGACGGTAAGGCCGTGATAAAGGCGCGCGTTCGCGCGCTGGCCGACAAGGGCAAGGCCAATGTGGCGCTTGAAAAACTCATCGCCAAATGGCTCGGCGTTCCTGCCTCCCTGGTAGACCTCGCATCGGGTGGAAAATCCAGATTAAAATCAGTTGCCGTGCAAGGTGACGTGAATGAGCTTGTAAACCTGGTTGAAATTCGCCTTGCCGAACTGGCGTAAATAAGATGGGGACGTAATGGGGGACGCAGAGATAATTGACGGCAAGGCCGTGGCGCGCGCACTTCGCGCGCAGGTCGCAGAGGGTGTTGCCGAGCTGAAAGAGCGCCGTGGGATTACAGCGGGTCTCGCGGTGGTGCTCGTTGGCGAGGATCCAGCAAGCAGCGTCTATGTACGCAACAAAGCGAAGCAGACACTCGCCGCAGGCATGGCGTCGTTTGAACACAAGCTTTCAGCAGACACATCGCAAAGTGACGTCCTGGCGCTCGTCGAGACTCTAAATACCGATGCAAGCGTCCATGGCATCCTGGTGCAGCTTCCCCTACCGGACCAGATTGACGCTGACGCCATCATCCAGGCCATTGACCCGGCGAAGGATGTGGACGGTTTCCATGCCATCAATGCGGGAAGGCTCATGATAGGCCAGCCCGCGCTTGTGGCCTGCACGCCGGTTGGCTGCGTTATGCTGGCGAAGGAAGCCCTGGGAGACCTCGCCGGTGCCCACGCGGTCGTGGTGGGTCGCTCCAACATTGTCGGTAAGCCGGTGGCGCAGCTATTGCTTCAGGAACATTGCACCGTCACGATCTGCCACTCACGCACTCGCGATTTGCCTGCGGTCACATCGCAAGGCGATATTTTGATTGCCGCAGTTGGCCGGGCGGAAATGGTCAAGGGAGACTGGATCAAACCCGGCGCCTGCGTGATAGACGTGGGCATCAACCGCGTTGAAGGCCAGGGCGGGAAATCAAAACTCGTCGGCGATGTGGATTTTTCTGAGGCTGTGAAAGTTGCGGGTTCGATCACCCCGGTGCCTGGCGGTGTCGGCCCCATGACCATCGCCTGCCTGTTGCGCAATACACTGCGTGCGGCCCGCGCCATTGAGGGCATGGACCAGGACTGAGTTCATCAACACGTGCCCGGCTTCATTGTTTGAAGTCGGTACCGGGAAACTGAAAGTGTCACCCGCTTTTCGATTGATAAGCATATTCAAAATTGATGGGCGGAGCAGTTACGGAGAGATAGACGAAAGGTTCTTTACCTGTATTTTCAAAACCGTGCAGGTCCCCCTCTTCAAAGCGCGCCACCTGTCCCGCGGTGATTGTTTTCGTGTCGTTATTGGCCAACAGAAGCTCGCCTGAACCCTGCATCGCAATCCAGACCTGCTCAGAAGTGTCATGAGTGTGACGCGGCTGGGATGCGCCGGGCTCCACGGTCACCCTTGTGATGGTCATTCTGACCGAAGCTGAATTGTGCGGGGACAGGAGTTGCTCAGAAATAACTCCCGGGTTGGAAAGGTTTTTGAAGTCGGATGAGTTGAAAAATTCCATTGGCTTGATGGCTATCCCCACTGCTGTTAATGCCGTTTGCTGAACTGACTCTCTGTGAGTGCACGACACTACCGCATATCCTGAAAGGGTAGAAGAGTTCCGATGTTGGGCTAGCCCTATGAGGGTCGGTTTTTGCCAAGCCGCTCAGCCGCTAAAAGTACCAGATCGTCATTTCCCCGCGCACCAGCCAGTTGAACGCCAATGGGTAGGCCATCTGACATGCCGCGGGGGACTGTGATTGCGGGCATGCCTAAAAGTGTCCAAAGCAGTTGAGGCGCACGGGAACCCGTCCCTTGTGTGAGTGGGGGAGCAACGTCAATTGTTGAGCCCGTCAGGACCACACCGTCATGGCCAATCATTTCTTCAAGATGTGCTGCCAATACGGACACTTCTTCGAGCGCTTGCCGGTACTCGTCTCCGCTAATCTTGCGCCCCCGATCAATCATTGTACGGACTCGTTCACTCATATGGTCGCCAGCCCGGTCGCGGTCGTCACCATGATGACGGGCTATGTCGTGACACAATATTTTTTTCAGAATAGCATCAGCGTTTGAAAATTCTGCTGCCAACGTCAGGCGCGGAACCTGGTACCCTTGTGAGATGAAAATATCGGCGGCGGTGTCAATGGCGGCAACAGCTGTCGGTGACAATACTTCTTCACCGATCTCTGTCAGCACATGTACTTTTACGAAATCATGGTCTTTGTTTTTGCCGGTGGATGCGGTCCCGGGAGTTCGCCGCAAGACAGAATAGATATTGCATAAATTCCCGAGATCAGCAGAAAGAATACCCACATGATCAAGTGCTGGGGACAATGGCATGGACCCACCATTGTCGATAGTGCCCCAGCTGGGTTTGAATCCGAAAATACCGCAATAGGCTGCAGGCCGTATGATCGAGCCGATGGTTTGGGACCCCATCGCCACCGGAACCATCCCGGCGCCAACTGCCGCGGCAGGGCCGCTTGAGGAGGCACCGGGGGTCCGGGAAGAGTCCCATGGATTGCGTGTTGGACCGACTGTGGCGAGAGCATATTCGGTGGAAACCGCCGTACCCATGATAACAGCTCCTGCCTCTCGCAGGGTGGCGACGACAGCTGCATCGGTCTCCGGCACGCGGTTGGCATGGATTGGTGTCCCCCACGCGCATTTCAGCCTCTTGACGTCGAAAACTTCCTTGATGGCGACGGGCATCCCATGCAGTGGACCGCGTTCCTCAGGTCTCAGGGCATCAAGCGCACGGGCCTGGGCAAGTGCGCCTTCAGGATCGAATTGAACGAATGCACGGATCTCCGGCTCCCGTTCCTCAATGCGGTGAATGCTCTCGCGCACCGTCTCTTCGGCGGATTGCTCCCCGCCGCTGGAAAGCGGCGGTACAGGTGTTATTTTCGTGGTTGCGCTACTCAACGTGACGGCCTTTGGATTCCAGATCAAAGGTCTTCGCCAGCTCTTTATCGAGTACATCGTAAATGAGCTTTTCGTGGTCGCGAAAAGCTTTGGTGGTGAATTCACGCGGGTAAGGCAGATCAATTGGATTATCCAGTTTTATCTGACCCGGCCGCGCCGTCATGACCAACACGCGGTCAGCAAGATAGACCGCTTCCTGCACGCTATGGGTGACGAAGATAATTGTCTTTTTATGCTTCTGCCAAATCTCCAATAGCTGGTGCTGCAACAAGCGGCGGGTCAGGGCGTCGAGCGCGCCGAAAGGTTCATCCATCAGTATGATCGACGGGTCGGTGGCAAATACGCGGGCAATCGCCGCGCGCTGTTTCATGCCGCCGGACAGCTCGGAAGGTTTCTTGCGTGCGAAATCCTGAAGGCCCACGGTGCCAAGATATTCAGCGGCAATCTCAAGCCGCTCCTTCTTGCCAACCCCCATCCGCTCAAGGCCAAAGGCAACATTGTCGATGATGTTGAGCCAGGGGAAGAGCGCGTAGTCCTGGAACACTACGCCGCGGTCAATCGATGGTTTTTTAATCGGCTCACCGCCGACCAGTGCCTGCCCCTGCGTGGGTGTAAGGAAACCTGCGAGTATATTCAGGATAGTGCTTTTTCCACATCCCGATGGGCCGACTAGGGCTACGAATTGCCCGGCGGAAATTTCCAGATCAACCGGATGGAGCGCCTCTACCTTCTCACCCTCGATACTCTCGAAAGTCATGGCCAGCTGCTCGATTGAAATCGCTTTAGTTTGCGGAGCTTCATCCATCAGGTGCCCCAGTCACAATGGTTAGAGATAACGCGGAACACAGAGTCTATGAGGACGCCCAGCACGCCGATGACGGCCATGCCGACCATCACCAGATCAGAGCGCAATATCTCCATGCCATCGGCGATCAGATAGCCAAGCCCGGACTGCGCCGCGACCAGTTCAGCGGCGATAATCGCAGCCCATCCGGTACCGAAAGCGATCCGGAAGCCGACGATTATGGTTGGCATCGAGGCGGGCAGAATAACCTTGCGAAACAGCGACCACTCATCTTCGCACCCGAGCACCTGTCCGGCGCGAATGAGAACCTTATCGACGCCTTTCACACCTGAAACCGTGTTCAGAAGGATCGGGAAAAAGGTGGCAACAAAGATGATGAATATTTTTCCCGTTTCACTGATCCCGAACCACAAAATGGCCAGCGGAATCCAGGCCAGAGGAGAAATGGGGCGGAACAGCTCAACGACAGGATCAACAATATTCTCGAAACGCCGCCACCGGCCCATGGCAAGACCCAGCGGTACGGCAATCAGGGCCGATAATCCCCAGGCCGCGATTACACGGCTGAGGCTGGCTTGGATATGGATAAAAATTTCACCAGTCGCGACCAGCTCAATGAAGGTTTGGGCAGCCAGAGCCGGAGGGGGAAGAATGGCGACATGAGCGGATGTAAACGTGACCACCGCCTGCCACACTGCGATTATCGCTATGGAGGCGTAGAGGTAAGGGAGTGTCACTCGGATTAGCGTCATACTGTATTTCCGCTTCGATCAATGCCCAGCATGAAGGGCCGCGCCGTCCATATAAGATACGAACGGCGCGGAGTATTGATGATGCAATCCTTTAAACCTAGTTAGCCATCTTCAAGGCTTTTTTGGCAAAGCTCGGGTCGAATTTCGGGTTGTCAGCAGCTTTCAGAATACCCGCTTCTTTCAGGAATTTAGTGTAGGCGTTCATGGTGGATGCTTCCGGCGCGACATCACGGTTATAGACTGAAATGCCTTCGGTCAGCGCAAAGTCGATGACCTTCTCCGGGAAGCCGATCTCCTTGGACCACATTTTTACCGCCGCGTCTTTGTCTGCCAGGATGAGGTCGATAGATTTGACGATGGCAGTGATCAGGTCCTGAACAAGCTCAGGACGCTTTTCAATAAAGTCATTGCGGGCATAGACGCCGTTGCCGATGTAATGCCCTGCCTTAATGGGCAGTATTTTCTCCGCTTTGATCAGAACCTTCGAATGCCCCGCGGCCAAAGCGCTTGAAACATGCGGGTCCCAGGTGATGCCGGCGTCAACACTCTTGTTGGAAAGCAGAGTCGGTACATCCGAGCCCTTGGTCTTGAACAGCTGAACGTCAGACACTTTAAGTCCGGCATCAGCCAGCGCCTTGACCAGCAGCGGGTATTGCTGAGACCCCTTGCCCGGGTAGGCTATCTTCTTGCCCTTAAGTTCGGCAACGGATTTTATGCTTGAGCTCATCGGCACGAGGATCGCTGTCTGCTCCAGGATCGAGATCGCCAGCAGCTTGGCGGGCAGTCTTGCCGAGGCGACAATTGCTGGCCCCATGCCGGCTGAGGCAATCTGTAATTCTCCCGCAGCCATCGCCTGATTTTCAGGGGCGCCATAAGAGAAGCTCCTGAAGACGATTTTCACATTGTGCTTTTTCTCGATAGGGTCAAGCAACCCTTTTGCCCGAGCGATATAGATGGGCATTGTCGCGGGTTGAACACCAAAGTTGATGGTGTCCTGCGCGGTTGCGGGCGGCGCCGCAAATGTGCTGGACAGCATAAGAGCCGCCGCAAATATAAGGCCTGTAACGAACCGTATCATGAGATAGTCCTCCCTGACGGACGTGGCTTTCCGCCTGCGTCCCATGCATGAATTTTCTCGTTTTCAATCACGCTCGCGTTCTTACTGACGCTTCATCTGGAACGTGATTTCAATCACAATTAGCATTTATTGTGACGTGAAGTAACGATTTTTTTAAAAAATCCTACTGTCTAACGACAGCAGGGGACTTGTGGCGGTGAAAAAACACACCCCATCCAACCAATTCGTTCAGCTAAAAAGCACCGTGCCTATTTTTGCAGCCGCCTCATAAAATTTTGGCAAAACCCTACGGGCAGCAGGAATGGATAGACGTGCTTCAGGAGCATGCACAGCGAGCCCGGCAACAATGCGGCCGTGGGTGTCGTGGACAGGTACGGCCATGGCAATGAGACCGATGGAATCTTCCTGATTGTTGATGGAATACCCCAGCAGTCGAATTTCCTCCAGGTTCTCTTCCAGTTCTTCCGGAGAGGTAATCGTATTGTCCGTAAATCTTTTCAACTCGCTGACGGAGAGAACATGCTTGCGTTCATCAGCCTCCAGATTGGCAAGCAACAGTTTTCCAATCGCGGTACAATAGACAGGAACCCGGCTTCCAGCCTTGAGTTGAACGCGAAGCGGCCAGTCACATTCGACGCGGTCGATATAAATAACCTCGTGACCATCGAGCATGCCGACATTGCATGTTTCGCCCACCTCATCGACCAGGTGTTGCAAAATGGCATGACTTTTTTTGTTCTGGTACGAATTGGAAATGGACGCGAGGGCGAGATGATTTAGGCGTTGACCAATGCAGTAACGCTCGCGGCTGGGGTCTCTAATGACAAGCCCGATATCCTCAAGTTGCTTGATTACACGGTAGATTGTCTGGCGCGGGAGAGATAGCTGCTCGGCGATATCGGGCAAACTGAGAGCGCGGGTGTCGTTAGCAATTGTCTCTAGAATTGCAATGGCCTTTTGTATGGCCGTGTTTGTTGAGGGGTGCTCTGTATCACTCATAACGGAATTGCTGCCGTTCTCAAAAGTGCCATGACGAGCCTTGATTCATTTAAAAATATAACTTTGTCGCATAGAAAGTATGACGATACGTCACATTTTTTATACCATTTTCACAAGAGCTGACTAGTCGATATCTGATACTCAGGAATACAGACTTAACAGTCTGATCCGGACTTAACTTGCATCAGAAATGGGGTGCGGGACGCACCACCAGAACAAGGCTCAGAGTAACTCGTTCATGTCAGCTGGGTTCTATTCAAATCCCTCGACAAAAGTAATGGACTCCGCGCTTGTGCATGAGCGGGTTTTGACCACCTCAATAATACTGGGTGCTGAATACTGGTTAACCAGCGCCGGTGACGATCAGAAGATCCGTTTCTGCATATTGTTTGCGCAGCGCGAGGGCGGGGGCATATTCTTCCGATTCGTAGCATTCAACGGCCCTGTCATAGGATTCAAACTCGATCACGACATGCCGGTCCCGCATCTGTCCTTCGCGGACTTTCCCGTCTCCGCCGCGAACAAGGAATTTGGCGCCGTATTTCTCCATAGCGGGCTGCGTCGCCGCCACATATGTCGGATAATTCTCCATGTCATTTACGCTCACATGAACAATCCAGTAGCCTTTGGGCATCATCTTCTCCTCATCTGAAATAATTAGCTGCGATCAAGTTTATGCCTCGCGCGGGAAAATTTGCAGTAGGCCTGCGAGCCCGGCCAGGACAGCCCCCGATAGTACGACGGGTATAAATGCTGTTGCCGCGACGTGGGTCGCATCCCATAGGGCGCCGCTGATAATCGGCGTCAGGAAGCTAATTGAGTAACCGATGGTGAATACACCTGCAGAGAAATGATGCACATCTTCAGGTCTGGCCAGCAGTGGCGGGAGTGCCAGTACCAGGATCAAGACGCTTGATGCACACATGCCGATGAGTGCAGAAACCAACAAAGCTGAAAATATGCTTTCGCTATAGGCCAGCACCGTGACGCTGGCGACGGTTGCCAAACCAATAGTTATGAGCGGCCAGCTCCTGCCGACAAGCCGGTCGGCAAAAACCAGCAGCAGTATGGAGGCTGGTAATTGTCCGCCATTGAGCCAAGTCAGTGCCGCATCAACATGGGCGCCGCGCCCGGTCGCGTTCAGAAAGTCAGGCAGAAATGCATTGGTGGTGAAATAGAGCGATGCGGCGCAACCCAGAATACAGCCGCACAGCAGCATCTGTTTGTTGCGCCAGTCAGGCCACCAGCGCCCTGTTAGTCCCTGACCCTTTAGCCCCGGTCTTGTTACTTTTCCAGACCGAAGTGCCCATTGGAGAGCAAGGATATTTACAAGCAGCAGCACCGACCAGCATGCCAACGCGCCGCCCCAGCTGCCAAGTTGTTTTGCTAGCGCAGTGGATGCTGCAACGCCAATGATCTCGCCAACCAGTAGTCCATTGACATAGGTCGCGGTTGCAAAGCCGGCATGGTTTTCAAACCAGTGGGCCACCAGCGTTGGCATGGCCGGCTGCATGATGGCGATGCCGAGACCCATGAGGGCTGTCATGGTGAAGAGGGTTGCGACATCGGGGCCGATGCCACGCAGTGCGCCTGCAAGCCCTGCAATTGCAAGCCCAGCGATAAGCGCCCGGATGACGCCGGTGCGCGCCAGCAGCAAGGAGCCGAACAGGGCACCAAGACCAAAGATGAGGACCGGAAGCCCATTGAGTGCGCCGATTGCTTTTTCGCTTAACGACAAGTCCTGATGAATAAGCGGAATGAGCGGTGGGACGGCGAGCAGTGTGACCCTGAGATTAATGCCAGCAAGCCAAAGCAGGGCAAGCGACCAGAGGTTCATGCCTCTAAAAGCCGGACCGCCCTGCTGCGCGTCAGACAAGCGCTTGCTCTATCTCTTTGACGATTGATAAGGCTGCAGCTCCCGGGTCTTCAGCCTGGGTTATGGGCCTCCCGACAACAAGGTAATCGGCACCAGCGGCAATCGCTCTGGCAGGCGTCATGACGCGGGCCTGGTCACCCGCATCCGTACCTGCCGGGCGGATGCCGGGCGTGACAATCAGGAAATCATCACCGGTTGCCTCGCGGATCGCGGCAGCCTCATGACCAGACGCGATGACGCCGTCAAATCCGGCTTCCCGTCTTAACTGAGCACGATGCAGCACCAGTTCGGCAGGCGTCATGGCGCTGCCCTGCTGCTCCAGGTCCGATTTGTCCAGGCTGGTGAGAACGGTGACCGCGAGTAGTTTCAGATCACTGGACCCCCGGCCCCTGATGGCGGCCTCCATGGTCTTGATGTCATGTCCATGGACTGTCAGAAACGCTGCACCAAGAGCGGCGATATTCGCAGTCGCACGTTCCACCGTATGGGGGATGTCAAGCAGCTTGGCGTCAACGAAGACGTTCTGGCCCTGATCTGAAAGCCGGCGGGCCAGTTCTGCGCCTCCTGCAAACAGAAGCTCAAGACCGATTTTCCAAACGCCTGCATTGTCACCGACCCTGGCGATCAGTTCAGCGGCTTCATCCGGCGTGGGAACATCAAGAGCGACGATCAACCGGTCGCTGGCGCTCACTCGCCCGTCCCTTCGAAGAATTCCTTCACGCGAGAGAAAAAGCCGGACGAATCAGGGTTGGTCTTTTCAGACGACGCCTTGTCGAATTCCTTCAGGATATCCTTCTGCTTGCGCGTCAGGTTCTTAGGCGTTTCAACCTCGACCTGGATATACATATCGCCGGTGGTCTTGGAACGCATCACCGGCATGCCCTTGCTCTTGAGGCGGAATTGTTTTCCGGTCTGCGATCCATCGGGAATTTTAACGCGGGAGCGTCCTCCCTCGACGGTCGGCACTTCAATATGTCCTCCCAGCGCTGCCGTGGTCATGGCAATGGGCACGAGGCAGAAAATATCAGCACCGTCGCGCTGGAAGAATTCATGGGGCGCGATCGACAGGAAAATATACAGATCGCCCGATGGCCCGCCGCGCAATCCCGCTTCGCCTTCATTGGCCAGCCGGATGCGGGTGCCGTCCTCAACCCCTGCGGGGATCGTGACCGACAGGGTGCGTTCCTTGGTGATCCGCCCGGCCCCCTGGCAATCCGCACAAGGGTCGTCGATCATTTCTCCGGCCCCCTGGCAGGCTGGGCAGGTGCGCTCGATGGTGAAGAAGCCCTGTGAGGCGCGCACCTTGCCGCCACCGCCACATGTCCTGCAGGCGGTCGGGCTGGTCCCCGGCTTGGTACCGGAGCCCGAGCAGGTCTCGCAGGCAATGCTGGAGGGCACGCGGATTTGCGCGCTCTTGCCGTCATATGCTTCGCGCAGGGAAATTTCGAGATTGTAACGCAGGTCATTGCCGCGCTCACGCATTGTACGCGGACCACCGCGCCCACCGCGCCCGCCCATGAATTCGCCGAACAGATCGTCGAAAATATCCGACATCGATGCTGAGAAATCGCCGCTGAAGCCATGGGGGCCGCCGCCACCCTCGAACGCGGCATGGCCGAACTGGTTGTAGGCCGCCCGCTTTTGCTGGTCCTTAAGTACTTCATAGGCCTCGTTCACTTCCTTGAAGCGATGCTCGGCCTTGTCATCATCCGGATTGCGGTCGGGATGATATTCCTTGGCGAGTTTGCGGAATGCGCTTTTGATCGCTGCATCATCCGCATCTCTCGTCACGCCCAGGGTTTCGTAATAATCCTGCTTAGCCATTTACCATTCGTTTCGGATGCGAAAATAAGCCTCGTGCCGGGCATCAAACATTCCCGGTGCACGAGGCCCATTGTAATTCACACAGCGGACCTAAGCGGACTTTTTGGAGTCCGTATCGTCCGTGTCGTCTGTATTGTCTTTATCTTCTTTCACTTCCTCAAAGTCCGCGTCGAGCACGTCATCGCCATCCGCGGAGGAACCTTCTCCATCGCCGGCCGCGTCACCCTCAGCCTGGGCGGCCTGGTACATGGCCTCGCCGAGCTTCATCGAGGCTTGCGCCAGGGCGTCGAGCTTGGTCTTGATGGCTTCAGAATCCTCGCCTTCAAGTGCGGTCTTCAACTCGGCAGCGGCTTCTTCAATAGTGCTTTTGTCGCTGTCGGAAATTTTGTCACTCAACTCTTCAAGCGTCTTTTCAGTTGAATTGAGAAGTGCCTCAGCCTGGTTTCTCACTTCAACAGCCTCGCGGCGGACCTTGTCCTCTTCCGCGTTGGCCTCCGCATCCTGCACCATCTTATCGATGTCATCATCGCTCAAGCCGCCTGAGGCCTGAATGCGGATCGATTGTTCCTTGCCAGTGGCCTTGTCTGACGCCGCCACGTTGACGATGCCGTTGGCATCAATGTCGAAGGTGACATCCACCTGCGGTACGCCGCGAGGTGCGGGAGGAAGCCCGACCAGGTCAAACTGACCGAGGATCTTGTTGTCGGCCGCCATCTCGCGTTCACCCTGGAACACCCGGATGGTTACCGCGCTCTGATTGTCTTCAGCAGTGGAGAACACCTGGCTCTTCTTGGTCGGGATCGTGGTGTTGCGCTCAATCAGCTTGGTAAACACTCCTCCAAGCGTTTCGATGCCGAGCGACAGCGGTGTCACATCAAGCAGCAGCACGTCTTTCACATCGCCCTGCAGCACTCCGGCCTGGATGGCCGCGCCAATGGCGACCACTTCGTCCGGGTTGACGCCCTTATGCGGCTCACGCCCGAAAATATTCTTCACCGTCTCAAAAACCTTCGGCATACGTGTCATGCCGCCGACCAGAACCACCTCTTCGATCTCGGCCGCTTTCAGTCCGGCATCTTTCAGTGCCGACTCACAAGGACCAACGGTTTTCTGGATGAGATCGTCAACCAGGCTTTCCAGCTTGGCACGGGTCAGCTTCATGGTGAGATGCTTCGGCCCGGACTGGTCGGCCGTGATGAACGGCAGGTTGATTTCTGTCTGCGCTGAGGACGACAGCTCGATCTTGGCTTTCTCCGCACCTTCTTTCAGGCGTTGAAGCGCGAGCTTGTCGCCGCGCAGGTCAATACCCTGTTCTTTCTTGAACTCATCGGCCAGGTAATCCACCAGCCGCATGTCAAAATCCTCGCCGCCGAGGAAGGTATCGCCATTGGTGGACTTCACCTCGAACACGCCATCACCAATCTCGAGGATCGAGACGTCGAAGGTACCGCCGCCAAGGTCGTAAACGGCGATGGTCTTGCCGTCCTTTTTGTCGAGGCCGTATGAGAGTGCTGCCGCAGTCGGTTCGTTGATGATGCGCAGCACTTCAAGGCCGGCGATCTTGCCCGCGTCCTTGGTGGCCTGGCGCTGGGCGTCGTTGAAGTAAGCCGGAACGGTGATGACCGCCTGCTCGACCTTCTCGCCGAGATAGCTTTCAGCCGTTTCCTTCATCTTCTGTAAAATGAAGGCTGAGACTTGAGATGGTGAATATTTCTCGCCATGAGCCTCGACCCAGGCATCGCCATTGTCCGCCTTGACGATCTTGTAGGGAACGAGCTTCTTGTCCTTGGCGACCGCCTTGTCGTCATTGCGCCTTCCGATCAGGCGCTTGATCGCAAACAGGGTGTTTTCCGGGTTGGTCACTGCCTGGCGCTTGGCGGGCAAACCCACCAGCCGCTCACCATCCTCGGTGAAGGCCACCATGGACGGCGTTGTGCGTCCGCCCTCGGCATTCTCGATGACCTTCGGGCTTGAGCCCTCCATGATAGCGACACATGAATTGGTTGTGCCGAGATCGATTCCAATAACTTTAGGCATGAGTCTCTTTAACCTCTTAACTGCGGCAGGCCGTCCGGGCCTCTCAGGCACCCGTAAAGTCCAGTGTGAGCTTCAAACTCCACTGAACCGGCCCCCTAACGATTCTATGAACCTTTGTTCAGCGGATATATAGGTTGCTCGAAGGTTGCCCGCAAGCTGTCTCGTTACCGGGGGAACGCCGCTTGGTTAAGGGTGTCAGGGGCCGGGTGCATGGTGTTTTACCCTTTTTCGGGAGTCTGTGAACCTAAACCCGCGATTTTTGTGCGGTTTTTGCGTCCGGATGAGGGCATTTCGTCACAGCGAATGTAATTTCCCGCAGGGCTATTCTCCCGCAGCTTATCTGATCGCTCCCGAAGCCAAAGGCTCCTCCGGTATGGAAATAATCTGGTACGGGTTTCTCGGCAGCCTTGCCGCCGGCATGATGACATCGCTTGGCGCGCTGCCGGTGTTTCTGGGGCGCAAGATAACGCCCAGAATGCAGGATGCCCTGATGGGCTTCACCGCGGGGGTGATGCTGGCCGCGTCGTTTTTCTCACTGATTATCCCGAGCCTGGAAGCATCTGAACAGCTCTATGGCGGACAGGTCATACCGGCAGGGATCGTCGTTATCGGTATTGTGCTCGGCGTTATCGTGCTGGCAATCCTCAACGAGCGCATCCCGCATGAACATTTCATCATGGGGCGTGAAGGGCCTGCATCACACAATCTCAAACGCGTCTGGCTGTTCGTGCTGGCGATTACGATCCACAATATTCCCGAGGGACTGGCGGTCGGTGTTGGCTTCGGCGGCGGTGATATCCAGAATGGCACATCGCTGGCAATCGGCATCGGCCTGCAGAATGTCCCGGAAGGCCTAGCGGTCGCGCTTGCGCTCGCCGTTGAGGGCTATTCGAGGATGTATGCCTTCTGCATAGCCTGCCTGACCGGGCTGGTTGAGCCCGTGGCCGGATTGCTGGGAGTGACTGCGGTAACATATTCCCAGCCGCTTCTTCCCTGGGGCCTGGCCTTTGCCGCCGGGGCCATGATTTACGTGATCAGCCACGAAATCATTCCCGAAACCCACAGACGAGGCTATCATCACGAGGCGACCATGGGTCTGACGCTCGGGCTGGTTATCATGCTGTTCCTCGATGTGACGCTTGGGTAAGGACTGGCCGTGCGCCATCTGACGGAATATTTTGACCGACAGGCGCAGGAGCTTTTGCTGGCCGAAATTCTAAAGGTGATCGAGGGCGCGCCACTTTTCACACCCACCATGCCACGCACCGGAAAATCCTTTTCGGTGCGTATGAGCAATTGCGGTCCATTGGGCTGGGTATCGGATAAGACGCGCGGCTACCGCTACCAGGAGGCGCATCCTGACACGGGCAAACCCTGGCCGGATATGCCGAAAATACTACTCGATTTGTGGGACGACGTGAGCGTGTATCACGCGCGCCCGGAAGCCTGTCTCATCAACGTTTACGACGCACACGCCAAAATGGGTCTGCACCGGGACGAGGATGAGGATGATTTCTCCGCCCCAGTTATCTCGGTCTCGCTTGGAGACACGGCGCTCTTTCGCATCGGCGGGCTGGCCCGCAAGAACCCGACGCGATCATTCGACCTCAAATCGGGCGATGTACTGGTGCTGGGTGGTGATACGCGTCTTGCCTTTCACGGCGTCGACCGGATCAAGACGGGGGCTTCGGATTTGCTTGGGGATCAGTTTCCTGAAGGGGGGCGGATCAATTTGACGCTGCGGCGGGTGACGAAGCCTTAGCTGTTCCCCTCCACAAACGTCACCGCCTCGATGCGATTTCCGTCCGGGTCTCTGATGAAGGCGGCATAGTAACCGGGATTCGTCGCTTCTCTTGGGCCGGGCGGCCCATCACAGGCCGCACCATGGGCAAGAGCGGTTTCATGAAACGTCTCGACAGTTGCTGCATCGCGGGCCCGCAGTGCGACATGAGCCCCACTGTCAGCCGCATAAGGTGCAGCATTCTCGCGAAGATTCAGCCAGAATTCGGGATAGCGTTTCCCAAAGCCCACAGTCTGCTCGCGTGTGACCAGTTGCTCGTGCCCTAACACAACCAAAACATTCTTATAGAAGCGAATTGCGCGGGCGAGATCAGAAACAGGGATGGAAACATGGTCGATCATAGAAAACGTCCCCTGCCGCGATCTGGTTCCTCAGGCGCTCTTGTCGACCTTGCCGCCCATATTCTTCTTGGGGTTCTTAACGTCTTTTTTAGGTTCCACGCCCTCATCGCCCTTCGCTTCGGGGTCGGGGTCGGCCTTGTCGTCATTGGCCGCTTGCGGGGCTGCTTCCGGAGCCGGGTCTTCCGGCTTCTTCTGCTTTTCACCGCCCTTGGCGACACCGACCATGGCCGGGCGCAGGATGCGGTCAGCAATCACGTAACCGGCCTGAATAACCTCGACTATGGTGCCTTCTGCCACTTCCTTGTTGTCAACTTCGAACATGGCCTGGTGCTTGTTGGGGTCAAAACGCTCACCATGAGGATCAAGCCGGGCGATACCGTGGCGCTCCAGTACATTCATGAGTTCGCGCTCGGTGACCTGTATGCCCTCAAGGAAGCTTTTGAGTGCCGGATCCTCCTCGGCGGCCTCTTCGGGCACATGGGCGATGGCGCGCGCAATATTGTCGGCGATGGTGAGGGTGTCGCGGGCAAAGTTGGAAACGGCGAATTTGGCCGTGTCCGCCTTGTCCCGCTCGGTGCGGCGGCGCATATTCTCCATCTCGGCGGCCGCACGGAGCAGCCGGTCCTTCAGATCCGCATTTTCCTCTTTCAGCGCTTCAAGCTCGCCGATTTTCCAGCCGCTCGCCTCATCCTCGGCCTCTTCAGACTCGGGGCTATCGTCTTCAAACGGGTCGATATCTTCGCCGGTGTCTCCACGCGGTGTGTATTTGTCTTTTTCGTCGTTCATCGATCACTCGTGAATCATGTCAGGAGAGTTGCACTGGATATCAGGCCGGAGCCAAAAAAAATCAAGGGAGCATATGGCCGATCAGTTTGGCGGTATAGTCCACCATCGGGATGATACGGGCATAATTAAGACGTGTCGGGCCGATCACGCCCAGCACGCCAACGATATTGCGGTCGCCATCCTTGAACGGCGCCACCACCATGGATGAGCCCGATAGAGAGAACAGCTGGTTCTCCGAGCCGATGAAAATGCGCACCCCGTCGGCGCGCTCCGCGTGGGTCAGCACGTCTATCAGGTCCTGCTTGGCTTCCAGATCGTCAAACAGCTTGCGGATACGCTCAAGATCATCGAATGCGGTGAGGTCATCGAGCAGGTGCGAGCGCCCGCGCACAATCAGGTTCTTCTCACCATCGTCCGCACCCGACCATGTGGCGAGACCCTGCTGCACCATTTTTGTTGTGAGTTCATCCAGCTCGGCCTTGCGGCTTTTAAGCTCAGCCTCAATATCCCGCCGGGCATCATTGAGCGTTTTCCCGGCAATGCGCGCATTGAGATAGTTTGCCGCACTTACAAGCACCGAAGCGGGCATGCCTTCAGGCAGGTTGACCACGCGATTTTCCACGCTGCCATCCTCGGCCACCAGAACAGCCAGGGTTTTCTTCGGCTCAAGCGAGACAAATTCAATCTGCTTGAGCCGCTTGGTCTGCTTGTCGGTGAGGACCACGCCTGCGCAGTTGGCAAGTCCGGAAAGCATTTCACCGGTATCCGTCAGCACGTCTTCAAGGCCGCGTTCGGCCGGGTTTCCGGTCATCTGCGATTTGATGTGGCTGCGCTCACTGTCGTTCAGATCGCCTATCTCGAGAAGCGCATCGACAAACAGCCTCAAACCGGTTTCCGTTGGCAGGCGCCCGGCACTCGTGTGCGGCGCATAAATGAGACCCAGTTCCTCCAGGTCGGACATGATGTTGCGCACGCTCGCCGGCGACAGGGTCATGGGCAGGGCGCGCGATATATTGCGCGAACCGGCCGGGTCGCCGGTGGCGATGTAGCTCTGGACGATCTGTCGGAAGATTTCGCGCGAACGCTGGTCGAGATCGGTTAGCACCGATGCGCCTTCGCGCAACGCTAGCTCTGCGGCTTCCTGCAATTCCTTTTGTCTCATGGTGCATGAATCTAAGTGTCCATGAGGTTGGCGTCAAATCACTTGCTTAACGCGGGCCTGAGTTTGTTGATCCAATTCGCTCCCTCCAATAGGGTGCGCGCTTGATTCACCCGAAATGGAGAAGAGCCAAGCAATGCGCCCCTCAAAACGCCAAAGCGACGAACTTCGCCCTGTCACCCTGGAACGTGGTGTGTCGCTCCATGCGGAAGGCTCCTGCCTCATCAAGTTCGGAAACACCCATGTTCTTTGCGCGGCATCGCTGGAAGAGCGCGTGCCGCCCTGGATGAAGGGCCGGGGCTCGGGCTGGGTGACGGGCGAATATGGCATGCTTCCGCGCTCGACCGGCGAGCGCATGCGCCGCGAGGCGTCAAGCGGCAAGCAGGGCGGGCGCACGCTTGAAATCCAGCGGCTTATAGCGCGGAGCTTGCGTGCGGTGGTTGACATGAAAGCGCTCGGCGAGCGTCAGATCACGGTCGATTGCGATGTCATTCAGGCCGATGGTGGCACGCGGACAGCTTCTATCACCGGCGCGTGGATTGCATTGAACGATTGCATTGAATGGATGAAGGCCCGCGACATGGTGGGAGATGATGTTCTTCTCGACCAGGTGGCGGCTGTATCGTGCGGGATATATGGCGGCAATGCAGTACTCGATCTGGATTATGCGGAGGACTCCGAGGCTGAAACCGACGCCAATTTCGTCATGACCGGCAAGGGCGGTATCGTCGAGGTGCAGGGCACGGCGGAGGGCGTACCCTTCAGCCAAGCTCAGTTCGACGAGTTGATGGTGCTGGCGAAAAAGGGCATTGGCGAGCTGGTCGAGCTGCAGAAGCTCACCATCGGCTAGTGGTGCCTACAAAACTCAAAGCAGGCGACCGGCTGTTGGTGGCAAGCCACAATCCGGGCAAGGTGCGTGAAATACGCGACCTGCTGGCGCCCTATGGTATCGATGCGGTATCAGCCCGCGATCTTGACCTGCCCGAGCCTGAGGAAACAGGAAAAACCTTCAAGGCCAATGCGGAACTCAAAGCCCGCGCGGCGGCTACGGCAAGCGGGCTCCCGGCCCTTGCCGACGACAGTGGGCTGGAGGTTGAGGCTCTCGAAGGCGCTCCGGGCATTTACTCTGCCAGATGGGCAGGGGAGACAAAGGACTTTTCCCTGGCTATGGAACGGGTTGAAAAGGAACTTTCTGAATCCAAGGCCGACAGCCCGGACAAGCGCGTTGCCAATTTCACGTGCGCCTTGACGATTGCCACACCGGATGGCGCTTGTGACACATTTGAAGGTAAGGTCTTCGGGACACTTGTATGGCCGCCACGCGGCACCCAGGGCTTCGGGTATGACCCGATATTCCTGCCGGATGGCGGAACGCAAACCTTCGGCGAAATGGAGCCGGACGAGAAACATGGACAATCTCACCGCGCCAGAGCTTTCGAACTCTTCCGAAAGGTATGCCTCGACACCAACTGATCCGGACTTCGCGGTCTATGTCCACTGGCCTTTTTGTGAGGCCAAGTGCCCCTATTGCGATTTCAATTCCCATGTGCGCCATGGCGGCATCAACGAGGCGCGCTTCCGCTCTGCCTATATGGCTGAGCTCGATCATATGCGCGCACTGTCAGGCCCGCGCGAAGTTTCAAGCATCTTTTTCGGTGGCGGCACGCCCTCGCGCATGATGCCCGAAACCTGCGCCGCCATACTGGAACGTATCGCCCAAAACTGGTCACTCAAAGACGATGCCGAAATCACGCTGGAAGCCAACCCCACGAGCGTGGAGGCGGAACGCTTTGCAAGTTACCGCGCTGCCGGGGTCAACAGGGTGTCGGTGGGGCTTCAGGCGCTCAATGATGCGGACCTGAAAGCACTCGGGCGTGCGCACAGCGTTGAGGAAGGCTTGAGCGCCCTCAAGGTCGCCAGGGATCATTTCGAACGCGTGTCATTCGACCTCATCTATGCAAGGCCCCGCCAGACGCTTGAAGACTGGAAAGCCGAGCTTGGGCAAGCCCTGAAGCTGGCAAAAGGGCATATGTCCCTCTACCAGCTCACCATTGAGGAGGGCACGCCTTTCTCGGCACTTCACAAGGCAGGAAAGCTGATCACTCCGGATGAGGAGCTTGCGCGTGATTTCTACATCGTGACGCAGGAGATGTGCGCGAGTGCGGGGCTTCCGGCTTACGAGGTATCCAACCACGCGAGCCCAAGCCATGAAAGCCGGCACAATCTGCTCTACTGGAATATGGGCGACTATGCGGGTATCGGCCCCGGTGCCCACGGGCGGCTCACATTTGAGGGCGCGCGACAGGCGCTCTCGATCATGAGCAACCCGGAAGACTGGGCCGAGCGGGTTCTGGAACACGGCCACGGCATTGAAACCACCGAGCGGCTTCTGGAGAGCGAGGTTTGGCAAGAATATCTGCTGATGGGGATGCGGCTCTCCGAAGGCATCTCGCTGTCGCGCTACGGATTGCTGGGCGGCGAGGTCGATTATATCACCATCGCCACGCTGGAGACGGACGGGTTGGTGCGTGTCTCGGGCGACCGGCTGATGGCGACCAATGACGGGCGGCTGGTGCTGAATTCCGTAATTGCGGCGCTGGCAGGATAAATACTTCGCCTTGTGACGTACCGGGCCAGCACCTAGGATGCCCGACGGTTTTGCGAGAATGAGAAGCGAGGAATTCCATGGCGTCGAAATATCACCTCATCAGTTCCGTCACATGCCCATGGGTGCAGCGCGCCGTCATCATACTGCGCGCCAAGGGTGTCGAATTCGACGTTACCTATATTAACCTGAAAGAGAAGCCCGACTGGTTCCTGGAAATCTCGCCCCACGGCAAGGTGCCGGTTCTCAAGGTGGATGACGTGTCCTTGTTTGAATCGAACGCCATCGCGGAATATCTGGACGAGACCTTCGAGCCCCGGCTGCACCCCGAAGATCCGATCAAGCGAGCTCAGAACCGCGCCTGGACAGACTTCCTGCCGACATTCGCCTGGGGTCCGGGCATGTCTAATCTGAGTTACTGTGCATCGAAAGAGGCACTGCCCGAGGCGCTTGAGACAGCCCGGCAACGGGTCAGCCGTCTCGAAGGCGCGCTTGAGGAGCGCGGCAATGACGGGCCTTATTTCAACGGCAAGGATCTGTGTCTGGTTGACGCCGCCTACGGGCCGTTCTTCATGCGCTTCGCCATTTGCGAAAAGGCGCTTCAAACGGGGCTACTGGATGAATTCCCGCTTGTGAAGGCGTGGTCCGACGCCCTGCTCGCCAACGACGCCGTAACAGGCTCCGTTCCTCCCGAATTCCCCGAAGCGTTCGACAAGAACATCGAGGGTCGCGGCTCCCTGGCGTGGCAGATCATGCAGGGAGCGCAGGCGGCGGAGTAGAGGCGGAAGATGTCCGCATATAACCCAAAGCTGACATCCCGCAACACGGTCGGTTGCTAACCGCATCGAGCAAACCAACCGAAGCATCTCCTCGGTACCTCGTGATCACTCCAGACCCGCCATTGACACACATCAAAGCATTTTTTCAAAAACCGGCACAATATCCTGGTTTAGTGAGTCTGAGTTGATTTTCCAGGATGCTGTGAGAAACGGCATCTGTCTGGACAGGCTTTCGTTTGTACGTTCATCCGAACTCACATGAATAGATGTAGTGAAGACAATTCTCATCCGGATCGAGTGGTTCTCCAACGAACAGTGAACGAAAAATGTGACTGACTGCGGATCACTTTTTCTTTGTTTGACCATGGCGCTGCGGAGCCAAAAGAAATGACAACTGATCCTAAACGAATGGCGGCGGATACGGATAAGCCACACCCTGAACAGCAGGAGCCAAAGAATTATGCCAAAGGCAAAAGGTACTATGAGTCCCTAACAAACCAGGAATTCATCACAATCCACAAAAGTCTTGTGGGCATTCAAAAGCAACTCTCACATCCAGAGTTCAGTTTTGTGGGCTATCTTCTGAAAATGACGATTCAGGAATTCACCATGCCAAGAAAGTCAGGTGACACCCTGAAGAAATGATCCTGTCCCGATGAATTGATCAAGCCTGATAGTTTGGAAATTAAGGCTCAGGGATAAAACGATGTCGTCATAGCGGATGTAGGGAGAACTTCCGTTTATGGCACAAAGCAGACATTCCTGGCTGAATGGCTTTATGTCCGCTTAGGGGGGGGCAAAGCGGACTTCGTCAAGAACTTTAGTCTCCGCCCTCCAAACTTCTATTATTCTCCACCTCCTCGCTTCTCCTGCAGGATTGGAAAATCAATCGTGCTATATCCCTCTCCTCAAGAGAGGCCTTCATGCTCCCCATCAACCACTTCATAAGCATCCCCGACGCAGAGCTTGAAGAGAACTTCATCCGCGCCTCAGGGCCCGGCGGGCAGAATGTCAATAAAGTCTCATCCGCTGTGGAGCTGCGGTTTGATGCGCAATCCTCACCCAGCCTTCCCGATGATGTGCGCGTGCGGCTGATCCGTCTGGCAGGACAGCGCGCAACAAAAGAAGGCGTCATCATCATCCGCGCCGAGCGCTTCCGTACACAGGAGCGCAACCGGGCCGATGCGCGAGACAGGCTGGCGCGGCTCATCTCCCGCGCGGCCATCCAGCCCAGGAAGCGTGTCAGGACAAAACCCACACGGGCCTCTGTTGAACGGCGCTTAAAGGCCAAGACGCGCCGCGGTGGTCTCAAGCGGACACGCGGCGAAAAACCGGGGTCCGACGATTAGGGGTGGGCTGGTGCTGAATTGGCGGTAAACTGGCCAGGCAGCTAGAGAAAACGCGAAGGAGGGTTTCATGGCCAAAGTATCCATGTCGACAGACTTGAACGTTTCCGCCGATCAGGTGTGGAAGCTCATAGGCGGATTCAACGCGCTGCCGGACTGGCATCCGTCAGTCGAGAAGAGCGAGCTGACCGAAGCGGGCCAGACGCGCACTCTGTCTCTGGCCGGTGGTGGGACGATGGTCGAGAAGCTGGAAAACGTCGATGATGGCGCGCGCACCTATACCTATTCGATTACCGACAGTCCGCTTCCGGTCTCCAATTACACCGCGACCATCAAGGTGTCGGGAGAAGGTGAAAACTCCACCATTGAATGGTCGAGCGATTTCGAGCCCGCTGGCGCATCGCCTGAAGACGCGATGAAGGCCATTCAGGACGTGTATCAGGCCGGATTTGATAATCTGAAGAAAATGTATGGCGGCTGACGCAGTTTATTCGACCCATGCTTTGTTGAAATAGCGGGTTGAGCCGACATGTGTCACGGATAGGTGCGTGACCGGCCCTTCGCTGTTCGTGGAGGTCAAGGTAACTTCGCGTGCATCGGGAATGGCGGTGTCTGCGGACCCCTCGTGGTAGGCTTCCCGAAGCGCCCTGCCGTCGATGTCATCGGGCACATCCAGCCCCAGCAAATCCAGCACCGTGGGGGTGATGTCGATATTCCCTGCCGGGATTGTCATTCTCTCGCCCTGCTTGAACCTGGCACCCGACATGGCGAGCACATTATGCAGCTCAAACGGGCTCAGACCCCCATGGCACCCCCCGCCTGTGGGGTAAATGGCGTCATGGAGGCTCATCCCCGGCAGGCCCCATTCATTGGTGTCGTGAGTGTAGCGCATGACGAGCGCGATATCTGGCGCCCGGCGATGGGCCAGAGCGACATCCTCGTGGGTCAGCGTGCCTTCCGCGCCGTCGCGGGTGAAGAGCGGCCCGCACCAGTCCTGGCCTCGAAGCCAGTGGATGATGCCGCTCACAAGCTTTGGATCAGAGCCCCGGACCCAGATGCCGCCCGCGTTGCCAACGACGATGGTGCATTGGTCAGTTACGTCTCTGCCTGCATGAAAGCCGGCCTCTGAAAGTTTTGCAGCAAGATCCAGCCGCTCGCCGGCAAGGCTGATCTGACCATGGTCGGAAAGCGCGATGATCTGTAATTCACCGGCCGCGATCTGTTTTTCGTGCCGGGCGAGGATGCGCCCGAATTCAGCGTCGACGTGGCGGATTGCGCGCAGGGCGTCATCCGATCCAATGCCAAGCTTGTGGAACGTCTCGTCGGGTTCGCACAGCCACAGCAGCATGACGTCAGGGTCAATATCGGTCTCGACAAAATCCAGGTAGCAATTGACGGCGTAGCTGATCCAGTCAAGCGCGGGCAAAGTATATTCAGGCAATGGCCCAACCCGGCTGGTAATGGCGTCCATCACACCGGCAGGCATCGCCGCATCGGGACGCCTCATCGCGAAGCGAAAGGTTCCGTTGGTTTGCGCCGCGTGATTGATAAGCCGTCCGCCCCCGGGCGTACCGGCGCTGAGCGTGGCATAGGACACCCCTGCCGCCGCCAGGCGTTCTCCAAGGGTCGGAACATCGAACAGCCGCCCTTCCAGCTGCTCGAATGCCGCTTCAAGCTGTATGTCATCACCAGAATTGAGTATCCGTGCCGGTCCGCCCTCATCAAGCACGAACTTGTTGGCGACAATGCCGTGCCGGGTCGGGTAGCACCCGGTCGTGACCGCTGACTGGTTGACCCGGGTTTCTGTGGGGAAGGTTGACCGGCTGTTCACATAAGTAACACCGCCATTTGCGAATCCGTGCAGGTTCGGCATCAATTCAGGGGTGAGGAATTCCGGACGCAGAGCATCGAACACAGTGATCAGAACCCTCTGGCGGTTGTCCTGCATGGTTCGGGAAATCATGGGTTAAAACTGTGCCCGGCCAAAGCTGAGCGGTGCGGGTTGCACGACACGAGCGCCGAATTTCTGCACTTCGAGGATCGCAAGCCCGCGTTCCGATGTGCCATCTGTGAGTAGGCGGAACAGGCCATCAACACCGGCAAAACCGCGCGCGCGCGTCAGTTGCTGGGCGGTATACCGCTGTCCGGGCTTGCCTTGCGAAAGCGCAATCGCAATGCCCACGGCGTCATAAGCCAGCGATGAGAGGCGCGGTGGTGTTCTCTCGTAAGCCTTGACATAGCGCTGGGTAAAGGCGCGCCAGCCCTTGGGGTCGGGCGCGGGGAACCAGCCCCCGACGAGAGGCTTCTCGCGCCCCACATTGGCATAGTCCCACAGACCCGAACCGATCAGCTTGACCTTCTTCGTGTCAATTTCGAAATAGGGCATCAGGGCAGAGACCGTGGGGAGCGATTGCTGCCCGACGGGAATGAACAGCGTATCGACACGTGGTGGAATGGACGGGTCGTCCGTCTTGGTGTAGGCGGAAATGCGCTTGGCCGGCTCCAGCATCGAGTTGGCGTCGAGCGGGAACTGCTCAACCGTCACCAGCTGGCCGCCCTGGGCCGCGACTGCGCGGCGGAACGCGCTCTCGGCAATCTTGCCATAGGCTGATTTGGGTACAAGCGCGGCAAAGTTACGTCGCCCCTGGCTGACGGCATAAGCGACGATGGCCGGAACATCGCGACCGGCGAGAAAGCTGAGAAGGTAAACACCATTGCCCGCGACCGTCTGGTCGGAGGAAAAAGCCACCATGGGCACGTTTGCAGCGCGGGTGACCGTGGCCGCTGCCGTCACCGATTTCGCAAACAGCGGCCCGACGATAAGCTCCGCACCAGCCTGCACGGCGGCCGTGGCCGCGGCCTTGGCGCCTGCGGGTGTCCCTTGTGTGTCCTTGGTCATGAGCGTGACGGTCGGGTTGTCGAGATCAAACAGAGCCAGCTCACCGGCCTGCTTCAGCGCCTTGGCGATGTTTGCGGCACTGCCCGGACCGCTCAACGGCAGCAGAAGGGCCACCTTGACCGTGGGGCGTGGCTGGCCGGGCTGTCCGCCGCCAAACTGGTCAACAGGGTTCGCCCCGCCGGACACCTGGCCCCGGCGCGAACCCCCGCTGGCGCAGGCAGCAACCAGAATACCGACGGCGCACAGCAGCAGCGCGCGCCTTATCAGCCCATACGGCATATCGGTGGAAAGGGTCGAACCCATGAGGGCCTTTCAATTGAGAAACGCGGCACTGGCATATGCCGAAATAACCTATAATAGGTCATTGTGACGCAAAAGAGCGATCAGTCTACGCAGGGTTTCGGGAAAGGTCATCTACAATTCAGCTGTCATATTATTTGTTTATCAACATGATGGACGCCCGCGCCATTCATCGCCTAGGTTTTGGTCTCCATGACGCATGATGATCCCACCTCCCCTTCGGCGGCACCGGCCCCGGCGCTTTCCCGCGCGGCATCGGCACTGGAGGGCGAAATGGCCAAGCCGCTTCGCGAGGGCTTGTACCTTGTCTCAACACCGATTGGCAATCTGGCTGACATTTCGCTACGGGCCTTGGCCACGCTCGCCCGCGCCGACATGATTTTCTGCGAGGACACGCGCCATAGCCGCAAACTGCTTGGCCATTACGGTATTTCAGGCGAGTTGCATGCCTATCACGAGCACAATGCTGCCAGGGAGCGCCCGCGCATATTGGCGCGCATGCGTGCCGGACAGTCGGTCGCGCTCATTTCAGATGCAGGCACGCCGCTCATATCCGACCCCGGCCACAAGCTGGTGCGCGAGGCGCGTGACGCCGGGCTCGATGTCCACGCCATCCCCGGAGCATCGGCGCTGCTGGCGGCATTAACATCCTCAGGGCTCCCCACCGACCGGTTTTTCTTCGAAGGGTTTCTGCCGCCCAAGATGGTTGCCCGGCGCAAACGCCTTGAACTCTTAAGCGATATTCCAGCAACCCTCATTTTCTACGAAGCACCTCAACGCGTGCAGGCCATGCTTCTGGATGTGAGCGAGGTCCTGGGCGACCGCGAAGGCGCTATCGCCAAGGAACTCACCAAGCTGCATGAAAACGTCATGCGGGGGTCTTTTGATGAACTGGCGGCGGGGGTTGTTGATGCGCTCGGGGAGAAAGGTGAATTCGTTGTGCTGGCGGGTCCTGCCGCGCCTGCAAAGATTTCAGACGCCGATATTGTGAGCCGGCTGGAGGCAGCCCTCGGGGAGTCCAGCTTTCGCGATGGCGTTCAGGATGTCACCGACATGCTGGGCGTGCCGCGCAAGCGAGTCTATCAGCTGGCGCTTGCGCTCAAGGACAAGACCGTGAAAGATCAATGAGTACTCCAGCGCGCCGGGTGGCTGAGCGCAAGGGTCATTGGGCCGAGACGCTGGCAGCACTCCTTCTGCAGATCAAGGGATACTCGATTCTCGAGCGGCGGTTCCGCTCTCGAGCCGGGGAAATTGATCTCATCGCCCGGCGCGGCAGACGGATAGCTTTCGTGGAGGTGAAAACGAGGTCAACGGTGGACCAGGCCGCCTGGTCAATAACGCCCCACCAGCAGGCACGCATAGCCCGCGCGGCGGAACATTGGCTGGCTATTAAAGGTGGACCACAGGATTTCGATATGTCCTTTGATGTCGTTCTGGTCGCTCCCTGGGCATGGCCGCGACATATAGCGTCAGCATTTCGGGTTTGACGCGGGCGCTCGCGCATAGCAGCTTCAGAATAAGAACAAGCGGAGGGGCGGATGGCTCTAAAAGTAGCATTTCAAATGGACCCGATCGAACGGATCGACATCAAGGGCGATTCCACCTTCGCGCTGCTGCTGGAAGCGCAGGCGCGCGGCCATGACCTGTTTTACTACACACCGCAAAATCTGGCCCTGCACAATGGCGAGCTGATGGCGCATGGCCATACGCTGAAAGTGGAGGATGCCGAAGGCGATCATTACACGCTCACTGATCCGCGGACGGTCGATCTGGGGGATCTGGACGTGGTGCAATTGCGCCAGGACCCTCCCTTCGACATGAGCTACATCACCACCACCCATCTGCTTGAGCGCGTTCACCCCGAGACGCTGGTGGTCAACGATCCGTGCCATGTACGCAACGCGCCGGAAAAAGTCTTCGTGCTGGATTTCCTCGACCTGATGCCGCCGACAATGGTGACGCGCTCACTCGATGACGTGAAAGCGTTTCGCGCGCAATATAACGATATCATCATCAAGCCGCTTTACGGCAATGGCGGCGAGGCTGTCTTCATGCTGAAGAAAAACGATACCAACCTGGCCTCGCTGGTGGAGCTGTTCCAGCTCAAGATGCGCGAGCCCTTCATGGTGCAGCAATATTTGCCCCAGGTGCGCGAGGGCGACAAGCGCATCATCCTAGTGGATGGCAAGCTGGCTGGCGCCATCAACCGCGTTCCGGCGCAGGATGAAACCCGCTCCAACATGCATATCGGCGGCACGCCCAAACCGGTAGACCTTACCGCGCGCGATCACGAGATTTGCGAGCGGCTGGGGCCGGAGCTGAAGGAACGCGGACTGATTTTTGTCGGCATCGACGTGATCGGCGACTATCTCACCGAGATCAATGTCACATCTCCCACGGGCATCCGCGAAGTGAAGCGCTTTGGCGGCAACGACATCGCCGCAATGATCTGGGACGTGATCGACGAGAAGACGGGGTAGCAGGCGCTAGCGCTTTTTGCGGGCTGGCTTTGCAGGTTTCTTTTTCGCCGGTCGCTTTGTCACAGTCCCTTTTCTCGCAGCTCTTTTTTTCGTCGTCTTCGCAGCCGCCTGTTTGCGGCGTTTGCGTGCTGCAGGAGCCTTTTTCTTCACCGGCTGCTCAATGGCGGCGGCGATCTCGGCGGCCTGGGCTTCAAGCTGCATTTCAGTCAGAACCTGCTGCTCGGTCGCATAATGCTCCATGGTCTTACGCAGCACCGCGCGGTATGCGAGCCAGGCATGTGCCGCCAGACCAAGGCCCCAGCCCAGAAGCGGCCAGACCGACCACAGGCTTTCCGGCGAGGTCGTCACATTGATGACAATGAGAAACGCATTGACCGCCAGATAGACAAACAGATGCACCGCGACGCCGCGGATGACCGGGTCAGCCAGTAGCTGGCCCTCGCCTGAGCGGCTTTCAGCCCATTCGGCGAACGCGTGGGCAGCAATGCCGATGCCCCAGCCCGCAAGCGGCCAGATGGCCCACCATTCCTTTGCCTCGCCCGGATCAGGCGTCTGGGTCGCATTGATCGCAAGCAGAACCGCATTCACTGCCACATAGGCAGCGAGATGGGTGTAAAAGGCTTTGCGGCTTGGTGAGGTGCTCATTTCCGGCCTCTCCTATTGATGCGTATAATGTGCAATAAGCTATTGACCCGCCATGAGATAGATCAAGCACCATGAAAATCAACCCAGACACTGCAGGCGCGGAACGCACACAGCAGACCGGCGCCCTGTCGCATATCCGTGTGCTTGATTTGAGCCGAGTGCTGGCCGGCCCGTGGGCGGGGCAGCTGCTGGGAGACATGGGCGCCGATGTCATCAAGGTGGAGCGTCCGGGGCACGGCGACGACACGCGCGTCTGGGGCCCGCCCTTCATGACCAACGCCGATGGCTCACCTGGTGACGCGTCCTATTACACCGCCGCCAACCGCAACAAGCGTTCCGTCGTTGTGGATTTTTCATGTGAGCTCGGGGCGGAGCTTGTACGGCAACTGGCGAAAAAGGCCGATGTCATCATTGAGAATTTCAAGCTGGGGGGCTTGAAGAAATATGATCTTGATTATGAAAGCGTATCCGCCGCCAACCCGTCCGTCATTTACTGCTCGATCACCGGCTTCGGGCAGAGCGGCCCTGACGCCGCGCGTCCGGGATATGACTATGTGATCCAGGGCATGGGCGGGGTCATGAGCCTGAATGGCCGCCCTGATGGCGAAGCTGGTGACGGGCCGATGCGGGTCGGCATCGCCATCTCGGACCTTTTCGGCGGCATGTATGCATCGACCGCAATCCTGGGTGCGCTGGTGCACCGCGAGCGCACCGGCGAGGGACAGCATCTCGATTGCGCACTGCTGGCAGCACAAGTGGCAGGTCTCGCCAACCAAGGCGCAAGCTACCTCACCGGCGGCATCGTGCCGGTGCGAACCGGCAACTCCCACCCGGCTGTCGTGCCATACCGGACCTATGAGACGCAGGACGGTTTTATGATCCTCGCCGTCGGAAATGACACGCAGTTCGCCCGCGCCTGCAAAGTGCTGGGGCTCGAGGGGCTGTCAGACGATCTCCGTTACAAGACAAACACCGCGCGCATTGAGAACCGTGCGCCGCTTGATGTCCTGCTGGAAGATTCAATCGCCAAATGGACCCGTGATGAGCTGCTGGCCGCGCTTGAAGCGGCCACCGTGCCCTGCGGGCCGATCTTTGCCGTTGATGAAGTCTACGCCAACCCGCAGATCAAGCATCGCGAATTGGTACAGGCGCCGGAGCGCGCCGATGGCACGCAAGTGTCTGTTGCGGGCTATCCGGTTAAAATGTCGGCCACACCTGCAACGACCCGGCGCGCCCCACCGGCGCTGGGGGCGGACACCACACAAGTGCTTCGGGAAGAGCTGGGGCTGTCGGAAGAGGAAATAGACGGCTTGAGGGGTGAGGGCGTTGTCGGCGGCTAGACTCTTTCACGTTTTGACTGCACCACCCGCTCCACCGGTCCAACCACCCCGAAGGTACCTTTATGGGTGGTTGGGCCGGTGGAGCGGGTGGCTTGGCGATTCCATCCAAACAAGAAAGCTTCTAGCCCTGACCATCAAGCTCCTGTTGCAGCGTTGCGCGTACATCATCGGGAAAGGGTGAGGCCTTGCGCGTCTTGTGGTCCATATAGACCACGGTGAATTCATTCGTTGCGCACAACTCGCCGGTTTCGCCGCAATTCATCTTGTGCTCGAAGCGGATGAGCTTGTCCCGCACTTCGAGCACCCTGCTGAGAACGACAACCGTATCTCCGGGAAAAAGCTCGCGCGCATAGCTGATATTCTGCTGCACCGCCGCCACGCCTGCGCGGTCATTGCTCATGCTTTTCGCGCTCAACCCGATCATGGAGAAGAAATTCCACGACGCTTCATCGAATTTGCTCACATAGAACATCACGTTCAGATGTCCCATATGATCACACTGCCAAGGGTGCACTACGCCCCGATATGTCGGATTTTCGATCATTTGCCCTCTTGGCTGTGATGTAAAACCTGGAAATTCGTTCAATTCGAGCGGAACAGAACGAGAGTAATTACATTAGTCCACTGATTTTTGCATAAGCCATGGACCCATTTCTTGTACTTTTTTTCATCCAAACGGCATGTTCCTATTATGTTCTTGTTAGTATTCCAACCCTCTGCTACACTCATTGGCAAGTTTCAGGGGGCACACTTGAATGTATGCGCATGTATCAACGGTCGCGTTTGAGGGTATCGAGGCAAAACCTGTTGATGTTCAGGTTCAGATTACTTCCGGGTTGCCTGCCTTTACCCTCGTTGGCCTGCCCGACAAGGCTGTGGCCGAAAGCCGCGAGCGGGTGCGCGGGGCACTGGCAGCGATAGGGCTGGCCCTGCCGCCCAAGCATATCACCGTCAATCTGGCGCCCGCAGACCTGCCCAAGGAAGGCAGCCACTACGATCTTCCCATCGCGCTCGGGTTGATGGCGGCATGTGGCGCTGTGGCTCCTGACGCGTTGGCCGGGTATTGCGTCATTGGCGAGTTGTCCCTCGACGGGTCCATAACGTCGGTGGCTGGTGCTCTGCCGGCCGCAATGGGCGCCAATGCGCAGGACAAGGGGCTGATATGCCCGCAAACCTGCGGCGCTGAGGCTGCCTGGGCATCCGCCGACATGAACTTGCTGGCCGCGCCCAACCTGCTAGCGCTCATCAATCATTTCAAGGGCCTGCAAACACTGCCCCGGCCCGAGCCCGCGCTTGAGGAGGAGCCGGAAGCGCTGCCAGATATATCTGAGATAAAGGGGCAGGAGAGCGCCAAGCGCGCGCTCGAGGTGGCGGCGGCGGGCGGGCATAATTTTCTCATGATCGGGCCACCGGGCGCGGGCAAGTCCATGCTGGCGCGACGGCTGCCTTCAATCCTGCCACCCCTGACGGCGCATGAGTTGCTCGAAGTATCCATGGTGCATTCCATGGCCGGGGCTCTCTCTAACGGGCAGGCAGGACGGGCGCGGCCATTTCGTGCTCCCCATCATTCCGCTTCAATGGCCGCCCTCGTCGGTGGCGGCACAAAACCCAAGCCGGGTGAAGCCGCGCTGGCCCATCACGGCGTGCTGTTTCTCGATGAATTGCCAGAATTCTCGCCTCAGGCGCTTGATGCGCTGCGCCAGCCGCTGGAGGCGGGCGAAACCGTCATTGCCCGCGCCAACCACCGCATCGTCTATCCCTCTCGCATTCAGCTCATCGCGGCCATGAATCCTTGCCGCTGCGGGCGTGCGGGCGAGCCGGGCTATGCCTGCCGCCAGGGCAAGAACTGTGCGGACCGATATCAGGCGCGGGTGTCGGGCCCGTTGCTCGACCGGATTGATATGCAGATCGAGGTTCCGACGGTGACCGCGTCTGACCTTATCATGCCGCCTGCGGCAGAAGGCAGCGAGGCTGTTCGAGCACGCGTTATTGCCGCCCGGGAGGTGCAGTCAAAGCGCTATGAGG
>JAJFHP010000034.1 GCA_021775555.1 Hyphomicrobiales bacterium | reverse complement strand
AAAGGGCGAATTCATTGTCCTGCTCGGTCCTAGCGGTGTTGGAAAATCAACACTTCTGCGATGTCTGAATTTTCTTGTCCGCCCGACGTCGGGTATCGTCAGGATCGACGGGCAGGAACTGGGCTCCCTCAGCAAAAAAGGCTTGCTGCAAGCCCGTCAGCACATTGGCATGATTTTTCAGGAATTCAATCTGGTCAACCGCATGAGCGTGTTGATGAATGTGATGTGCGGAAAACTTGGCACGCTCAGCACATGGCGGGCGCTGACTTATAATTTTTCCCCCGAAGATCACGAAGCCGCAGTCCGTTCGTTGGTCCGCGCAGGATTGGAGGATCAGGAACTTTACCTGCGCCGTGCCGATACGCTCAGTGGCGGGCAAAAACAACGCGTTGCCATAGCCCGCATGCTGATCCAGGAACCCAAGGTCATCCTGGCTGACGAACCCATTGCCAGCCTTGATGTCATCATGCGCGTCCAGATTATGGACCTGATCAAAGATATAGCCCGACGCGACGGCCTGACGGTGGTCATGAGCCTGCATCAGCTGGATGTGGCTAAGGCTTATGCCGACAGGATCATTGCCCTGGCGGAGGGCCAGGTGACGTTTGACGGGCCACCGAAAAAATTAAGCGCCGCGGTTATTGAAAGGGTTTTCAAAAAACCCGTCGATGAGATTGATGAAGATCAAACGGTGGAAACCGCAGAGGCATCCGTAGAATGACGACAATCATTGCATCAGGCGTTCTCGATGCCGTTATGGAAGAGCGGCGCGTAAATCGCCGCCAATATGCCATTATTGGCATTGTGGTTCTGTGTGCAACGCTGTGGTCGGCATGGGGCACCGAATTCAACATTCCAAAATTGGTAGACGGCCTGCCGCTTATCTATGATCTCGGCAGTCGTATGCTGCCGCCAGATTTCTCTATTCTGCCAGACTTGGTGGGGCCGATGATCGAAACGCTGGAGATGGCGTTACTTGGCACGACGATCCCAATTTTCTTTGCCTTGCCCCTGGCCTTTCTGGCTGCCGTCAACACCACGCCCGCTCCATGGGTCAGTGTTGTCATCCGATTGTTCATCGGCGTTTTCCGCACGGTGCCGGAATTGATCTGGGCCATGGTCCTGGTTACTGCCGTCGGACTGGGTCCGTTTCCGGGTGTGCTGGCGCTGGTTTTGCACAGCATCGGGGGCCTGGGTAAATTTTACTATGAAGCCATCGAGTCTGCCGACCCTGGCGTTATGGAAGCCATGCAGGCGGCGGGCGCCAGCCGTTTCAAGGTGATATGGTATGGCGTCATGCCCAACGTTATCCCGGTCATGATGTCGAGCACGCTGTTTTACTGGGAATATAACAACCGGGCCTCCACTGTACTGGGTCTGGTCGGTGCCGGCGGCATTGGCCTTGCCCTGACACACGCGCTTCAGGATTTCCGGTATCCCGAGGTTGTGACCTGCCTGATCCTGATAGTTCTCATTCTGGTCGTCATCGACCGCATCAGCGCATTCCTGCGGGGGAAAATTATTTGATATGAGCAAAGGACCCACATTTAACGAAGCAGAACTTCGCGCCGGAGCCTTCAAGATGACGCCGTTGCGCATGGGAGTCATGATCGTTGCTGTCTGGGTCTACTGGACGTCCATCAAGGGTACGGAGATGAACATCCAGGAGTTTGTCACCGGTATCCCGGCTATTCTGGATTTGCTGAGCCAGATGTTCCCGCCGGACTGGTCGTACCTGAAGCGATTGGGTTGGCCAGTAATTGAAACTCTGCAAATCGGCATTATTTCAACCGTTGTTGCATCGATTCTCGCGCTGCCAATGGCTTTTCTGGCTGCCAAAAATGTTTCGCCCAGTCCTATCATCTATTTGCCAGTCAGGCTTTTTCTGACAGTTTGCCGTGGTGTTTCCGAGATCATCTGGGCGCTGTTGTTCGTTGTCGCCGTTGGCCTGGGCCCGTTCGCTGGCGTCATCGCGCTGATCATCTATTGCGTCGGCGTCATCGGGAAGCTTCTGGCAGAGGCGATTGAGGCCGTCGATCCCGGGCCGCTTGAGGCCATGAGTGCTGCAGGCGCCAGCCGCTGGAAGGTGTTTCTTTACGGGGCCTGGCCTCAGGTTCTGCCGTTGTATCTCAGCTACTGCCTTTATTATTGGGACCACAACACGCGCCAGGCCGTGGTGCTTGGGTTCGTCGGCGCCGGCGGTGTCGGCTATGCGTTGTTTTTCAATATCAGCACCTACTATTTTGAAAAAGCGATGATGGCGATGATTGTCCTGGTATTGCTGATCGTCATCATTGACCGTTTCTGTCTGTTTCTCCGCCAGAAAATTATCTGACCCGGGAGGGAACAATCAACTACACCGGCCCAATAAAACTCGTCATCCTCGATATCGCAGGTACCGTCTGCGATGGACCACAGGACCTCAGTCATCTCTTTTCGAACGACGATGGTTTGGCGGTCAAGGGTCCGGTTATCGTCTTCGAAAAAATGTTTCAGAAATTCGGCATGGACGTGGATTGGAAAACAATCCGCCGACCCATGGGCAGGTTCAAGAGAGAACACTTGGCCGACATCATGGCATTCGAACACGTGGCCGCGCAGTACCGCAAGATAAATGGTCGCGATTGTACGCCATCCGATCTTGATGAGATGTTCGATATGTTTCGCCCGACCATGGCCGAGGTCGCCGTTATGGAAGACCTGATCCGGCCGTTCGACGGCGTCCGTGAGGCTATTGATGAATTGCGTGCAGCAGACATCAAAGTTGGCTGTGATACTGGTTATCCCGTAGAAACCTGTGATGCCATTTACGGTGCTCTGGAACGGGATCACGGGATAGTTTTCGATGTTGTTGCCGACAGTGAAAACGTTCGGGGCCGCCCCACACCGTTTCTCGTTTATGACTGTATGTACAAGGCCAATGTCTATCCGCCCGCCGCCGTGGTCAAGGCGGACGATATTACGGCTGGTGTACAAGAAGGAGCAAACTCAGGTGCATGGACGGTCGGCCTCTATGCCACGGGGGCGCATGACTATGAGACTCTCAAGACAGCTGGTGCCAACTATCTATTACCGGGAGCGCATTGCCTCCCTGGCCTCATTTTTAATGAAATACAGCCACGTCTTTTAGAAGGCGTACAGCCTGGATGAGGCATCAATAAGGTACATCCCAATGAGTGAACTCATCCGGTTAACGGCCAGAGAAGTAGTCAAGCTGCTCAAGGAGGGAGAGATCACACCTCTGGATCTTATTGATGCATCAGAAGCGAGAATCAGCGCGACCAATCCAGAACTAAACTCACTGCCGACGCTCTGCCTTGATCGGGCACGAGAACATGCACACCTCCTCATGGAGGGCGATGCTGCGAAAAGAGGTGTCCGGGGGTGGCTCGGTGGCGTGCCATTGGCAGTCAAGGATCTGAATGATGTTGTGGGTGTGCGTACCACTTATGGCTCGCCGCTGTTTGCCGACCATATCCCTGATGGTTCTGATATCATGGTTGAAACGCTGGAAGCCAATGGTGGCATTGTTATTGGTAAAGCTAACACGCCTGAATTTGGCCATGGCGCCAATACCTTCAACGAGGTGTTCGGTAAGACGCGGAATCCATGGAATACCGCCATGACTTGTGGTGGTTCATCGGGCGGATCAGCTGTATCCGTCGCCAGTGGACAAACATGGCTTGCCACCGGGTCTGATCTTGGATGCAGTCTGCGTACGCCAGCAGCCTTTTGTTCCATCGTCGGCCTTCGACCAAGCCCTGGACGTGTAGCTCGATCGCGTACGCGGCTTCCCTTTGATAATCTGTGGGTCCAAGGACCAATGGCGAGAAACGTTGGGGATGTGGCGCTTATGCTTGATGCCATGTCGGGCCAGCATCCTGCCGATCCCATATCACTCTCCTCGCCAGCACAGTCATTTCTGAATGCGGTGGAAAATCCAGTTGCTCCCGCACGGGTAGCATTTAGCCGTGATCTCGGTGGGATTACACCCGTCTCCAGTGAGATCGCCGATATCTGTGAGGCGGCGGCTCTGCGATTTAGTGAATTGGGAGCCAATGTCGAGGAGGCTTGTCCTGATTTTTCTGACGTACGCGAAATATTTCATGTGCTCAGAGCAAATCAGTTCGTAGGTGATCTAGGCGAGGTTCTGCATTCCAATCGTGACAAGGTCAGAGAGGAAGTAATTTGGAACCTGGAAAAAGGCGAGAAGCTGAGTGCGGCCGATCTTGCGAACGCCGAACGGGCACGAGGACGATTGTACACACGCGTTTCCGCTTTTTTTGAGGATTACGACCTGCTTATGACGCCGGCAACGATAGTTGAACCATTCGATGTGGATATCGCTGCGATCGACACAGTCGAAGGACACAAATTTGAAAACTATTTCGACTGGTACACAATTTCCTATGCGATTACGGCAACGTCGCTGCCAGCTTTATCGCTGCCATGCGGCTTCACAAAAGCAGGACTGCCCGTTGGCCTTCAGATCGTTGGAGTACCTCACGGTGAAGCTGAACTGCTTGCAGCTGCAGTAATGATGGAACAATTGCTGGGTATATCACGGCGCCTTCCGATAGACCCCGTTAGCCCAGAGAAACAGTAACCACCGAACGCTGTAATTCTCCGTAACGATGCAACAGGACACCATATAAGAGAATTTCCGCTTATGACCCAAAGCGGACATAGAGCGTGACCGCGAGGTGGATGATGCCTGGCGAAGCTTTGGAAGTATCGAGTGGAGCTAAGCTGTGTCATGTAACGAGGGTGGACAGGCGACATCTGCCGCCCAAGCAGGCTTAATCTGACATTGCTGAAACGCTGGTTGCGCCTTTGTTGCGACCGGCTCATAATATTTGCCTGCACGTGGACCACATGGGGCATCCCGCATGAAACATCATTTCGGAATCCTCGCGGTCCTGCTGTTCGTTGGCCTGTTGTGCGGCCTGCCGGCGCAGGCCCAACAGGCGGCCGGCCAAGTCGAGCGCCAGAAGGGCACGGCCAGCCGCAGTGTGACCGGCGGCACCAGCGATCTGGCTCCAGGCGATCTCGTCTTTGCAGGTGATGAGATCCGCACCGGTCCAGGCGCGCGCCTACAAATTCGTTTCCACGACCAGTCGAAGCTGAGCTTAGGCGAGAATGCACGTATCACCATCGACCAGTTCGTCTATTCACCTAGTGGCGACTCCCGCCAGGCGCTAGCCATGGTGAGCGGTGTGTTTCGCTTTGCCACCGGCCAAATAGGCAAGCTAGCGCCGCGCAACGTCGTCTTCAGAACGCCCGTGGCGGCCATTGGCATCCGCGGCACTGTGTTCCTCGGTGGCGAACTGACCGTGGGCATGCCGCCCGGCCAGCCGCATTACGGCTTCCAGATCACCGTAGGCGCAATCGAGGTGACCTCGTCCGCCGGATCAGTGGTGCTTGACGTAGCGGGCCAAGGCACCTTCCTGCCTCTCACCCGCATCGCTGCACCGACTCCCGTCCGCCAATGGACCGAGGCGGAAGCCGCCGAGGCGGTGGCCGCCCTAGCGTTCTAACGGTTGAAACCAGACATTTGGTACCCATGCGGCGGCCTTGTGCCGTTTTCGGCTGGATGAACGGTCTAGACCACGGGAAAGAAGCCCGCCGCCGCGCTGTGGAAGCCGGACAGCAGAAGCGCGCCCGTGACAGGATACGCGTCTGGCTAATCTCCGACTTTGCGCGGTAGGGGCCAGAGCGTCCGCTTACCAATCCGATAACGGACGTTAACGTCAGGTCGCCTGAATAGCTGCTATGGGTCGATTCTTGCCTTTCAGCGTGGCCTGTGGGGGCCTCGCTGGACGACCGCTATTGGCACAAAGCAGACATTCCAAGATGAGTGGATTAATGTCCGCCTTCGGGGGTAAAGCGGACATTTTGAAAGCTTCCAATGCTATTTAGAGACGTGCATAATTGAGGGGCAACCAACGCTGGAAGCGCACCCCCGCAACCAAGTTCCAGATCGCCTCAGCACTTTTTGTTGAGGATCGTTCACTATCTTATCCCATGCCCCAGGGTGATAATCATCGAGGCAAGTAGGATTATATCGTGGCTGGTGCCATGATCGGACTATCGACCGGGCGTTGCATACACTCCTGGAGCGAGGATTTCTCTAGTGAGCGGGTTGTGCGGTCCGTTCGCTCTTGGAGAGGAGAACCTCTTCAATTTTCAGGATCGCACTTGCCTCGTCAAGTTTCTGAACCGCTGCGATTTCATCGGCCATGCGGTCCAGTGCAGCTTCGTATAGCTGGCGCTCGGAATAGGATTGCTCGGGCTGTGTCTCGGAGCGGTGGAGATCACGCACCACCTCGGCAATCGATACCAGAGAGCCGCAGTTGATCTTGGCTTCATATTCCGGTCCACACCGGTTCCACATGGCATTACGCTCGATATGTGCCTTGCCCTTGAGGGTTTTCAGCGCCTTCTGGACAACCTTGTCCGCAGACAGCTTGCGCATTCCTACCCGGTCTGATTTCTCGGTGGGCACCCGAACTGTCATCTTGTCTTTCTCAAAGTTGATGACAAAAAGTTCGAGCTTCGCTTTCGCGATTTCTTCTTCTTCGATTGAAACGATCCTGCCAACGCCATGCGCCGGGTAAACGACCTGTTCGTTGGTGCGAAAGCCGTTTCTCTGCTGGAGTTTTTTCATGTCAGCCCTGCGCTCCTGCGCTAAATTATTGATTCGTTAATCATGTTAAATCCCAACCCTAAACAATTCCCTATTAAGTGGAGCAGGACCCCAAAAAGAGTAAGAATCGCAGGAAAACCGCGCCTTAAGGGCCGGGAGATGGCGGTCTTATTGGGTTTGACGGGTGGCGGTTTCGAGTAATCAGCGCCTCATGTGGTGAATAACAGCCAAAATTTCTCAGCAAAAATCCGCGGATCGTTTATGCTTCAATGCGCATGGCTGGCGTATAAATTTGATGCAAGTCAAAGTGACGAGCCTGTGCAAATGGCACATAATCATGTTCGAGACGCATGGGTTTTGGGGGATTGAGCAATGGCCACGGCGAGCGCACTTGCGGTAGAGGTTCATCGCGTCAACAAGGTTCCCTTCGATGCAGCCTGGAAGTGGCTTGCCGCAGGTTCACGAGATATGTGGCGCGCACCCTCCGTCAGCCTCGCATATGGTGCGATGTTCACCCTTGTCTCGCTGGCGTTGATGGCGGGGCTCTATTTCGCAGGTGCCCTGTCGCTTGTCCTGCCGCTTGCCGGTGGGGTGCTGCTGCTTGGACCCATGATCGCTGTTGGGCTCTATGAAACCTCGCGCCGCCTTGAGGAGGGGGAGCCCGTTACCCTGTCAGACATGATTTCTTTCAGCACGCGCTCTCTGGGACAGCTGGCCTTTATGGGCGTGTTCCTCCTGATTATTTACTTCGTCTGGCTGGAAATAGCATTTCTCCTGTTCATGATGTTCCTCGGGCCACAATCGCTCCAGCTTGAGAATATCGTGCCAACGCTGCTGTTCACACCAAGCGGTCTCGGGCTGCTCGTTGTCGGAACAGCTGCCGGCGCCGTACTGGCACTGCTGGTGTTCTCCATAACGGCGGTCTCAATACCGCTGTTGATGCGCCGCAAGGTCGACATCGTAACCGCCACGCTGACAAGCATACAGGCGGTCTCACTCAATCCGGCTGCGATGATGCTGTGGGCGGTCCTGATTGCAGGCATGATGGCGTTTGCCTTCGCCACGCTTTTCCTGGGACTGATCGTGGTCTTCCCATTGATCGGCCACGCAACCTGGCATGCCTACAGAAACCTGGTCGTCCCCCTGCCGACAAAGAGTAAGCCAAAGAAAGGTTAGCCCGGTTCATCCTCGTCATCGATGGCCCGCCATGCGGCCCCTTCCAGATCATCAAACTGGCCTGAGCGCAGTGACCACAAGAAAGCTGCCAGTCCAAGCCCGCCCAGGATGAGCGCCACCGGGATCAGCCATGTAAGCGCGCTCAAGAAGTTTCTCCCCTGGTCGCAGCAGCAAGCCTGAGCGCATTGGCTGTCACCAGGATGGAGGATGTGGACATGGCGATCGCAGCCACCAGTGGCGTCACATACCCGGCCATTGCCAAAGGCACGCAAACCGCATTGTAAGTCAGTGCAATGGCGAAATTCTGGAATGCCATTGTGCGCGCCCGCACGGAGATTGAAATGGCTTCAACGACCGGGGCCAGCCTGTCACCCTGAAACACGAAATCTGCAGCACGCTGGGTGATGTCGGCAGCACTGGCCGGCGACATAGAAACATGGGCCTGTGCCAGCGACGGGGCATCGTTAAGCCCGTCACCGACCATCAGAACCTTATGATCCATCGCATGTTCTTTCAGCACCGCAATCTTATCTGCCGGATTTGCCTGCCCGCGCCAGTCGTCGATGCCGGTCGCATTGGCGATCTCCTTAACCGCCCCGCTCCGGTCTCCTGAAAGCAAGGCGAGGCTGAACCCTTTCGCCTGTAACGTCTTCACTGTTTCAGCCGCATCGGGGCGCAGGCTGTCCCTGAACCGGAAGGCCGTTCTCTCACCGCCAGGGGCAAGATACCAGAGCGATGCCTGCTCATGCGTTTCCACTCCGCACCATAATGCAGACCCAAGCCGTTCTTCTCCATCAGGGGTGAGAAGCTTTAGTCCTTCACCCGGTGTCTCTTCAACACCCAAAGCCACTTCCACAGAGCCCAGATGCACACGAGCAGCCTCCACCAGTGCCTTAGCGTAAGGGTGGCTGCTGGCCACGGCAAGCTTGGCGGCGGCAGCCAGGGTCTCATCGGGAATATCATTTGCGTTGAGGAGCGTTGGCCGTCCGAGTGTCAAAGTACCCGTCTTGTCGAAGACGATCGCATCGACTTCCGCCATCCGCTCCAGCGCATCTGCAGTTTTCAAAATGATGCCGCTGCGGAACAGCTTGCTTGCAGCCGCGATCTGCACGGCCGGAACTGCCAGCGCCAGCGCACAGGGGCAGGTGATGATGAGCACCGCAATGGCATTTGTGAGGGCGATCTCCCATCCGGCCCCTAGCACCATCCAGACAATGAAGGTCGCAGCGCCCAGGATATGAACGGCGGGCGCGTAAATGGCCGCCGCCCGGTCAGCCAAACGCCGGTAGGAAGCCCGGCCCTGTTCAGCAGTGGCCATGAGCCGGCCGATCTCGGCAAGCAGCGTCATGTCATCCGCCGCCGACACTCGCAGCGTGAGCGCGTTGGTGAGGTTCAATGTGCCTGCATGGATTTGATCGCCCTTGTGCGCCTTGGTCGGATCGCTCTCTCCACTGATGAGGCTTTGGTCTATGTCTCCACCACCGGACAGAATAATGCCATCAGCGAGCACGCGTTCCCCGGCGGGAACGAGAATCGTGTCACCGGCCGCAAGCGCATGTGCAGGCACGCTGCGCTGATCCCCGCCAGCGTCAACCAGGGTGGCCATGCCGCTTTGCAGGCTGAGCAAGTTTTGAGCTTCGCCCTGGGCACGGGTACGCAGGCGCTGATCGAGCCAGCGTCCGATCAGAAGGAAAAACATGAGCGTGATGGCAGCGTCGAAATATACCTGCTCGGAGCCTTTCAACATCTGGAAACAGCTCATGGCAGTAGAGAGGATGACCGCGAGCGAGATCGGCACGTCCATATTCAGACGCCGCGCTGTTAGCGCGGACAGGGCGGATGTGAAAAAAGGCAGCCCCGCATAGACGATCGCGGGCAGTGCAATCAGAGCCGAGAGGCTATGCAGGAATGCGCGCGTTACCGCGTCCATTTCTCCTGCGCCCGACCAGACGGCAACCGAGAGCAGCATGATATTGGCAGCGGCAAACCCGGCAACACCAACACGGCGCAGATAATCGCGGTCGCGGGCGTTACTGTTCCCGGCTTGCCCGGTCTGTATGGATGCGGCCCTGAACCCGCCATGCGCCAGCGCCGTGATTAAATCATCATCGGTACAAAGCGCTGGATCAAAACGGATCGAGGCACGTTTTGCAGACAGGTTGGCCCGGGCATGGAGTACGCCCGGCACGGCAGTGAGCGCCTTTTCCACCGAGCGCAGACAACCGCCGCAATGCATGTTTTCGATGGCCAGCGAGGTGGTTTCTTCTTTACGAGACGCATGACCCGTATCTTCCGGGTCAACCATGTCTGGCATCACGCTTAGAACGCTCATGGGTTGCCCTTCACCCACAGCCGCTGCTTAAAATGAAATACTGAGCCGCCGATCCCGGTTGCCCGGCCAGAAAATATCCATTGCCCGGGGGGAAGTTCCAGGGACACAGAATATCGCGCTGGCGTACTCTCCTTCAACGAAACATTTTGGTCCTGTTTGTCCGTCACGGGGTGGCGAACAAGACCCGAGATGGTGAGGCCGGCAACGCCTTTGCCCTGCGCGTCACGCAACTCGAAAATGAGTTTCTTCGCTTTCGCCTCGTAGTGCGCTTTGGGTTTCCAGCCGCGCGCGGTCTGGGCAGCTTGAGTCGCGATGCGCTCATTATAGGTGAGGCCCCTGCGGTAGGCATCCTTGGTTTCAAAACCGTTGAAGGTGCCGACGGCATAATAAAGAAAGATACCATTGACGATGAACATCACCCCGAAAAAGGCAAACAGCGCGAACAACACGTGGCGCCCTTCGATTTTTTGAGGGAAAAACCTCACCGCACTCATCTAGCCGGGCTCCTGAAGGTGGTGTCGTTGCGCACGGTGGACGTATCTCCAAGGTCGGTGACGATGAAATCAAACTCGGACACGCCATCTTTCAATTTCTGCAAGGCGGCTTCGGGCAGTGTTACATAAATGCGCAGAGCCCGCAGATCATCCGGCACCACCGTAATGGTTGGGTCGGCGTCTTTCTCGAATCCGACAATGCGCAATGTCGCACCCAGAAGACCCTTGGTGCCGACACGAAACGCGCGGGCTTCATGGCGCTTGTTAAGAATCTTGATGGTGTAGCCATTGCGGATGCTGCCATCTGACAGGGCAACATATAGCGGGTTGCGGTCGCGAAGAACATTCACCTCCAGGATCGTGCGGTTCCAAAGAGCCACCAGCATGATAAGACCCACCAGTACGATCATTGCCGTGTAAAGAAGAATGCGCGGACGCAGCAATCTGACCGGTGAGGTCTTTCCCTTTGTCGTAGCTTCCAGATTATCGATGGTGTCATAGGCAATCAGGCCGCGTGGGCGATCGATCTTGTCCATGATGGAATTGCAGGCGTCGATACACAATGCGCACTGGATGCACTCAAGCTGGCCACCGTCACGGATGTCGATGCCAGCCGGGCACACGGCTATGCATTGCTTGCAGTCGATGCAGTCACCGCGACCCTCCCAGCTCTCGTCTTTTTTGTGCGGCCCGCGTTGCTCGCCGCGCCAGTCGCGATAGGAGACGAGCAGGGAATGCTGATCGAACATCGCTCCCTGGATACGCGGCCAGGGGCACATGAAAGTGCACACCTGTTCCCGTGCGATCCCACCAAGCAGGTACGTGGTCGCGGTAAAAATGGCGAGGAAGATGTAGGCAATGGGAGGCGCCTCAAAGCGCATAAACTCGCCCAGTAACGTCGGTGCATCTCTGAAGAAGAACACGAACGCGCCGCCAGTGGAGATGCTGACCAGAAGCCAGCTCAGATGGGTGCCTCCCTTGCGCCAGATTTTTTCAAAACCCCAGGGGGCTTTATCGAGCCGCATACGCGCATTCCGGTCGCCTTGCCAGAAACGCTCCACCGCGATCATGAGATCGGTCCAGACCGTCTGCGGGCAGGTGTAACCGCACCACACTCGCCCCGCCAGGGCTGTCGCCAGGAACAAGGCCAGGGCGGAGATGACCAGCAGGCCGGTGATGAAATAAAACTCCTGGGGCCATATCTCCAAAAAGAAGAAAAAGAAACGCCGGTTGGGAAAATCGATCAGCACTGCCTGGTTGGAGAGATGCTCACCCCGGTCCCAGCGCAGCCAGGGCAGCAGATAATAGATGCCAAGCGTAACCGCCATCACACCCCATTTGAGAGAACGGAATTTGCCATAGGCGCGCTTGGGGTAGACTTTCTCGCGCACCGCGTAGAGAGAGCGGACTTCGGCTGCATTGACGGCTTTAGCCTCAGAGCGCTCGACACCGGGTGCTGCTTCACTCAAGCGTTTTTTTGGGCGTTCTTCTGCGGTCACGGCCATGCTTATTCCGATTCCGGTTCATACCCACTTGAAAGTGGCACAGCATGAGATTGTGCGTCTATTGACCCCCGCCAAGGGAATGCACATAGACGGTAAGCTGCTTCAGGGTTTCGGAGGACAGTCGGCCTTCCCATTTCGGCATCACGCCGGCGCGTGAGTTACGGATCGTCTGGGTGATCGCAGTTTTGTCACCGCCATAGAGCCAGATCCGGTCTACCAGGTTGGGCGCGCCCAACTCCATATTTCCCTTGCCCTCTTCGCCATGGCAGGCGGCGCACTGTTCCGCGAATATTGCCTTGCCGCGCATCGCGGCTTCGTCAATCGACTCGCCACCGGAAATTGAAAGTACAAATTCAGCGACATCGGAAATTTGCGCCGGCTCGAGTATTTCATCACGGCCAAATGCGGGCATCGGGTTGACCCGCGTGTCCTCATGGGTTGAGCGGATGCCCACTTTCAGGGTCTGGTGGATGTCCTCCAGCTTGCCACCCCACAGCCAGTCGTCATCATTCAGGTTGGGATAGCCTTTTGAGCCTTGCGCGCCGCGCCCGTGACACGGTGCGCAATTATCGCCATAGGCCGCCTCGCCGCCGGCAAGAGCAAAACGCAGAAGCTCCGGGTCTGCCTTGATCGCGGCCGGGTCTGCGGCGGCAATTTTCTCCATATAAACCGACTGCGCCTGCTTGGCTTGTTCGAGGGAGCGGGCCACCACTGCGCGCTGGCTGTAGCCGATCACCCCCTTCGTATGGCTGGAAATCAGCGGCCATGCCGGCATGACAATCCAGTAGCCGATGGACCAGATGATGCTGACATAAAGAACCCACAGCCACCAGCGCGGTAGAGGGTTGTTGAGCTCCTTGATGCCATCCCATTCATGGTCCGTCGTCTCGACACCCGTGATTTGATCAATTTCCGGTTTGGCCATGGCTCAGACCTCCCGACCATTGTTGGCGCCGCCTTGCTCAAATGGCAGCCGGGAAGCGCGCTCAAATTTGTGCTTGTTACCGGGCCAGAAAACATAACCCAACACGAGGACGAACAGGGCAATGAAGAAAAGCAGCGCCAGGCTTTGGGTGATAATGACCATCGTTTCATAATCCATGGCTCATGCCCCCTATCTCAAATTTGGCCCGGAGGCATCGAAAGAGGTGAAATCAACAAGCGTTCCAAGCATCTGCAAGTATGCCACCAGAGCATCCATCTCCGAGACGAATTCGGGATTGCCGTCAAACTGCCGGACCTGGGCCTTGGGGTAACGCTTCACCAGTGCTTCAGCACCATCGCCATCAGGATCGACCTGGGCTAACAGATCGGCCCCAGCCTGCTTCACCATTTCTTCCGTGTAAGGCACGCCGACGGCTTTCAATGTGGCGATATTGGCAGCGACGTCTTTGCCGTCAATCTTGCGGTCCGAAAGCCACGCATAGCCGGGCATGACCGACTCCGGCACCACCGCGCGCGGGTTGCTCATATGTAGCGTATGCCACTCGTCGGAATATTTGCCGCCCACCCGGGCAAGGTCCGGCCCGGTGCGTTTTGAGCCCCACTGGAAAGGGTGGTCATACATGCTCTCGGCGGCCAGAGAATAATGGCCGTAACGCTCCACTTCATCTCGGAGCGACCTGATCATCTGGCTGTGACAGAGATAACAGCCCTCGCGGACATAGATATCGCGGCCAACCTGCTCCAGCGGCGTATAGGGGCGCATGCCCTGCACCTTCTCGATAGTAGAGGAGAGCCAGAATAGTGGTGCAATCTCGACGATCCCGCCAATGGAAACCACAATCAGAATGCCGATCAGCATCAGAATAGAGTTGGTTTCAATAATCTTGTGCTTTGACCAATCCATGAAACCGCCTCCTATTCCGCCGCTGCGGGTCGCGCCATGGTGGGCGATTCCCGCAATTCAGGTGCAGCCGCGACCCTTGGCTGATCGCGCAGATCAGCGGGTTCTTCACCATATACCGTCTTCCACAGGTTCCAGGCCATCAGCAGGGACCCGATAACAAACAACAGGCCGCCTGTAGCACGAATGATGTAGAAGGGATGCATGGCCTCAACTGTTTCCACGAAGGAATATTCGAGGAATCCGAGTTGGTCGTAAGCCCGCCACATCAGGCCCTGCAAGATACCCGAAACCCACATCGACGTGATGTAGAGCAGGATGCCCAGCGTCGAGACCCAGAAGTGCCACTCGACGAGCTTCATGGACCAGAGACCCTTGCGACCCCACAGCCACGGCACCAGGCAATAGACCGCGCCGAAGGAGACGAAACCGACCCAGCCGAGAGCTCCGGAATGCACATGACCGATGGTCCAGTCAGTGTAATGCGAGAGCGAATTGACCGCCTTCACGCTCATCAGCGGTCCCTCGAAAGTAGACATGCCGTAAAAGGCAACCGACACCACCAGCATGCGGATAACGGGATCTGTGCGCAGCTTGTCCCAGGCACCGGAGAGCGTCATCAGCCCGTTGATCATGCCGCCCCACGACGGCATCCACAGCATGATGGAAAATGTCATGCCGAGGGTCTGCGCCCAGTCGGGTAGGGCGGTGTAATGCAAGTGATGAGGTCCGGCCCAGATATAGAGGAAAATAATCGACCAGAAATGAACGATTGAAAGCCGGTAGGAATAGACCGGGCGTTCAGCACGCTTGGGCACGAAGTAATACATCATGCCGAGGAAGCCGGCGGTGAGGAAGAATCCGACCGCGTTATGGCCATACCACCATTGGGTCATGGCATCCTGCACGCCCGAATAAATAATGTAGCTTTTTGAGCCCAGGAACGACACCGGCAGGGCTGCATTGTTGACGAGATGCAGCATCGCCACGGTGACGATGAAGGAGAGGAAGAACCAGTTGGCCACATAGATATGCGGCTCCTTGAGCCGCATCAGCGTACCCATGAACACCAGCAGTTATACGACCCAGACTAGGTTTAGCCAGATATCCACATACCATTCATGTTCGGCATATTCTTTCGACTGGGTGACGCCGAGGAGATATCCGGTTGCTGCCAGCACAATGAAGAGCTGGTAACCCCAAACCAAAAACCAGGGCGACCAGCGACCGACCATGCGCGCACGGCAGGTGCGCTGCACCACATAGAGTGAGGTCGCAATCAGGGCGTTGCCGCCAAACGCAAATACCACGCCGGAAGTATGGAGCGGCCTCAACCGCCCGAAGCTGGTCCAGGGCAGATCGAGATTGAGAACCGGAAACGCCAATTGCCAGGCGATGACATCGCCAACGAGAAAGCCGATCACGCCCCAGAATACAGTTGCGACCGTGGCCACGCGTACGGGACCATCAAAATAGCCGGTATCGTCGCGCTTCCCCTCGCCATCGAGCAAGCGCATGAAAAGGAAAAGGCACGCCAGGGCGCAGGCGGCAGTGAACAGCCAGCCGTGAAATTTGATCACTTCATCCTGCCCGGCCAGCGCGAACACCAGCCCGAGAATGATGCCTCCTATCGATCCGGCCACCGCCATGGCATCGGATAAGGCATTCCAGGCAATTTTTTGAGTTTTCGAAGTCATATGAACCAGCCCCTAAAACGCCATGTTACACCTAAGTGCGAGACACGCAACGTCCGGAAAAATAGCTTGGCGCCGCACACACAAGGGTAACGCAAACTGCTTGAAGCAAACTGTGTTGCCCGGCTTTGATCTGTATCAATTTGAGGATATTCGGGGACGTGTTGCGCACTCACTTTAACAGGAGGTGCGAGGAGTGGGTGTTGTCCACGAGATCTGGTCCTGAACGAGATGGAGCGGGCCCCGGTGATGAGGCCCGCCCCGTTAGTGTATTTCAACTTTCTGTTTACCGGAGAGTGCGTCCGGCACCTGAGAGTTTGAACCGGGTGGACTGGTTCAACCGTGTCACAGGCTTGGCCTTGAGCTTCAGTTTCAGCTTCGGATTGATCTGAAGCGTCGGCTTCGGCTTCGGCTTGAACTGAAGTGTAGGCTTCGGCTTGATCTGGAGCCTGGGCGGCTTGCAGACACCCTTCACCCTGCTCCAGTATTTCGGACAAGGCTTGAGCGTCGGCGTCGTCTGAGTAAAGGGCGGTTTACAGATACCCTTCACCCTTTTCCAGTATTTCGAACAGGGTTTGATCTCAGACGGACCGGTCTGGGTCAGGGGACGCTTGCACGTACCCTGCACATTGCTCATGCCGGATGGGCACTTGCAGAGCCAGCGCGGGGGCAAGGTCTTCAGCATGATGAGCTTGCCACCAACACATTTCGGCTTTGACGGACCAGGCGTTGAAGTGCCTGGCGTGTACGAGCCGGGTTTGGCGCAGTAGATCTTGCGTTTGCCAACAACAATCGTACGCCGGGTCCAGCCTTTGGGAATCTGCCGCACACTGTTGTATGCGGTTTCACCCTTGCTGCAGGACGGCAGCGGGATCGTGAACGAAGGCTTGGCACAGTAGATCTTGCGCTTGCCGACAACAATCGTACGCCGGGTCCAGCCCTTCGGGATTTGCCGCACGCTGTTGAACGCGGTTTCGTCCTTATTGCAGGTTGGCAGCGGGATCGTGAGCGTCGGCTTGGCGCAGTAGATCGTGCGGTTGCCGAGCGTGACCTTGCGCGAGGTCCAGCCCTTGGGCACGAGGCGAAGGCTCTGATATGTGCTTTCACCCTTGTTGCATGTCGGGTAAGGCTGCCCGATTGGCTTGGGTTTCATGCACATCAGACCCCACTTGGTGCCATCAGGATTGATGCCATCAAAAGCGATCACCTGATAACCAGCGGGTGCGCCTTGCGGCGGAACCTTGGTCCAGCCAGCCGGGCACTTGTGGACCGGAGGGTTTGGCTTGGGCTTCATGCACATGATGCCCCACTTGGTGCCATCAGGATTGATGCCATCAATGACCATTGCCTGATAACCAGCAGGCAAACCAGAGGCCGGAACCTTGGTCCAGCCGGCTGGACATTTATGCTCCACCGGGTTCTTTTTCAGCGGCGGATTGGGACCCTGCGCCGGAGAGACGAAAGGTTCGCAATGGTCGTTCGCGCCGGGACCAACGGGGTCGCCAGCATTCGCACCACCAAGCGCGACACAGTTCTCCATGGCACCGCCCTGACCAGCTGGCACAATGACACTGATGAGCACCTGTTCGGCACTGCCAGGGATCAGCGAGACACCCGGGGGGTTGGGCAATGTGCAACTGACCGGATTACCACCGATACAGCCCCAGCCAGCCGTGCTGCTGTCATGGATTCCACCGAAGATCGTTCCGGCAGGAATGCTTTCTTCGAAGCTGAGCGGACCATTGTAAGTAACACCACCAACATTCTGCATCGTGATGACGAAGTAGCAGCGCTGGGCCGCACCTTCAGCAACACAGCCGAAAAAGGCCTTGTCGATGTCGAGGTCAGGACGCGGCAGAACAGCCTCGGCACAGTCCTCGTTTTCGCCGAAGAAGTCAGGATCATCACCGTGATGTTCCTCATCCAGCAGGGCACAGTTGTGGACGTGGTTTTCCTCGACAGGAGGGGTCACCCGTATGGTGAGATCCAGCGTTTCGGATTCACCCGGATGCAGTGTCTCGACATTTGTCGAGGCACAGTTGATGGGCGTACCCGCACCACCTGGCTGGGCACAATTCCACGGAATCGAGCCACCCGGGGGCGGAATATAAAGGCCGGTTGCCGGTGGATTATCAACCACGTTCAGGTGGCCGACATAATCAGCAGCACCGACATTCGTCACGACGATCGTGTAGTCACACAGATAGTCAGTGAGACTGAACGGTGCGCGTATGCACTGGCTCGCGATTTTCTCCAGCTCGAGATCCGGGTAACGCGGCCACCAGACTGGCGGGATCCACCCTTCAGGAGGATACCATTCGGGGATTGGATACCAGCCGGGATAGCTTTCCGCATGTCCACCGGCACAATTGCGGTAAACCTCGACGTCGCCGACATGGCCGGCTTCGTTTTCGTCAGCAGAATTGCCTTTGTAGTCGATGAACCAGCTGGAACGCGGCGGCACGTTGAAGGGCCGCACGAGCGAGATGTCATTGCCTTGCAGGCCGTGTACGACCAGCGGTCCACCAGCAAGAAGGCTTGCGGCTTGTGCAGGGTCATTACGCAGGGCATCGCCCGTGCTCCACAAGGTTCCATCACACGCATAACCGATACCACCGGATGCGTTCCTGTGATCAATCGGGAAACCGATTGCATACTCTTCGGCTTCCTGGACCCAGTTGCCCGTCTCGTCACGATGGTAACGCAGAACAGCGTTCTGCTTGGGTGTGTGATAGCGGGTGTAGTCGTTGGACCCCATGATGCCGCCGCGCTGGGCGAGCACCATCTGTCCCCTGGGTGTAAACAGGATGTCGGAAACGGCTTTGCCGCCCGGTACGGACTGGATGTCCACGCGGGCGTCATTGGCGAAGGAGCCATCGGTGTTGATGCCGACCGACCAGATTTTCGATCCCTCAGCCACGGCGTAATAGAGCCGGCCACTGTAATAGGCCAGGCCCCAGACGCGGCGGCGCTCGTCCGCGTGACCCCAGGTATCGGAGTTGATCGCATCGAAAGCCGGGCTCTGGATGTTCATGCGCTTTGCAGGGTCGTTTGCCACCGCGGCAAGACCTGCTGCGGTTCTGCCCTGAACACCATGATCGAAGGTGCCAAGCTCGTTGCCTGAAAGGTCAAGGCTGTGAACGACGCCCGTATCCAGATCAGACACATAGAACTGGTAGTGGGCCGGATCGAAGGCGATGTTGCCAAGACCAGGACCGCTGTTCTGGACGCCGCCAAGCGCGATATCTGCAAAGCGCGAGATTTCGCCACTCGTGCCGTCAATGCGCCAGATGGTGCCCGGTCCGCCACCAAGGGCTGAGCCGAACTGGCCTTCCATGAACATGGCGCCAGCGCGGCCGGTGGTGGTGCGCTCCGGCACCCCATCGCCATTGTCGTCGGGAACGACGATCTGCAGACCATGCACACTCGTGGATGTGGCGTAGATATTCGGATTGGGCGCATTATCAAGCGCCACGCCGAACACCTGACCGATGTCTCGGGCAAAGGCCTGAAATTTGACGGGCGCGTTCAGGACCTGCGCATTTGGCGCGCCCTTGCCCGATGTATCGATGATTTTCAGCGAGGCGCCATCGGGATCAATGAAAGTCTGACCGCCAAGCTGCTTCGTGCCGGAAAACCCGGTCACGGCGAGATCGCCATTGACCATGATCCCGGGTTGTCCGTCTTGCGCCCGCGCGCCCGAAAAAGGCGCGAGAATTGTGAATATAACGGCGAGCAAGACGGCGAGAGCCGTCGTAAAGGCCCGGGTTACCGGGCCATTTCTACAAATTTGCCGCGACGAGCCTGGCCCGCACGTGTTCCGCCACAACGCGGTAGCGGGTGGAATATACGCCCGGCCAGACGATCCGGCGGGCGTTATCTGGGGGTGAAACATCTTATGATCTCCTTGATTGGCTTTTCGAGCTTCGGCCGGTTCAAGGCCAATGCTTCTGACTGTTGGTCGCGTCAGAGCCAAAAAAGGTTCAAATCGGGGAGGCAGACGAGGGGATGGAAGGGTTTAAAAAGGTTATTGCTGGCTTAGGCAAGTTCGCTTCGTCCCTCGAAAGCGGACATAAAACCGCATAACCTGGTATGTCTGCTTTGCGCCATGTGTGGACGTTAGCTGCTCATGCCAAAACGAGATTCTCCAGTCCGATCCGACCAATACTTGTGGTAGTCCGCACTACCCACAAGGCCGGCCACGTGGAGAGGCTTACATGCGCTTAACACCAAATCGATAGAAATATTCTATTAAAAACTCCGGATGAATGAATTTGCTGAATAATGCAATAGATTGCATCGGATTGTGGAAAAATTTCATCGCCTCGGTGAGCTTGCAGGCTCCTTGACCTTGGTGTCACCCAATCCAGACCATGCGCGTTTCACGCCCAGCATGAGCAACAAAGGTGAAGCCACGAATACAGAAGAATAGGTGCCAACAAGCACGCCCCAAATCATTGCGAAGGTAAAACCGCGGATCACCTGCCCGCCCAGGATATATAGCGACAGCAGCGCGACAAGCGTTGTCACAGAGGTCAGAATCGTTCGCGAAAGTGTATCGTTGATCGATCGGTCGAGTAGTTCCTGCAAAGGCATTTTCTTATATTTGCGCAAATTCTCGCGCACCCGGTCAAACACCACCACCGTGTCGTTCAGTGAATAACCCACAATCGTCAAAATGGCGGCGATGATCGACAGGCCGAATTCGAGCTGAAGCAGGCAGAACAGGCCGATTGTCAGCACCACGTCGTGGACCAGCGCGGCCACAGCGCCGATGGAGAATTGCCATTCGAACCGATACCAGATGTAGAGCAGCACCGAGAAAATGGCGACCAGGACGGCAATGGTGCCAGACTGAATGAGTTCACCGGATACCGTTGGCCCCACCACCTCGACTCGACGGTAGTCGACGCTGTCGCCAAGCGTTTCCTTGACCTTCTTGATGGCGTTTTGCTGGTTCTTCTCACCGCCTTTTTGCTGCTCGATGCGAATAAGCACATCGCTGGGCGCGCCGAATTCCTGAATCTGCACTTCACCCACCCCGATTTTGCTGAGGCGGGTCCGTATGTCAGCCAGCTCAACAGGGCCGCTCTTGTTGCGCACTTCGATCAGAGTACCGCCCTTGAAGTCGATGCCGTAATTCAGGCCGGTGGTGAAAAACAGGCCGATCGACGCCAGCATCAGCAGGCCGGAAACGACAAAGCTGATTATGCGAAAACGGATGAACCTGATCCGAGTGTCAGTCGGTATGAATCTTATACCCTTCATGGATTCAGCCCCTTAACTTCTATGTCGCCCACTCTTGTGGGTATAGTGGCTGTCGAGGGTCGAGGATCTGAAGGGCCACTTTTGATTCACCTCGGACATCCCTTATCTGTAGAGTGGGAGGTGCAACCCGCATCTTGAAGCGGACCCGTCCCAATGCGCAGTGGATGTTGTCAGTACAGTTTGTTTTAAGCTCAACTCACTCGTTCCAGCGCAACCGGACTGATGAATCCTTGCGGTTTGACGGCCAGCACTGAACAGTCGAGTTGATCAAGAATGCTTTCGGCCGTGTTTCCGATGAGTAGTCCTGAAATTCCTGTCCGCGCCACTGTGCCCATCACAACGAGATCAGCATGAAGCACTGTGGCCAGTTCAGGAATGACATGGCGAGCATCTCCCTTGTAGAGATGTGTATTCGGACGGACGGAATCGTAGATCTCTTCCCCGGTCCACTTTTTCGCCAAACCCATCAACCGGTTCAACCATTGTTGATGATGAGCATGCACCTCTTCAACGTAGGCCTCTACCTCCTCATCTTCCATTCCGGATCTGTTTTTCATCATGTTTTCATAGGGCGGATACCAGGCGTGACACACGTGTAACTCGCTTTTTTCGCTGTGGGCCAGCGACAGCGCCAACTCCAGGATTTGGCGATTAAGGGCCTCGGATTCCTCGCTCTCATCGTCCTC
>JAJFHP010000033.1 GCA_021775555.1 Hyphomicrobiales bacterium | reverse complement strand
GCGAATGTCACCTTGCGGAACGAGACCTCACCGCGCGGCGGGTCAGGCAGTGGCTTCGGCGTGGCCGGAGACGCAATGTCCGGCTCCTCCTGCAACAACTCCGCGAGCCGCTCCGCAGCGCCTGAAGCCTGCTGGACTTCTCCCCACACTTCCGACAACTCACCCAGCGCACCTGCGGCAAAAACTGAATAGAGCACGAATTGACCCAGCCGCCCTTCCGTCATTTCGCCTGACAGAACGCCCTGAGCGCCATACCAGAGAATGCACACCACGCTGGCAAAAACCAGGAAGATGACGATACCAGTCAGCCCGGCACGTGCCAGTAATCGGGCGCGTGCCGCCTCGAAGGCTATCTCGACTGCGCGCGCAAACCGCGCAATGACACCCGGCTCATGGGTAAAGGCCTGCATGGTCTGTACGGCGGCAAGGTTTTCGCCTGCATAGGCACTCGCATGGGCGAGCGTATCCTGCGCCTTGCGCGACAGGCGGCGCACCACGCGGCCATAGGCGATGAGCGGGAGAACGATAATCGGGATTACGACGATCACCAGAACCGAGAGTTCGACGCTGGTGATGAACATCATGGTGATCGAACCGAACAGCATGACGAGGTTTCTCAGCGCCTGGGAGGCGGTGGAGCCCGCAGCAGATTTGATCTGTGTCGTGTCGGCGGTGAGGCGCGACATGACCTCGCCGGAATGATTGAGCGCGTAAAAAGCCGGGCTCAGACCCGCCAGATGGGAAAAGACATCACCGCGCAAATCCGCGACCACCCTCTCGCCAAGCCAATTCACGGCGTAAAACCGCGTCGAACTGGCAAGCGCCAGGACCACGCCGATAACGAGCATCATCGTGAAATACTGGTCAATCAGGTCGGGATTTTCCCGCGAAAACCCGAAATCGATCATCCGGCGCACGCCCAGCGGAAGGGCCAGCATGGCGCCAGCCGACACGATCAGCGCGCCGAACGCAAGCGCAACCATCCCCTTGTGGCGCAGCATGTAGGGCACAAGCGTCGACAGAGGGCGCAAGGACCGGCGCTGTTTCGCTTCGTCCGCGTTACCGGGTGGGGTGGATGTTTTTCTTTTTTGTCGAGCCAATGGCTGGGACGGCCTTTTTAGAGTGATTACAAAACGCGCCGCGAACATGCCCGAGCAACGGGGGAGAAGGCAAGTGGGACATATGCGTCATGACTAACTTGTAGGTGTGGTGGCTGGCCTTTCACACGCACTGAAACGATGGCATGCTCACAATATCGGGTGAACTCATGCCGCAAGATATTGCCGATCATACCTGTCCCTATTGCCAAACGCGCCCAATAGAAACGATTGCGACGCTACCCTATGTACGTGGCAATGGCCTTGGTGCGGACTTCAATGCCAAAACCATTTCAGGCTGCAAGACCTGCGTGCGCAAGAATCTGCTGCTCGAAACCCTGCGCTCCAGCGTCGATGGCTGGGCCAGCCCTGCCGCCCTTCTCGCAAACCCGGTGATGCTTGCTTACGGCGTGGCACGTGCGGGGGCCGTGCGGGAAGCGCCTGAGCGTGTCGACCGTATGCTCGACGCGGCGGGCATCAGGAATCCGCGCACGGAAAAAGACCCGGTGCGGATAGCCTACGGCCTCGCCGCCGCTCTGATTGCCGCGGATGGGAAGATTGAGAGAGAGGAAATCTCAACGGCAACGAAGATTGGCAAACAACTCTTCGTGGATTTTGACGAACAGGACTTTCTCTCGGTGGTCTCGGCAGGCCGCGATTTGCCCACACCGGAAGACCTCGCCATCGTCCTGAACAGCGTCGTGAACGAGGACACCAAACAGGCTGTTTTCAAATATCTCGTGGCCATCGCCGCCGCCGATAATGAGGTTGTGCCGGAAGAGCAAAAGCTGCTGAAGCGTATTGCCGGCAATCTGGGGATCAGCGGCCCGGGACATGGTGTTGACCATTCGGTATGATCACACCTTGTACGAAGCCCGGCTTTCAGATATAGCATCGCGCAAAGCTTGAGTTCGCCAGAGGCAGCAAGCATTATTTTGCAAACATTCAGAGCGCCGGGAATTGACCCATGAAAAAAGAGATTCATCCCGACTATCACAAGGTCACGGTCAAAATGACCGATGGGACCGAGTATGACACCTTTTCCACCTACGGGTCGGAAGGCGATACGCTGACGCTGGACATCGACCCGACCACCCATCCGGCATGGACGGGCGGCAGCCAGCATCTGATTGACCGCGGCGGACGCCTGTCGCGCTTCAAGAAGAAGTACGAAGGCTTCATCAAATAATTTTTTGAAAGTCTGGTACGGCGACTGCCTATACAGGCTCACCAGATGTTTCTTCACTCGGCTTTGAATCCACCACCGGGCCGAAGGCTTCCGTCAATCGCGACATCTGATCGCCGATTGCTTTTGGCGCCTCGCCCGCATTTTCATGCAGCTCGGTTTTCAACAGCTTGTCGATCGCCATCACCCGGCGATGCAGGTTCAGACTTGCCTCGTTGAGCTCTCTCAACCGCACCGGCAAGGCCGCATAGGATTCATCATTCATGTTGGTGGTCATGTGCTGGAACTTGACCTTGTTCTGCTCTTCAAAGGCCTGCTCCGGGGTCATTTCCCCGTCATTCACCGCCCGGCGGATGAGCAGCCACGAGGCAAGCTGCATGAGGCGCGTGGTCAG
>JAJFHP010000032.1 GCA_021775555.1 Hyphomicrobiales bacterium | reverse complement strand
GTGTTGTCGGGCAACCGCAATTTTGAAGGTCGCATCAATCCGAATGTGAAAACCAACTGGCTGGCCTCGCCGCCGCTGGTCGTGGCCTATGCCATTGCCGGGTCGATGAATGTCAACCTGGTGAATGATCCGCTTGGCCAGGACGCGCAGGGCAACGATGTGTTCCTGAAGGACATCTGGCCGACCTCTACGGAGATTTCCGATTTAATCCGGTCCTCTGTGACGCCTGAAATGTTCGCCTCGCGCTACGGCGATGTGTTCAAGGGCGATGAACACTGGCAGAAAATTGGCGTGACCGACGAGAAAACCTATGACTGGCCCGAAACGTCGACATATGTGAAGAATCCGCCCTATTTCGATGATATACAGATGGAGCCGGCCCCGGTAACCGACATCACCGAGGCACGTGTTTTGGGGCTGTTTCAGGATTCCATCACTACCGATCATATTTCGCCCGCGGGCGCCATCAAGGCCGACGGGCCAGCCGGTCATTACCTTGTGGAACATCAGGTGCGTCCCGTTGAGTTCAACTCCTACGGCGCGCGGCGCGGCAATCATCATGTGATGATGCGCGGCACTTTCGGCAATGTCCGCATCAAGAACCAGATGGTGGTGGGCACCGAAGGAGGTGTGACCGTCCACTATCCTTCAGGCGACGAGACATCGATCTTCGATGCGGCGATGCGCTACAAAAAGGACGGTGTGCCACTGGTGGTTTTCGGCGGCAAGGAATATGGCACCGGCTCCAGCCGCGACTGGGCGGCCAAGGGCACCGCACTGCTCGGTATCCGCGCCGTTGTCGTGGAATCATTTGAGCGCATTCACCGTTCCAACCTCATCGGCATGGGCGTATTGCCTCTGCAATTCGAAGGTGGTCAGTCCTGGCAGGATCTGGGCATCACGGGTGAGGAAAGGATTACTATCGAGGGCCTTGAGACAATTGAACCAAGGCAGGTGGTAACGGCAAAAATTACATTTGCCGATGGCAGCGTGAAAGACGTTCTACTGCTCTGCCGCATCGATACGGAGGATGAGTTGGCCTATTATCGCAATGGTGGAATTTTACCCTACGTGTTGCGAAATCTGGCCAAAGCCGCCTGACTCTGTGCACTCTACCAACTGGAAACTGCCATTTTGCTGTGTGGCTGGTGCATCCGTTATTCTCACCCAGTCGTTACTGGCAATTGAGTTTGGGAGTGAGGATACTCCACAACATGCTCAAATGTGCTGAACTTGGCGTATGGCAGTAAGGGACTGGATTGCGAATGTTTCACATGCTGAGAAAAACAGCTCTCGGGTTTGCAATGGCTATAACGCTGGCCGGTGCACTTTCCGTGGTGAGCGATGAAGCCTCCTCGGGTCCAAAAGCCAAGGCGGTGATCGAGCTTTATACCAGTCAGGGTTGCTCTTCTTGCCCCCCGGCCGACAAGCTGGTTGGAAAACTGGCGAATCGAGATGACGTCATCGCGCTGACGTTCCCGGTCGACTACTGGGATTACCTGGGCTGGAAAGATACCCTCGCCAGTCCCGCAAATAGCGCTCGCCAGCGGGCATACGCCAGGGCGCGTGGCGACGGGCAGGTCTATACCCCGCAAATTGTCATAGATGGCACCACGCACGAAGTTGGCAGTCATTCGAAGGCCATCAAGCGTGCCATTTCAAAATCAAAAGAGAAGCTGCAAAACGCGCGCATACCCTTGGAAATGCACACCGAGGGTGACACTCTGATTATCACCGCCGGTGCTGCGCCGACAAACACCCGCATTAAACCGGCCACGATCTGGCTTGCCCTGGTGAAAAAGTCCCAGAAGGTCAAGATCAACCGGGGTGAGAACAGGGGCCGTACGATCACCTATCACCGGGTTGTGCGTGACATGACGCCGGTCGGCACCTGGAAGGGAGAAAAGGTCTCGATCAGGCTGCCCAAGCATCATCTCCAGAACACCGACGCTGACGGCTGCACGGTCCTGCTTCAGCAGGACACAGCTGGCCCCGTACTGGCCGCAGTCGAGATGAAAAACTGGTAGATTTGCTTACTTCAAACCGTTCAGCACGAACTTATTGAGCCTGTCGGCGAACTTGGCCGGATCGGCGGGGGCAGCGCCCTCCAGGATGCGCGCCTGATCAAGAAGCAGCCACGCCAGATCGTCAAATTCTTTGCCTTTCTTCCCCGTGCCAGCTTTTGAGAGCGCCTTCACCAAAGCGTGGGTCGGGTTGATTTCGAGCACGGGCAGGACATCGCCCTTGCCGGACTGCTTGTCGAGAAATTTACCCAGGCCCCGGTCTGGCCCGCCTTCGGGTGCGACAAGGCAGGCGGGGCTCTCAACCAGGCGGGCAGACGCGCGCACGTCGGAGAGGTCATCTGCAAACAGGGTTTTTAGCTGCCCAACGAGTATTGCGCTATCAGACGCGGTCTTTTCCTTGTCGTCTTTCTTACCCTTCTTCTTTTCCAGTAGATCAATGGCGGAAAGGTCGACGTCCCCTTGCGTGATGGACTGGAACGGTTTGCCCTCGAACCCGAGCGCGGTCGTTACCCAGAAATTGTCCACCGGATCGGACAGCAGCAGCACCTCCACGCCGCGCGCGGCAAAACCCTCGAGCTGCGGGCTTGCCTGGACCTGCTCTTTCGACTCGCCAGCCAGGTAGTAAATCGCTGTCTGGTTTTCTTTCATGCCCCCCACATAATCTTTGAGTGAGCGCCAATTCTCAGCCTTCGTGGTGTGGAAACGGGCAACCTCGAACAGCGTATCGCGCCTCTCCATATCCTCGTAAAGCCCCTCCTTCAGTACCGCGCCAAAGGTGGTCCACAAGGTCTCGAACTTCTCCTTGTCTTTTTCACTGAGAGATTTGATGTCACCTAGAACCCGATTTGTGACGGCCGTGCGGATGGAGCCGACAATCGGATTGTTCTGCAGCATTTCGCGTGAGACGTTAAGGGGGACGTCTTCTGAATCGACGACGCCGCGCACAAAGCGCAGGTATGCCGGCAGAATGTCCGCATCATCGGTGATAAAGACACGCCGCACATAAAGCCGCACGCGCCCGGCGCGTGCCGGGTCATACAGATCGAACGGCGGCATGGTGGGCACGAACAGCAGCACGGTATATTCGTGCCGGCCTTCCGCCTTGTAATGGATGGTGATTGCCGGAGTATCATACAGCCCCCCGGCATGATGGTAGAATTCCTTATATTGATCTTCGGTAATTCCTGATTTTGGTCTGGTCCACAGTGCACTTGCGCTGTTCAGCTGCCGGCGTTCTTCCTTGCCGTCCTTCAGCGTCAGAAAATCGATGTGGAAGGGAATATGATCGGAATAGGCACGAATGATGCGCTCCAGTTCCTGCTCTTTCAGATAGTCGAGCGCATCGTCCTTGAGGTGCAGCCTCACCAGTGTGCCCCGTGTGAGGGCGTCTGCCTGGGCCTTCGCCGCCTTGCTAACATTAAACCCGTTGATGCCGTCCGATGACCATATATGCACGGATTTGGAGCCGGCCTTGCGGCTGAGGACATCGATCCGGTCAGCCACCATGAAGGCGGAGTAAAACCCGACCCCGAACTGACCGATGACAGAGGGAGCGTCACCGCCCTTCTTTTCAGCCGCGGCCAGAAACGCTTTCGTGCCTGAGCGCGCAATAATCCCGAGATTGTCAATCAACTCGGCCCGGCTCATGCCAATGCCATTGTCGGCTACCGAGAGAGTTTTGCTTGTTTCATCAGCCACGATGGTCAGCCGCAAGTCGGTGTCGTCCACCATGAGCTCCGGCTTGGTGATGGCTTCGTAACGCAGCTTGTCGCAGGCATCAGCCCCGTTAGAGACAAGTTCGCGAAGAAAAATTTCCTTCTCGGAATACACCGAGTGGACCATCAGGTGGAGAAGCCGCGCGACCTCGGCCTGGAAGCCGAATTCGGTTTCGGTTTTGCCGTCTTTTTCTGTGTTGTCCTGTTCTGTCATGTCCATTTACCAAATCAGTAACGACCGCTCAACATGAGTACCGGTTGGAACGAATCAATGTGAGAATTTTAAGATATCTCAATAGCAAAAAAAACGGGCCGGGCAATTGCCCGGCCCGTCCCTGTTATCTCTTATACCCTTTACAGAATACGCTGAAACTCAAAGGGTTGCCTGGCTCGAAGAGAAGACCCCGGGGGGGCTGGGGGGCTGAGATTCCGAAGTCTCAACCTGATCCAAACCAAGAGATTACTCAGGTATAATACCTTTGTTTGGGGCGGCGCAAGGGCCGAAGTAGGGCGGAACTGTGATTAATATTACAATTTGTTACAGAAGTGTCACCTGCCGGGAGGGTTGCAATCCGGTGCGCTCGTGGGGAATGATACGTGTCCCGGACAATTCTAGCTATGGAGGCGCCCGTTGAGCGACAGTGAACCCATATTTTTACGGCGCAAGGATGAGCCACCACGAAAGTCCTTGCAGCAGAAAACCAAGAGTGGACGGGGTTCTTATGGCCCCATTTCATTTGATCGCAGTGAACTCAACCAATTGCTCGGCATGTATGGCCGCAAGGTCGCAGAAGGTGAGTGGCGCGACTACGCCATAGACATGCACCGCGAAAAGGCGGTTTTTTCCGTTTTTCGCCGGGCCAGCGAGTATCCGCTTTACAGAATTGAAAAAGATCCACGGTTGGCGCGCCGCCAGGGTGCTTATTCCGTGATTGCACCCACAGGCCTGATCCTGAAACGCGGCCATGACCTCAAAAAGGTACTCCGGGCCATCGACCGCACATTGCGGGTGGTTCCGGCTTAAGAGGACTTTTTAGCCGACAAGGTTTCGCTCAGGTGAGGTGGTATCGCCTTCACCAAGGGCAAGCTGGAGGCTGTATGTGTCAATCCATCGACCGTGCTTATAGCCGACGGCGATATTCCTCCCCGTATCAACGAAGCCAAGCGCCCTGTGCATTTTTATTGATGCTGAATCTTCCGGCCCGCTGATGACCGCGATCATCTGGCGATAGCCCTTCGCGGTGCACTCTACAATTATCTTTTTTGTCAGCAGACTGCCAACGCCGCGACGATGTGCCCCAGGGTCGACATATACGGTGTTTTCAACGGTGCAGCCGTATGCGGGCCTGGTACGAAATAGTCCGGCATAAGCATAGCCGATGACCCTGCGATCGATTTCCGCGACCAGATATGGCATCCCTTTGTCCAGAATCTCCTGGCGCCGCCTGGCCATTTCTTTCTCGTCAGGTGGCGTCAGTTCAAATGATGCGACGTCTTCAATCACGGATTGACTGTAAATTTCGGTAATGCGGGGCACATCCGTATCAGCGCTCTCGCGCACTGTGATCGTTTCCTGGTCCATGTGCGGAAGTCTGAAGGGATAAAGGGGGTGAGGGCAAGACGAAATAAAAGGCATGTCCGGCTAAAAAATAGGCACCCGATGCAAAAGAAAACGGGCCCCGGAATAAACCGGAGCCCGCTTGAATTTCATGCCTGTTAGCAGATGCTAGTTGCGATTGCCGAACAGCGAAAGCAGCATCATGAACAGGTTAATGAAGTCGAGATAGAGACGAAGCGCGCCCATGATGGCCTTTTTGCCCATGGTCGCGACGCCGTCACCTTCATAATACATTTCCTTGATCTGCTGCGTGTCGTAGGCGGTGAGGCCGGCAAACACGAGCACACCGATCACCGATATGGCGAACTGCATCGCGCTTGAAGCGAGGAAGATGTTTACAATCGAGGCGATGATGATGCCGATAAGGCCCATGATCAGGAACGATCCCCAGCCCGACAGGTCCTTCTTCGTAGTGTAGCCATAGAGGCTCAGGCCGGCGAAAGCCGCCGAAGAGATGAAGAACACGCGGGTGATGGATTCCCCGGCGTAGACCATGAAGATCGATGCCAGCGACAGGCCCATCAGCGAGGCAAAAGCCCAGAAGGCCATTTGCGCGGCACCAAGGCTCATCCGCCCCATACGGGCAGAGAGGAAAAACACCATGCCGAGCGGGGCCAGCATGACAACCCATTTGAGCGGGCTGTTGAAGATCATGTTGCCGAAATCAGTGAGCTGCATACCGGCCGGGGTCTGAACCACAGCCATCATGTAGGTGACGTATGCCACGACGCCGGTAATCGCGACGCCTGCCGCCATATAGTTATAGACGCGGAGCATATAGGCGCGCAGTCCCTGGTCGATGGCATGTGCATCGGCGCCAGTCACGCTGGTCGGTCGCGCATATCCTTGTCTGTCAAATTCCGCCATGTTGAATCGTCCTTTTGGCTGATTGAATTTCCGCATCAGGTCTAACACCTGAATTTGGCTGTTAATATGGTGATTTCGGGTCCAATGCGCAAGTCATGCCCGATCACAGTGTTAAGAGTTCAGATTTTGCCTGGTTTGTGAGCGCTGTGCCGTGCATGGGTGTCATACCAGCCCGGAATCGTGGTGCCGGTAAAGAATTCAATGGCGCGCCGCACTGGCTTGCGGATCAGGGCCGTTTTCCAGAAGACCGAGTCCGTAACCCGCCGGTTGCGCCGGAATATTCTTTCATACCCGGTGAGGATTTCTTCCGAGCCGCACCAGTCTCCCTCAAGGTCGCTGCCGAAGGGCCCGGATGATCCTTTGGCGAAATGATGCGTGATGGAATTTCCTTCAGATGAGACTGCGGGCAATACCCTGCGATGCATCCGGGCCTGCTGAATGGCCTTGAAGCCGTTGAAACCAAGCTCGCAGAGCAGATCGATCTGTTTCTTCTGATTGCCGATATCCTGCTCGATCGCCTCGATCGAAAGATAGGCAGGCTTTGTGTCAAACGACTTCAGCACCTCAAGGCAGTGAATGTCCGCGCCCTCGATATCGATCTTCATATAGTAGGGCATGCCGGTGCTCTGGATCACGGAGGCAAAATCGATGGTTGGAACCTTGATTTCCGTTACACCTGCAGCACGTTTTGCGCTCGATTGAACGACATCGGATTCAATCGTCCCCCATTTTGAACGATCCGCATACTGGTAGAAGACGATATGATTCACGCTTGGATCAGGCACGATGGCGCCCTCGACAATGCGCAGGCGCTTATCAGCGATAAACTGGGCGAGCGAAGATTTGGTCTCCGCTATCAGGTCCGGATGGGCCTCGAAGGCTACAACGTCAAAGCCTTTCTTGAGATAGAACTCGGTGTCCTCACCCTTGTGCATCCCGACATCGAATATCAGGTTTGGCATGAATTTGGCGTGTTTGGTTGCGGTCAATACTGTCTCACCTCTGGCGTAAATGTGCAGAGGCTTTTGCACCAAGGACCCGCCACGTGGCAAGGGCTCCAAATATCAGCACCAGGCTAACGGCCCACGCAATGGCTGTAAGAATGGCCGGAATATCAAATATGAAACTTGCCTCCATTGCGAATTTCACAACCAGGAATGCGCCGAGCGTGCCGAGAGCCGCCGCGAACACGCCCGTTACCAGAGCCAGAACGCCATATTCGATGAGATGGGCGCTCACGACCCGCATCCGGGTCGCGCCGAGCGTCTTGAAAATGACCGCCTCTCGAATCCGGCGACGATGCGCAGTTGTGAGCGCGCCAGCCAGTACGATGGCGCCGGCAATCAGCGTCACACCGCCGGCAGCTTCGATCGCCGCCATGACTTTTTCGGCAATGGCACGAAATGTATCGATAGCATCACGCACACGCAGGGCCGTGACATTAGGCATGGTTTCGGAAATTTCCTGGATCATTGCCCCTTCCTTGGACAGGCGTGATTCTTCCGGCAGGGTCAGGGTCGCCAGGATATTGTGCGGTGCGCCCGCAAGCGTATTCGGGGTGAACACCATGACAAAATTTATCGCCAGCGAATCCCAGTCTACCTTGCGGAAATTTGCAATCTTCGCGGTGACGTTGCGCCCCAGCACATTGACCGTGACATGGTCCCCCATCTTGAGGCCGAGGCCTTGCGCGATCTCGCCTTCAAAAGAAACCAGCGGTTCACCGTCATAATCCTTGGCCCACCACTTCCCCTTCACCAGTTCAGAGCCTTCAGGCACCACATCTGAATAACTCAGGCCCCGATCACCGTTCAGCACCCACGCGGTGCCGGGCGCAGGCTTGATTTCGCTAGGGCGTTTCTCGTTGAGCCTCACAATGCGTCCGCGCAGCATGGGCGCATTGCCAATAAGCGTTTCAGGTTCATGACGGCGCACCAGGGCTTCCAGTTTCCCCATCTGCTCCTTGCCGACATCGAGCACGAAATAACTCGGAGCCTTGGAGGGGATCGTGGTTTCAAATTCTTTCTGCAGAGAGGCATTCACAAGTGCCACAGCGCAGAGCAGCGTCAGGCTGGCACCAAGTGACAGGGCGACGGGCCGGGCCAGACCTCCCGGACCTGCGAGGCTGGCGCGGGCCAGGGCGAATGCAACATTGCGAGGGCGCGGAAGACGCCTCGCCATGCGTTCAATTAGCCATCCCACGCCCAGGAACAGGCAAAACACGGCCACCAGTCCGGCGCAGGCCAATACGGCAAGCAGGCGTGCCTGCGCGGAAGCTATCGCAATGCCGGCAAGCATGAGGCCGCACCCGATACTCAAGGCGATATATAATTTTCGGGGCCGGGATTGCTCGTCGGACACCTGTTGTCTCAGCAGGAGAGCTGCGGACAGGTCTCTCGCCTGCCCCAGCGGCCAGAACACGAACATGAGCGCAGTAAGCAAGCCATAGGCACTGGCCAGAACGAGCGCGAAAGGTTGCGGCTCCAGGGCGAGTTGCACGGGTAATGCACCGGAACCCATGCTCGCCACGCCAAGGGGGAGCAACGCCCCTAGCGCAAGGCCGATGAGTGTCCCGAGCCCGGCGAGTATCAGCACCTCGGCAAGGTAGATGCGGAAGATGGTACCGCCACTGGCGCCAAGACATTTGAAGGCGGCGATCACGGGGCGTTTGCGGACCAGATAAGCGGCAATGGCATTGGCGACGCCGATGCCGCCAATCATCAGCGTGGTGATGCCGACGAGGGTGAGGAACTGCGACAGGCGCGTTGCCACCCGGCTCACACTGGGCGAGGGATTTCTGCGGTCGCGGATGGTGAAGCCCGCATCCGGGAACCGCTTCTCGATTTGTTTGGTTATTGCACCCAGCCCCTTCACACTTGTTTGCGTGGAGTCACTCAACGCAATGCGGTAGCGCCAGCGGATCAGACTGCCGGGCTGAAATAGGCCGGTCGCGTTGAGGTTTTCCAGAGACATCAATACGCGAGGGCCAAAGGAGGGCCGTCCGGCCAGCTGGTCAGGTTCGCGAACGAGCCTGGCGATGATTTTCAGGCTGGCATTGCCGATGCGCAGATGCTCGCCAACCTTCATCTCCAGCCGCTCAAGCAACAAGGGTTCAACAGCCACCACCCCGGACGCTCTCAGCGATGACATGGGAAGTTGTTTGTCGTTGGCGCTCAGTGCAATCTTTCCATAGAGCGGGTAGTTTTTGTCCACCGCCTTGAGGCGCACCAGCGCGAGGCGCTTGCCGTTTTCCACCCGTGACATTGCACGCATGGTGGCAACTTCGGAAACGTTCCCGAGGTTGCCCATAAATGTGCGCTGTTCAGCATTCGCCTGGCGATGGACCAGGCCGAGCGCCAGATCACCGCCAAGAATGGTTTGGCCCTGCCGGGCGAGCCCCGATTCCAGTGCACCGGCCAGTGAGCCTATACCGGCAATTGCAGCGACTCCCAGGGAAATGCAGGCCACGAAAATGGCGAAGCCAGTCCAGCCCAGGCGCAGGTCACGCAGCGCCAAACGCAAAACAAGCGGCAGTGTCAAACGCTTGCCAGCGGCTGGCGGCCTGGAAAAGGCGTCAGTGCTCATGCGGGTGCGCCTGTGCGCTTGCGAGCCGGCTCGTCAAAATTACCATCGCTCATCTTCAGCACCCGTTCGCAGCGTTTGGCGAGCTTCTCGTCATGGGTGATGAGCATCAGGGTCGCGTTATGGCGTGCGCGCAGATCGAACAGCAAGTCCATGACCGCCTCGCCGGTCCTGGTGTCGAGATTACCGGTCGGCTCATCTGCCAGGATGATTTTCGGACTGGCCGAGAGTGCGCGCGCCAGGGCAACCCGCTGTTGTTCGCCGCCCGAGAGCTGGGCCGGGAAATGGTCCATGCGATGATCAAGCTCTACGTCCTGCAAGGACTTTCGTGCGGCCTCAAAAGCATCAGGAGCGCCCAGAAACTCAAGCGGGAGAGCGACATTTTCCAAAGCCGTCATGGTTGGAACCAGGTGGAACGACTGGAACACGATGCCGATATTCCCTGCGCGAAGTTTCGCCAGTTCATCTTCGCTCTGGCCCGTTATATCCCGGCCGGCGATCTCAACCTGCCCGCTGGTTGCAAGCTCCAGCCCGGCGGTGACCATCAGCAGGGTGGTCTTGCCGGAACCGCTCGGGCCGACGACCGCAACCGCCTCGCCCTGCTTGAGTGTCAGGTCGACCCCGCGCAAAATTTCAACCTTGCCCGCCCGGCTCGGCAGGGTGACATATACGTCCCGAAGACATATGGCCGGAGGTTTTACATCTTGCTTCAAGGGCTGGTGCTCCTCATATCGAGATGTCATAGCAAATCGACATGCTGCCGGGTTAGAAAAGAAATCGTGAAATTTATGTCAGACACTCAACTCAAGAATTTGGCCCGGATAAGGCACACGGGTCTTATGACTGTCCGGGCATTTACCCCGCCTCTAGTCTTATACGGTCTGGCGCTCGCAATCCTTCTCTCCTTTACCTCGATTTCTGTCCGCGCCGGAGAAAGAATTCTCCTGGCCACATATGGCGATAGTCTGTCAGCCGGATTTGGCTTGAGCGAAACCGATGCTTTCCCCGCTCAGCTGGAAAAAGCACTCAAAGAGCGCGGTCATGATGTGCGGGTGGTCAATGCGAGCGTGTCTGGTGATACCACGGCGGCGGGGCTGAAGCGCTTCGAGTGGTCTTTCCCCAAGGGTGCACAAGGCGCGATTCTGGAACTTGGCGCCAACGATGCCTTGCGAGGCCTGGACCCGGCAAAAACGCGCGATAATCTTGATGCGCTCATCACTCGCATTAAGGCGAAAGGCGCTGAACCTTTGCTGGCGGGTATGCTGGCCCCGCGCAATCTGGGCGTTGAATATTCACAAAAATTCGACCCCATCTATCCCGCGCTGGCGAAAAAGCATGATCTACTGCTGTACCCCTTCTTCCTGTTTGATGTGGCGGGCAAGAGGAACCTCAACCTGGCCGACGGGCTGCACCCCAACCCAGAGGGCGTGAAATTAATCGTCAAGCAGATGGTGCCTCTGGTGGAAAAACTTCTGGGCCGCATTTCCGGGCGCCAGAGCAAGACCCAGTAAGCTCCATGCCAAGACTGTTTTCAGGACTTGAGATTCCACGTGAAATTTCAGACCGGCTCACCATGCTCAAAGGCGGCCTTGAGAATGCCCGCTGGGTGGAGCCAGAGAATTATCACATTACGTTGCGGTTTATCGGCGATGTTGATGGCGATGCAGCGGAGCGTTTCACACAAGCCCTGGCACGGATCAGTGCCGCGCCATTCATGCTCACGCTTGATGGAGTTGGAAGCTTCGGCCGTGGGCGACCGCGTACCGTGTGGGCCGGGGTTGGCCCTAGCGATGAGCTGGCAGCACTGGCGAATGCCCATGAGCAGGCCGCTATTGCCGCTGGCCTGGAGCCGGAGGGCCGCAAGTTTCATCCCCATGTGACACTGGCAAGGATGCGCGGAACCAGGGCAAATGATGTTGCGAAATATCTGGAGCAGAATGGTGTATTTCTTTCACCCGGTTTTACCGTGTCGCGCTTCGTGCTGTTCTCGGCGCGTGAGGGACGCGGCGGCGGGCCTTACGTGGTGGAGCAGGAGTTCGATTTGTAACGCTCTATATAAGCTTGGCGAGCAGCGCTTTTGATCCGGTCTCTATGAGATCAAGTACCTCTTCAAAACCCTCGTCACCGCCATAATAGGGATCGGGTACCTCGCTGAGGCCCAGGCCCGGTGCATCATCGAGAAACAGCCGAACCTTGTGTGCTTTTCCCTCCGTTGCAAGTGCCGACAGCTCCGTAAAATTGGCCTCGTCCATGGCAAGGATCAGATCAAATTCTGTGAAGTCCTTCTCCCGGACCTGCCTGGCGCGCAGTCCCGATAAATCAATGTCCCGAGCAGCTGCAGCGGTTTGCCCGCGAGGATCGGGTGGATTGCCGGTATGCCATGCCGCGGTGCCGGCGGAATCGAGGGTGAATCGATCCGCATGCCCAGCTTGTGCAGCCACATAGGCGAACACGCCCTCGGCCATGGGCGAGCGGCAGATATTACCAAGACAGACGAACAGCAATTTATGATGTTTCATGGAGTGTCTTCATATTTGTGGCTTTGCCGCTTTCCCATGACATGGCGTTCATGGCAAAACAAGATGAGGTTATGAGGTCAGGGAGGTTCAATTCATGGCAGACAAACTTGAAGGAAGCGCCCGCTCTGAAGCGCTCTCAGGTCTTGAGGGCTGGGGTGAAGTTGAAGGCCGCGACGCGATATCCAAAAGCTTCACCTTTGCCGACTTCAACGCCGCCTTCGGGTGGATGGCTCGGGTGGCGCTGATGGCCGAGAAGATGAACCATCACCCGGAATGGTCCAATGTGTGGAACCGGGTTGATGTCACGCTCTCGACCCATGATGCAGGCGGTTTGACTGAACTGGATATCAGGCTCGCCAAAAAAATGGATGCGTTTGGGAAAGGCTAGGTCATTACCAGGAACTGGCCGACCAGCGATCCATCTGCCCCGGTTCATTACTCCTGTATCGCGGGCGCGTCCGGCGGCGGGGTTCGGGCGTTGGATAATAGGTGCCTTGGGGGTTGGTCGCAGAATACCCGCCCCTGTTATATGCTTTGATGGCCGTGCCATCGGCATTGCCTGCAGTCGCAAGCTTTTTCAGCGCTTCAGGATTATTGGCCATCTCCTCACGTTGCTCATAGACTTCTTTGGCCGCCTCGCTCCACGGTTCCGGATTGCAACGGCAATTGGGCACATATTCCTCTCTGTAGCGGAACGCATTCTCCATGGTGGAATAGGGCTTGCCCTGAAGGTCGACCATCGCCTGCACATCCGAGCCCGGATTGCGGTGATAGAACAGCTTGGCCGGAATCTGGCAGCTTGACTCACACTGCTTGGCATCGCGCGCGATGCCGGAGCGCGTGGTTGAAAAACTCACGGGCCAGTAATAGCCGTCGCAGGTGCGCACGCAGAGCGTCCGGTATCGGCCATAGCTGCGCATGTAGGCCGGGTAGGTATCCGACCAGCCACTCAGGCCCTGATAAGGGGTGTTATGGGAATTGTAGCGGTTTGAACTGCTGTATGCCCCGGTGCCGCCGAACAGCGATGCGAACAGAGAACCTCCTGACGATGATGGCCGGCTTGGGCGCTGTGCGCGGCGCGAAGAGTATCCGGACGAAGAATATCGGGCCGGATTTGAATATGGCTTACGGGGTTTGCGTGTCTCACTTTTTCCGGACTGTAAATTTTTCACGCGGGCATGAAGCGAACGGCAACCGGCGACTGAAGTGGCATATTGCGGAAGGTTGCAGCCATATCGCTGGATTTGCCCGCGCAAATTGGTCAGCATCGCAGCATTTCCGCCTTGTGCTCTAGCGCCGGGGGTGAGGGTCATCATTGAGGATCCATAAGCCAGAACCATCAGTGCCAGGGATAGGCAGATTGACAAGCGGCTGCGGGCGAGATGCGCAGTTTTACGCGTGCTACAAACCATCGACACGGATCCTCAACTCACAACGCTTCACTGTCAGTTCCTCATGCAGATTTGATCTCCAGCGATTCTGCCGGGCTTGTGAGATGTGATTCTGGCTCTTATGTCTTTATGAGGCCCTAATGGACGGATACTTTTTACTTTGACCTGCCTCAGGAGATCAGATGCGCGCTGGAAAAAATGATGCCGGGAATTTTGACGCGTCATTCAATGATGCGGAAATGGATGAATCCGCTCTTGAACGGCGTGAGCGGAAAGTTCGCGCCGAGTTCTGGGACAAGCTGAAACGCGTCGCTGGAAAACTCCCCTTCGTCGACGACCTGGTGGCGGCCTATTACTGCGCCATGGACACCGATACGCCGCTGAAGGTGCGTGCTACCCTACTCGGGGCTCTCGCCTATTTCATCCTGCCCATCGACATCGTGCCGGATTTTATTGCCGGGATTGGCTTTGGTGATGACGCGGCGGTGCTCGCGGCCGCCATTTCGCTTGTCTCCACCCATATCACGCCCACCCACCGCGTGGCGGCCGCAAAGGCCCTGGGCAAGGATGTGACGGGCGAGGATACGACCGGCACGGCCTGACTCCGCTTGCGCCCCGATGCTTTGAGCAGCGATAAGGGTGCATGAGAGATGCTGATTTCAATACACCGTCTCAACCCGGCAAGACCCGCGGTTATTTCGCCATTGGCTCGGAGCGGATTTCCAAGCAGTTGAATCTTGGCAACATGGTGCGCTCGGGCCACGCATTCGGAGCCAGTTTCGTGTTCACCGTCGGCGCCCATTACACCGCGCTCGAGGCCAGGGCCGATACCTCCAAGACGCCATTCCACGTTCCGCTTTATCACTGGAAGGCCCCTCAGGACATGGCGCTTCCGCAAGGCTGCCGGCTGGTGGGGGTGGAGCTGGTCGAGGGCGCTGTGGAGCTGCCCAGTTTCCGCCATCCGCTACAGGCGGCCTATATTCTGGGGCCTGAAAGGGGCGAATTATCGCCTGAAATCCTTGAACGATGCGATCATATCGTCAAGATCCCGACGGCCTTTTGCATCAATGTCGCCATGGCCGGGGCCATCGTCATGTATGACCGGGTGCGTACACTCGGACGCTTTGCGCCGCGCCCCGTGAGCGAAGGGGGAGCCGTTGATCTGCCTGACATGCATGTGTTCGGGGGGCCGAAAAAGCGCTGAGCAACGTCTTTTTGCATAAGAATCAATGCCAAACACTGGTCAAACAGTTGTGAAGAGCGTATGTTTTAGCTGATGCGGTCTAGGGTCAGAACTCTAGGGGGGAAGGCTAGATGAACAAGTATTTTATGGCAGGGGCTATAGTATTCGCCGTTTCGGCAACGCCAGCGCTCGCGCAAAAGGCAACATTCAAGGTCAAGAGCGGGGACTGGGCGGTCTATGCACATGATACGGGGGGTAAGAAAACCTGCTTCGCCGCCGCACAGCCGCGCTCCACAAAACCCAAAAACGTCAAGCGCGACCCGATCTATTTCTACGTGTCCGACTGGCCCAAGGACAAGGTCACGGGCGAGATCAGCCTGAAGCTGGGCTATCCGCTGAAACCGGGCGTTCCGGCGACCATCAAGATTGGCGACAAGAGTTTCAAGCTCTTCACCAAGGGTGAGGGCGCTTATGTCGAGAAGGCCGCCGTGGAGAAACAGGTTGTGGCGGCCATGAAGGGCGGCACCACCATGGTCGTGCAGGGGCGCTCGAAACGCGGCACGCTGACCACGGACGAATATTCCCTCAAGGGAATTTCCAAGGCGTTGGATGCGGCAGCTGCGGCTTGTAAGTAGCAGATCAGCCTTTCCCATACTCCCCCGCCTTGTGCTAAACCGCGCAGGCAATGAGCAATTCAGAATATATAAAGCCAACTTTGATTGGCCTCAGCCCCGCTGATTTGGGCAACGCCTTTGCAGCACTCGGCGTGCCGGAAAAGGCGCGGCGTATGCGCTCGGCTCAAGTCTGGAACTGGCTTTATGCGCGCGGGAGTGCCGGTATTGACCAGATGACCACGCTCTCGAAGGAGCTGCGAGGGCAGCTTGCTGAGAGTCATTCACTGGCACGGCCCGAGATCGTCACCGAGCAGGTGTCAAGCGATGGGACACGAAAATGGTTGCTGCGGCTGCTGCCCGATAAACCGGGCGGGCAGGGCCCGCTCATCGAGACTGTCTATATCCCGGAGCCCAGCCGTGGAACCTTGTGCCTCTCCAGCCAGGTGGGCTGTACCCTCACCTGCACCTTCTGTCACACGGGAACGCAGAAGCTGGTACGCAACCTCAGCCCTGGCGAGATTGTCGGACAAATCATGCTGGCGCGTGATCGCATCGGCGACTGGGTGGGCGTCGAGGCTGACGACCCCACTGGCCTGCCGGAAGTCGAGCGGAAAATCACCAATATCGTGCTCATGGGCATGGGCGAGCCGCTGTATAATTTCGAGCATGTGCGCGATGCCATGGCCATTGCGTCTGCCAGCGATGGTCTTGCTTTCTCCAAACGCCGCATCACCCTGTCGACCTCGGGCGTGGTGCCGGAAATTCCGCGCTGGGGAGAGGAAGCGAACACCATGCTGGCAATTTCGCTTCATGCGGTGCGCGATGAGTTGCGCGATGAACTGGTACCGATCAACCGCAAATGGCCTATTGCCGAGTTGCTGGAGGCCTGCCGCCAATACCCCTCGCTCTCCAACGCCAAGCGCATCACATTCGAGTATGTGATGCTGAAAGACGTGAACGATTCCATTTCCGATGCCAAGGAACTGGTCCGGCTGCTCAAGGGCATCCCGGCCAAGATCAATCTCATTCCATTCAACCCCTGGCCCGGTGCGCCCTATGAATGTTCGACATGGGAGCAGATCGAGACGTTTGCCGAAGTCGTGAACCGGGCGGGTTATGCGTCTCCCGTTCGCTCGCCCCGGGGCCGGGACATCATGGCGGCCTGCGGGCAACTTAAATCGGAAAGCGTCAAGAAGCGTGCAAGTGAGCTGCGCACCGAGGTGAGCGTATCGTGATTTTCAAAACGATCCTGCGCTGGATGTGGGTGGTGATCGCCTTTGGTATCGCCGTCTCGATTGCGCTCGTTGTCCTGTTTTCAATGGGGATATACTGGCTGGGCGATGAAATCCGTGCGGGCGCTGAAGGTGATGAGTTTCTCTGGCATGGCGCCGAGGTCTTTGCCGCTATTTTCTTCACCACGGCTGTGGTGCCCGCGCTCACAGCGCTACCGGGCTTGCTGGCTGTGATCGTCGGCGAAGTGATGCGCATACGCTCAAGCCTCTATTACATGCTTGCCGGTGGAGCGGCGCTCGCCGTTATCCCCATCCTCGCGCGCTCTGCTGAAAATGCTGCATCGCCGTTCTCCAGTTATATGAGCCTGTTTGCAGCAAGCGGCTTCATCGGTGGCTTTTGCTACTGGGCGCTGGCGGGTGCGAGGGCGTAACCGCGCTTATCGCCGCACTGGCTCCAGCAACAAACGCACAGCAAAACCGGCTAGGACACTCGCGAATATCCAATCAAGGATGCGCAGCGAGAAGGGAGAGCGCTTTACAGTTGCAGCTATCCTGTCGGCAGCAAAAATAATGGCAAGGCAAAACGGAACCGCCAGGGCTATGAAATAGAGACCAAGGAACAGGAGCTTGGAAGCAGCCTCCGGGTCAGCGCCCGAGATAAACTGCGGCAGGAAGGTCACGAAGAAAAGCACGATCTTCGGGTTCAAGAGATTGATACCGACACCGAGCGAAAAGATTTCACGCAAATTCTGCGGCTTGGTCTCTTCAGAAGGGACTGCAAGTGCGGATCCGTTGCGAACGGCGTCAAAGGCGAGCCACAGCAAATAAATTGCACCCGCAATTTTAACCGCGGTGAAGGCCGTTTCCGAGGCCGCGAGAAGCGCTGATAGGCCAAATGCGGCAAACACGGTATGGACGATAAGACCCAGCGATGCGCCGAGATAAGACACGATACCTGCGCGGCGTCCCTGCGTAAGTGTCTTGCCGAGAAAGAACGTCATGTCGGGACCGGGCGCCAGGATGACGACCACTGCCGTCAGAGTGAAAGCGAAAAGGACAGACAGGTCCGGCATGAATTCCATGGATCATTTCCCATATCAGCTTTTGCGTGTGAATATCCGTATTCACGCCCAGGCGCCACCCGTTTCATGCCGCGGGATTGGTTTCCGATCTTTGCCAGTCAAGCGCCTGTTCCAGCCGGTCGTCGCCCCAGAACATTTCCCCATCCTCGCATAAGAATGTGGGTGCGCCGAACAGGCCCAGCGCCTGCGCATCATCGGTCTGTGTACGCAAACGCTTCTTGATTTCAGGTGTTTCTATCCTGGTCATTAGCGAACTTGCATCAAGCCCGATGGCGCTCAGGCAGTCGCCGAGCCCGGTTTTGTCGTCAAGCTGCAGGTTGCCTGCGAATTGCTCCTTGAAGACCAGCCGGCTAAACCGCCCCGCCCAGCCTTCATCCTCACCAATGAGAGCCAGACGCGCGGCATAAAGACCATTTTGCGGGAACGGATCAGGCATCTGAAAGGGAAGTTCGCGCACGGCGCATATTCGCTCCATATCGCGGACCATGTAGCGGCCCTTTTCTACCTGCTCTTTGAAAGGAGATGTGGCCCAGCCTTGAGCCTTGAAGAAGGGGCCAAGCAGGAATGGCCTCCATCGCACCTCGACATCGGCATTGCGAGCCATATCCTCAATCCGCATCGCGGAAAGATAGGAATAGGTGGAGGCGAATTCGTACCAGAAATCGAGCTTGGACATGGGGGATGAGATTAGCATTAGCTTGCCGGGTCGCGCCACATCCCTATAGTGCCGCCAAACTTGAAATTGCAAGGTGTAAACCGATGGCCAAGGCTGAAAAAATCAACAAGGTTGTTCTCGCCTATTCAGGCGGTCTCGATACCTCGATCATCCTCAAATGGCTGACCGAGACCTATGACTGTGAAGTGGTGACCTTTACCGCTGACCTTGGACAAGGCGAGGAACTTGAACCTGCAAGGGCCAAGGCTGAGCTGCTCGGCATCAAGGAAATCTATATTGAGGATTTGCGCGAGGAGTTCGTGGCGGACTTCGTATTTCCCATGTTCAGGGCCAATGCGCTCTATGAGGGCGTCTACCTGCTCGGCACCTCCATCGCCCGGCCACTTATTTCCAAGCGTCTCGTCGAGATCGCCCGGGAGACGGGCGCGGACGCCATTTCCCACGGGGCGACGGGCAAGGGCAACGACCAGGTGCGCTTTGAGCTGGCCGCCTATGCGCTTGACCCGGACATCAAGGTGATTGCGCCGTGGCGCGAATGGGATTTTGTGTCCCGCGAAGACCTGATCGAATTCGCCGAGAAGCACCAGATCCCGGTGCCCAAGGACAAGCGCGGCGAAGCGCCCTTCTCGGTTGATGCCAACATTCTGCACTCATCCTCCGAGGGCAAGGTGCTGGAAGACCCCAACGTCGCACCGCCGGACTATGTGTTCATGCGCACGCTCTCGCCCGAAGAAGCCCCCGACAAGGCGACCGAAATTTCAATTGGATTTGAGAAAGGCGACGCTGTTTCACTGAACGGAAAAGCGCTCTCGCCGGCATCGCTGCTGGCGGCGCTCAACGATCTGGGGCGGGACAATGGCATCGGCAGGGTGGATTTGGTGGAAAACCGTTTTGTCGGTATGAAGTCGCGCGGTATCTACGAGACGCCGGGCGGCACGATCCTGCTTGCCGCACACCGGGCGATTGAATCGCTCACCCTCGATCGGGAAGCGGCGCATCTGAAAGACCAGCTCATGCCGCGCTATGCGGAGCTTGTTTATTACGGCTTCTGGTTCGCACCGGAGCGCGAAATGCTGCAGGCGCTAGTGGACAAGAGCCAAGAGAGAGTCACAGGCGAGGTGAGGCTCAAGCTCTACAAGGGCAATGTCATCGTTGAAGGCCGCAGCAGCCCCAGTTCGCTCTATTCAGAAGAGCTCGTCACTTTTGAGGACGATGAAGGCGCTTACGACCAGCAGGATGCTGAAGGCTTCATCAAGCTGAATGCGCTAAGGCTGCGGAGTTTGGCGGCACGGAAGCGAAAAGGGTAAGAGCGCTCTCTTAACGAGCCGAGCCGCCTCGGATATTCCGGCATCTGAATCAGGCGCAACGGTTTTTGGTGTTCAATATTTCACGCCTTTCAGGTGGTCTTGGGGTGTAAGCGCGATGGAGAAAACAATGAACAACTACAGGATCACTTTTCTATCCCTATTCATGCTGATCGCGGGCGCAGCGTATATGTTCATTGATCGCGGGCAGGCTGCGGCCAGTGATGACCGCACGGCGATCGAGCTTACGGCGGCGGAAAGAAACATCATACTGGCAGAAATGCGCGGCTTTCTGGACAGCATTCAGGAAGTTGTGCAGGGGCTGGCCGCCAATGACATGAATTCCGTGGCGAAAGCCGCGCGGCGCAGCGGCATGGTTGCGACCCATGACATTCCTGTTTCGCTGATGCACAAGCTGCCCATGGGATTTAAGGAACTGGGCGGACCCACTCATAAACTGTTCGATGGACTTGCGCGAGAAGCAACAGAAATGGGCAACGTGCAGATAATCACTGAAAAACTTGGAGTGCTGATGCAGAATTGTGTCGCCTGTCATGCCAGCTACCGGCTGGTGGTCAGGTAAAGTTTTGGAACGAGCGCTATGTGGGCCCGTACAGCAAATAAGCTACGCGGCGACGAATTCCTGAGGCCGCGCAGACGTAAAAGCCAGGATCTGCTGGCGCCGCCGCCCTGCTTTGGCAGGCCCAGCATCTGGACAGATGGCTTGGAGCTATAAATCTTCTCGCCACGCAATGTTTCAAATTGCAGAAACGGGTACCTGCCATTTAGCATCTCGCAAATGCCGCGTGTCTTCGGCACCACGAGATTACCTTCCATGACCATGCCGCCGGTGACCTGACATGGGTCAATCACCAGGCATCATCAGCCTGACAATATGTGGGCTTGTGTTTCAGGTATTTGCTATCAGGCGCTTTTTGCAGGACAGGTGGAAACGCCCAGGATCGAGTAGAGAGGACAATTCGACATCAACCCGGTTGCAATCGGGATGATCCCGATCAATGTCCAGTAGCGCCAGGATGCATCTGGATAGATGAAAAACAGCGCCAAGAGTACGAACCCTGCAATGACCCTTGCTGCACGGTCAATTGTCCCAACATTTTTCTTGAACATGTCATGCCTCCTTGAATCTCCCGCCCGTTGCGGGGATTACCAATGAAGCCACTCAAGCAGCATGAGCAAAATTTGTCAGTGACATGGTCACACAACCAGGAAGATCAAGATATCAGGCTCTCCAGTCCGGCTTGATTGGTTATCTGGATATTACCCCTTTCGAGTGTCACCAGCCCTTTCCTGCCTAGGAGCTCAAGACGCCTTGAAACGACTTCCCGGGCTGTCCCAATCGCGGTGGCGAGCTCCTGATGAGTGTTGTGAACCAAGCCGGATTCATCCGATCGCTCCAACAAGATGGAGATCAGGCGTTCTTCGACCTTGATAAAAGCGACTTGCTCGAGAACATGCATGATCGATTGCAGCCTGCTGGCGAAAGCATGAAAAACAAATGTCCGAAAGGGGGCAGAGGATGCGAGCAGGTCCAGGAAGAGAGGCTTTGGTATGATCACGACTTCAATATCGGTTTCTGCCACAGCTTCAGCAGAGTAATCTTCCTCGCCCAAAAGGCCGAGCGTGGTCTGCACGCATGTTTCCCCGGGCGAAACACTATAAAGAAGGATTTCCCGACCCGTATGTCCAGTCAGGTAAACGTCTACACGACCGGCGATCACAAGTACAAAACCAGTGACCTCATCTCCGGGCCTGAACAGTACTTTTCCCAATGGAAGATTGAGGCTATTGAGGCTCGCAAGCTGATCCTGCGACTGCCTGTCGAGTGCCTCCAGGCCAATTGCGCGATGTATCCAGTCCTTCACCGTGACGTTCCTCAATGGACTTATTCAAGGAGAAGTCTGGCAAAACCCACAAACGAAGGCAATTGATAGGTGCTGGCTATCGTCTTCAGCTTTTTATCAAGATGGCAGATAGAGAACGGGCTAGGCCCTTCCCATTTGCGGCTTGGGCAGGTCCAGCATCTGCACCGTCTGGATAGATGGCTTGGAGATATAAATCTTCTCGCCACGTGACGTTTCAAATTCCAGAAACGGATGCTTGCCATTGAGAAGCTCGCCGATGCCGCGTGTCTTCGGCACCACGAGATTACCTTCCATGACCGTGCCGCCATTGACATGAATGCGCACGGCGCGGCGCGCTTTCATCTCGGTTGGAGCTGTCTGACCTTCTGTCATCATAACTTGTCCCTCCTGTCCCAAATTGGGACCTTCATTGGCCTCATGGGCCTTGCAATGCATGAAGCGTGCAAGTTGGGAGGATATGAGCATTTGCATGGGAGGCCACCTTGCCCCTATAAGGGCGCGCCGGGCGGCGCTGACCCTTATTGCGCCCCGCCATATCCAAGAGAAAAACCAATGTCCCTGCGAAACATCGCCATCATCGCCCATGTTGACCATGGCAAGACCACGCTGATCGATATTTTATTGAAGCAATCCGGAGCTTTCCGAGACAATCAGAAGGTTGCCGAACGGGCCATGGATTCTGGCGATCTGGAGCGCGAACGGGGCATCACCATCCTCGCCAAATGTACGTCTCTGACGTGGAAAGACACCCGCATTAACATTGTTGATACGCCTGGCCATGCGGATTTCGGCGGCGAGGTAGAGCGGATCCTTAACATGGTTGACGGCGTCATAGTGCTCGTCGATGCGGCGGAAGGGCCCATGCCGCAAACCAAATTCGTTGTCTCGAAAGCGCTGAAGCTTGGGTTGAGGCCGATCGTAGCCATCAACAAGATCGACAAGTCAGACGAACGCCACGCCTATGTCGTCAACGAGGTGTTCGATCTGTTCGCATCGCTCGATGCCTCGGATGAGCAGCTGGATTTCCCTATTCTTTACGGCTCCGCCAAGGAAGGCTGGATGGCCACCGCGCCCGAGGGCCCAAGAGATGGAATGGGTCCGCTGTTCGATCTTGTCGTCTCCCATGTTCCTGAGCCGACCACTGAAGTGGGTGCATTCTCCATGCTGGCGACAACCCTGGAGGCCGACCCGTTTCTCGGGCGTATCCTCACCGGGCGCATCACAAGCGGATCTGTCGCGCCCAACGAAACCATCCAGGCGCTGAGTCGCGAAGGCAAGGTCGTTGAGCGCGGGCGGATAACCAAACTGCTTTCCTTCGACGGGCTGGAGCGCAAGTCCGTGGAACGCGCCGTGGCCGGAGACATCGTCGCCATCGCGGGGCTTTCAAAAGCAACCGTGTCGGACACATTGTGCGATATATCCGTGACCACCGCGCTGGCATCCGATCCGGTCGATCCACCAACGCTGGCTATGACCTTCCGCATCAATGACGGACCGCTGGCCGGCCAGGAAGGCTCCAAGGTTCAAAGCCGTGTCATCCGCGAGCGGTTGATGCGCGAGGCGGAAGGCAATGTGGCGCTGACAATCACCGATACCGGCGACAAGGACTCGTTCGATGTTGCAGGGCGCGGTGAATTGCAGCTTGCCATCCTGATCGAGACCATGCGCCGGGAAGGCTTTGAACTCACCGTGTCGCGCCCCCAGGTAGTGCTGCAAAGCGACCCTGATACGGGCCAGAGCCTCGAGCCGGTTGAAGAAGTGATAATCGATGTGGATGAGGAATTTGCCGGCGCTGTGGTGAGCAAACTCAACGAGCGCAAGGCGGAATTGCTGGAGATGAAGCCTTCGGGCGGCGGGCGCCAGCGGCTCATCTTCCAATCACCGACGCGCGGGCTCATCGGCTATCAGAGCGAGCTTCTCACCGATACGCGCGGTACGGCTGTCATGAACCGCGTGTTCCACTCCTATGCACCATTCAAGGGCTCCATTCAGGGCCGGCGCACAGGCGTTCTCATTTCCAACGCTCAAGGCAATGCGGTGGCCTTCGCGTTGTGGAACCTGGAGGATCGCGGGCCACTGATGATCAAGCCGGGGACGCGCGTGTATGAAGGTATGATCGTCGGCGGGCATACCCGTGGAAACGACCTGGAAGTGAATGTGCTGAAGGGCAAGAAGCTGACCAATATGCGGGCTTCTGGCAAGGATGATGCCGTGGCGTTGACGCCGCCCATGATCCTGACGCTGGAGAAGGCGCTGGCCTTCATCGGTGATGATGAACTGGTCGAGGTGACGCCTGAGTCGATCCGTCTTCGCAAGCGCCATCTTGATCCGCATGAGAGAAAGCGCGCCGAGCGCGCGGCAAGCTGAGCAAAAAACTCAACCGCGCCATTGCGTAGCCCTATGAGCGCGCTATCATTGCGCATATGACTACCGGCCTCATATCCATCCGCAATGCAGCGAGCGACGATGCTCACGACATCGCGCGCGTGCATGAAGAGGCTTGGCGCCAGACCTACCAGGGTCTCATTCCTCATCTTCATCTGGAGCAAATGATTGCACGCCATGGCCCGGGCTGGTGGCAAAACACACTTCGAAACGGCCTGTCGGCTCAGGTTCTTGAGTTCGATGGCGAGGTGTCAGGTTATGTGACCCTCGGTCGCAGCCGGATGCGCGGCACACCCTACAAGGGTGAGATTTTCGAGCTTTACGTCCGACCCGCAGAGCAAGGGGTTGGCTTTGGCGGCCGATTGTTCCATGCCGCCAGGGCCGAGCTGTCGGCGCACCACCTGGCCGGACTGTGCATCTGGTCGCTTGCCTGTAATGAGCGAGCCTGCACGATCTATCAGCATCTGGGTGGCGGGCAGATCTCTGAAGGCCTTGAGCAATTTGGCGATCAGTCCTTGCGCAAAGTCGCATTTGCCTGGCGATGATTTTTCGGAACTGTTTTTCTTGTTCTCATCGGACCCGCCCTTGCCGTTGCTCAACTTTTCAATAGTCTCTCTTCTGAAATGATGGCGCCGGGCAGATAGCGAGCGCAGGGTGAGGAAGGAATTATTAATGCTTGAGACCACCGTAGCCGGCTCCTTGCCGAAACCATCCTGGCTTGCCGAACCTGAAAAACTTTGGGCGCCCTGGCGGCTTGAGGGCAATGAACTGGAGCAGGGCAAGCGCGATGCGACGCTCATCTGGCTGAAGGAACAGGAAGACGCCGGCATCGATATTGCTAGTGGCGGCGAACAGTTCCGCGTGCATTTCGTGCATGGCTTTCTTGAGCATTGCGACGGCATCGATTGGGATATGAAGACCAAGATGGGCATCCGCGATGATCGCTATGTGGTCGATGTGCCGACAGTAACGGGCCCTGTGAGCCGCAAATATCCGATCCATTCCGATGAAGTCCGCTATGTCCGCCCGCACGCGGCGAACAAGCTGAAATTCACTCTGCCCGGTCCGATGACGATTTGCGACACCATTGCCAATGCCCACTACGATACGCGCCCGGATATGGCGATGGCCTTTGCCGAACTGCTCAATGAGGAAGCAAAAGAACTGGAGGCGCTCGGTGTTGACACTATCCAGTTTGACGAACCGGCATTCAACGCCTTCATGAAGGAAACGGTCGAGTGGGGCGTTGATGCACTGAACGCCGCGCGCAAGGGTCTGAAATGCACGACCGCAGTTCACATTTGCTACGGCTACGGCATCAAGGAAAATATCGACTGGAAGGAAACGCTGGGCTCCGAATGGCGTCAATATGAAGAAATTTTTCCGGCCATCAACAACAGCGATATCGATCAGGTGTCGCTCGAATGCGCCGACTCAAGGGTGCCGCTTGAGCTTATCGGTCTGCTGAAAGACAAGGATGTCCTTGTCGGCGCGATAGACGTGGCATCGCTGGATGTCGAGACCCCGGAGAAGGTTGCCGACACACTCACCAGGGCAATGGAATTTGTTGATCCGGAGCGCACCCTACCGTGCACGAATTGCGGCCTGGCACCGCTTCCCCGAGATGTTGCGGTGGGTAAGTTACAGGCGCTTGGGGCGGGGGCGGAGCTGGTCAGGAACAAGCTGAAATAGCCTTGCGGAAATTTTGGCGGTCACCGGAACGCGCCACTCATCAGTAGAATCTATATATGAATTGATCAGAGATATGGTCAGTCGAACGAAAGTATGGTTCACTCCGGGCGGCTTACGCACTCAACAGCGTCACAAAAAGCGCTTTGGAAGTTATTTCTGCGTTAGTTCATGAGAGTAACCTTTGGGAGGGAACATATGAACAAAATAAAGAAAATTGATCGCCGGTCTTTTGTGAAAAAGACTGGCCTACTCGCGGGCGCGACAGCAGCCGCAACTATCGCATCACCGGCAATCGTTCAGGCCAAGACAGAGATGGCAATTGTCTCTACATGGCCGCGCGACTTTCCGGGCCTGGGCATCAGCGCACAGCGTCTCGCCAAACGAATTCCTGAGCTTACCGAGGGCCGCATCAATGTGACCTATTACGCATCGGGTGAAAAAGTCGGTGCGTTCGACAGCTTCGACGAGGTCGCTTCGGGAAAATCACAAGGTTATATCGCGGCTGATTATTACTGGAAGGGCAAGCATCCGGGCTGGGCGTATTTCACGGCCGTTCCCTTCGGGCTGGTCTTCTCCGAAATGGAAGCCTGGATGAAATTTGCAGGCGGCCAGGAACTGCTCGATGAAATTGGCGCTGAATTCGGCGTCAAGGGTTTCCCTTGCGGCAATACCGGCGTTCAGATGGGTGGCTGGTTCAATAAGGAAATGGAATCCGCTGACGACTTCAAGGGTCTGAAAATGCGTATTCCCGGCCTTGGCGGCGACGTTCTCGCCAAGCTCGGCGCTTCGCCCGTGTCGCTTCCAGGCAGCCAGATTTATGAAAACCTGGTCTCCGGCGCGGTGCAGGCCACCGAATGGGTTGGCCCGTATAACGACTATTTCATGAAGTTCTACGAGGCGGCTAAATATTACTACTATCCGGGCATGCACGAGCCGGCATCACAGCTCAACCTCGGCATGAACAAGGCCTGGTGGGACAAGCTTTCCAAGACCGACCAGGCGATCATCGAAGCGGCCTGTCACGAGGAAAATTCCCGGCAGATGGCCGAGACCAACGCCAATAATGGCCAGTTCCTCGAAAAGCTGGTCAAGGAGCACGGCGTCAAACTGCGTAAATTCAACGACGACATTTACGACAGCTTCGGTGAAGGCGCCAAGGAAGTGTTCGACGAAGTGCGCCAGCACAGCCCGCTCGCGGCGAAGATCCACGATAGCTTCGCCAAGGTGCGCACTGACGTTGGTGCCTGGAACGGCCTTTCCGACACGGCCTACACGATACAGCGCAACCGCGTGCTGGGCATAAAATAAGTCAGATCATTTCGATCAACGACATGTGAATTGGGACGGGGTTTTTAGCCCCGTCCCTTTTTGGGGGGCTTTGCGTATGGCCAGAAAAAAACCGGCCAAACCTGCACGCCATACAACAGGTGCCGATAGTGATCAGGAGCTCACCGTTCTCCTGGCGCGTTGTTTTGCGTGGAGCCTGATCGCCACCATGGTTGCGTTCCTCATCAATAATTACCTGACGAACTGGCGAGACTGGCCCGGTCCCACAACGCTCATTACCGGTGTGGATGATGCCGGAACAATTTTTGCGGCGGCACAGGCTGCGATTTATGTGCTGGGCCTCGCCATCGCCACCGGCGCTGTCATGGCGACGAAATCACGGAAGCTCCGGCTGGACTGTGAAACCATATTTGCCATAACCGGATACATCATACGCGCTGCTTTCTGGGCAGTTTTCCTTGTCGGCGTTGTTGACATGGTTGTCTCTTTCCTGAGGGTTGAGGGTTTGTTGCCGCAGCTGTTCGGAGACAAGCTGGCAATCGATCTGGGGCGATCCACCTTCCGTGGTCTCTACGTGCATTTTCCGATGGTCTTCATCGGGCTGGCCATCGCCACATTTCACCGTGGGCTGGGCTTTCCCTGGCTGGCGCTGCTGGTCGTTGCGGCTGAATTGCTCATCGTGCTGACACGCTTCATCTTTTCCTACGAACAGGCCTTCATGTCTGATCTCGTGCGCTTCTGGTACGCCTCGCTGTTTCTCTTTGCCAGTGCCTATACGCTGCTGGAGGAGGGGCATGTGCGGGTTGACGTTCTCTATTCCGTATTTACGGACCGCACCAAGGGGCTCGTGAACGCGGTGGGAAGCATCCTTCTTGGTGTCTCCCTCTGTTCCGTCATTATCTTTTACGGGATGGACGGCAAATCAACGGTTATCAACGGGCCTTTGCTTATTTTCGAAACCACCCAGACCGGATTCGGAATGTATGTGAAATACTGGATGGCCGGATTCCTGGGAATTTTCGCGGTTTCCATGTTGATCCAGTTCGCGGGCTATTTTCTGGAGGGTCTGGCCGACTATCGTGGCGATCCCGGCAAGCGCGAAATGGATTCTGAAGGCGTCCTGGAAGGGTAAAGACGAAACATGGAACTATTCTTTCTCTTTCTATTGGTCGTCCTTATGGCCGGTGCGCTGGGTTCAGGCTACCCGGTTGCTTTCGCGCTTCCCGGCTCGGCAATAATCTCCGTTGGGCTTGCGGCTCTCACTGGTTGGCTGCTGACCGGCTCACCAGATGCCTATTTCATCCAGGGCGGCCCGTCGGAATGGCTCAGTGCCGGGGTTACAAACTTTCGCGGTGTCTACTGGGAGGTTGAGCGCGATACTCTGATCGCTATCCCGCTATTTGTGTTCATGGGGATCATGCTGCAACGCTCGCGCATTGCTGAAGATCTCCTCGTCACCATGGCCCAGCTATTCGGCCCTGTGCGTGGCGGCTTGGGCATGTCGGTTGTTTTTGTCGGGGCCCTGCTGGCGGCTACTACTGGTATCGTCGGTGCGACCGTCGTTGCCATGGGGCTGATCTCGCTGCCGGCGATGCTGCGGAACAATTACTCGCATCCCCTCGCAACCGGCACCATTGCTGCCTCAGGCACATTGGGGCAGATCATCCCGCCCTCCATTGTGCTGATCATACTTGCTGACCAGCTGGCCAGCGCCACTGATCAGGCCAGCACCGCGCGCAAGGCTCTCTACAAGGCCTCAACCGGTGAACTGTCCATGCCATCGGCCTTCGATGTGACCTCGACCAGCGCAGGGGAAATGTTCCTCGGCGCCTTGCTGCCCGGCCTCGTCCTGGTTGGCGTCTATATTGTCTTCATTGCGATTTTTGCATTCCTCAAGCCCGAAGTCGCGCCGGCGATACCCTTCAAGGGTAAATATGACGCCCGTTTTGCCGGTCGCGTGGCAATGGCTCTTGTGCCTCCGCTCGCGCTGATTTTTATCGTTTTGGGCTCCATCATCATGGGCATTGCGACCGTCAACCAGGCTGGTGCAATTGGTGCTGCCGGTGCGATGATAATGGGTGGCTACAGGCTGCGAGAGGGACACCATCGCGCATTCTGGCCGGCGATACTCGCCTTTTTGTCTGTCGCAGTCATCATCACCACGACACAGGTCCATCCCATCAACATCAAGAATGTTGTCACAACATCTGATGTGACTTGGCTGGTTATCGCAGTGTTTGCCGTCATCGGGCTTCTCATCGCGCTCACTTGGAGTGGCATTCGCGCATACAGGATTGATGACACCTTGCGGGGCGTGATGATCGAGACGGCGAAGACTACATCGCTTGTTTTCATCATTCTGCTGGGTGCGGCGATGCTGACTGCCGCATTCCGTGGCTTTGGAGGTGAAGAACTGGTGAAGGACTTCCTGACCGGCCTTCCCGGCGGGTTCTGGGGACAGTTTGTCATCGTAATGGCTGTGATCTTCGTTCTCGGCTTTTTCCTGGATTTCATAGAGATCGCAGTGGTCGTTGTTCCTATCGTTGCGCCCATCCTGCTGGCGGATCCATCTGCCAATGTGACGGCTGTCTGGCTGGGCGTTATGATCGGGCTGAATATCCAGACGTCTTTCCTCACACCTCCATTTGGATTTGCACTATTTTACCTGCGCGGCGTGGCGCCAGCGGCGGTCAAGACCATATCTATGTATAAGGGTGTCATCGCTTTTATCATCATGCAGTTGCTTGCGCTGGTGGTTGTCGCCTACAACCCGAGGCTGGTAAATTATCTCCCCACCAGATTATCCCTGACCGGTGAAACCGCGCCGCCGCCGATCAATCCAAAACTTCAGCATTGCATTGAGCAATATGTTTTCAACCAGTACACATTACGTGGCACGGAGATACGTTCGGCAATTGCTCAGGCGCGCTCCTTAGAGTTGAACACGCTGCCGAAAAAATTTCAGAAAAGCCTGAAGACAAGTTTCGAAGACGCTTCAAAAACTTTTGCCCTGCGTGATGATATTGACAAAACGGTCGTGGCTATCGACGCGGCAACCCCGGCCTATCGTCCCCTCCACACCCAGGTACGCAGGATAGAGGCCGCCATTCTGCGACTGAAAACGAGTCAGAAAGATTTGCAGACTGATTTGCGCCAATTGACTGGAGCTGACGCCCCAGAGCGCAAGGTCGAGATGGAAACCCGTCTGAAGTATTTGAAATCGAAACAAGAGGCACTGGAAGCATCAATTCCATCTGAGTGGGCTGAGCGCCACAAAACTTACTCAGTTTTGCTGAAGACAGAGACAAAAGCACGGGCTGTATATCGGCGCACTGTTGACGGGGCTTACGAGCCTGTTCAGACAGTCACAGAGATCATTGCTGCGGCTGACCAACTTGCCAAGTTCGCAAGCAAGATCGAAGGCGTGCGCGAGATAATCAACACTCAAGACATTACTTCAGCAGCCGAGCATATAGCCGCTCTTCTGCCGGAAATCGGGGCAGTCCCCGGAGCAAGGGATGTAAGGTCGAAACTCTCAAAAGTACGCCGTGCTTTACGAGGCCGTGCACCGGACAAGGCCAAGGCGCTGACGCTGCTGGATACCGCCATAAAAACCTATCAGGAAGAGCTGGCATGGCGTCGAAGCGCAGCTGGTACAACACTTGGCGGTTTGCAAACTTATGAACAAGCCATTCGCGGAACCATAGGTTTGCGTAAACAGTCGAAATTGCCTGCTGCGCAAGCCGTCGATGTCGCCGCCTGCTTGGCAAATCACCGGGATATCTCGCTGCATTTTTAGGGTTCTCAGGGGTGCTTTGAACCTGGAATACTTACAATTGTACGCAGTTATTTGAACCAACTTTTACTAAGCATTTTTGAGCTTATTTAAGGTCCCTTGCCCATACTCCCGGGCAGAAACACAGGTTTGGGAGTGGGTCAGATGTTCCGTCAGTTCTTCATCCGTGACCGTATGGTCATGGCCGGTCTCGTCATTCTGGGGATTGTGACAGTGGCTGCCGGCTTCGTATCGGGCCGCTCGACATTCCAGTATGCGCTTTCCACGGATGCCCGTCAGGCCTCGACCCAATGGGTCAGGCTGGTCGAGAACCAGCTATTCACACAGCAAGCTGACGAGATAGGTCTCATATCAGATCAGAAGGTCGTGATTGTCGATCCCAAGCAATACTCACAGTTTAAGGCAGAGTCGGGAAAAACAAGTAGACGGGGCCTTCGCATTGCCCGCTCGGTTCACGAGGAGTCCGGACTGCTCGCGGGCATCGACAAATTGTTTTCCGGCTGGATTACCAGGCTCACCCAATTTCTTGATGCGGATAACCATGTCAGCCAAGTGAGGAATTTTGCGCTTCTGGAGCCCGCCGGTGAGGTTGTTCTGCGCTCTGCGGGATTCAACCCGGTGGAGCTTGAGAAACTCCTGAAGCACAGTGCCTTCCAGGCGGAGCTGCACAAATCCCTGGGCATGTACTCAACCCGCATCATCGACAATTTTGCCATGCCCGGCGGCACGGCTGACGAGTTTCGCAAGGCGCTGATCGTGCCGCTGGTCAAGGGCCGGCAAATATCGCGTGTTTATGTACTTGAGGTCGACCAGTCCTCGGCCGCCGCCATGTCGAAGGTGGCTCTGATCGCCGCCTCGATGATGACCAGCCTGCTGATCGTATTAGGATATTCGGTACCTGCGGCGGTCGCCTTCAGGCGCATTCGCGAACGCTGGAAAGCGGAAGACCAGATCCGGTTCCTGGCCATGCATGACCCGCTCACCGGACTGCCCAACCGTGTTCAGCTCCAAAACAGGCTGGAGCAATCCCTGGCCCGCGCCAAGCGGTGCGATACACTGCTGGCCGTCATGTGCATCGATCTGGACCGTTTCAAGGAAGTCAACGACACGCTTGGCCACAAGGCGGGCGACGCCATGCTGATGGAGGCTTCGGACCGCCTGCGAGAATGCGTTCGGGAAACCGATACCGTCGCGCGGATAGGCGGCGACGAGTTCGTTGTGATTGCCGATGATCTTGACGAGCCGAATGACGCTATCCCGCTGGCGCGGCGCATCTGCGAGCAACTGGCCAGGACATTTGATATTGAGGGCCATTCCCTGGCCATATCGGGCAGTGTCGGTATTTCATTTGCGCCGACCGAAGGGACAGATGTGAAAACACTTCTGAGCAATGCGGATCTGGCGCTCTACCGGGCCAAGAATGATGGCCGCAACGCCTACCGCTTTTTTGAACCGGAAATGGACAAGACCGTTCAGCACCGGCGCTCGCTGGCTCACGATTTGCGTCATGCGCTGCGCAATGACGAGCTTCATATCCATTACCAGCCGCAGTTCGATCTGGATAAAGGCATTCTCACCGGCTATGAGGCGCTGGCGCGCTGGACACATTTTGAGAAGGGTGAGATTCCACCAGCGCAGTTTATTCCCATCGCCGAGGAAAACGGGCTTATCGGTATGCTTGGCGAGTGGGTGCTCGAGACCGCCTGTCTATATGCCCGCAACTGGCCTGAGGGCACCAAGCTATCGGTTAATATTTCACCGGCACAATTCGTGGCGCAGGACTTGGCAGCGGTGGTGAGTAGCACACTGTCCAAAACCCGCTTCGCGCCTAATCGCCTGTTGCTGGAATTCAAGGAAGATTTGCTGTTCCGCAATGCCGAAGAGACTGTCAAAACGCTCAAGGAGCTCACCTCGATGGGCGTTTTGCTGGCGCTAGATGATTTTGGCACAGGCTATTCGAGCCTGAGCTATCTGACGCGCCTCCCGGTGTCCAAGATCAAGATTGACCGGTCCTTCATCTCTGAAATGGAATCCGATGACGATGTTGGCGCCATCGTCAAAACCATTATCGGTCTCGGCAACTCCCTCGATGTCACCATTGCCGCGGAGGGAGTCGAAACCGAATCCCAGGCGCGCTATCTGCGCACGGCAGGATGTAATGAAGTCCAGGGCTTCCTGTTCGGACGACCAGCGGCAAAGATTCACGGCGATCGCGACCGTATGGAAACTGTCCGCGAACAAATCGGCGATGGGTTGCCGATCAGAAGCAGCGTTGAGGAGCCGGGGATTATAAACCAGCCAGTCCAACACCAGGGTGAGCCTGCGATCCCGCCCCAACCGGCACCGGCTGCACCAGCTGGCGATGAGACCGAGCCTTTGCCACAGGCGGCTGCAAACCAGGTTGCGTAACCGGCCTGATGAGGGTGGCACTCGCCCTGATACATTAGTGTGCCATATCCCTGTATTTGATTATTGAGGTTGAGAAGTCTGGCTTCCGGGCTTGGGCATTGCTATAGGGCAGGCCAAGAGGATTTTGGAGCACGATCCCATGAGCGATATGAAGCTGGCCATTATGGGGGCCTCGGGCCGCATGGGGCGCGAGTTGATCCGCGCCGTCCATGAAGCTGAAGGCTGCATCGTGGCGGGTGGAACAGAGGCAGCAGGTTCAGATGCCGTGGGTCGGGATCTCGGGGAGCTTGCTGGCATTGGAGCGCTTGGTGTCGCGGTCACGGACAAGCCGCTGGAATTGTTTGCCGGTATTGACGGCATTCTCGATTTCACCTTGCCAGCGGCGACAGTCTCCTTTGTGGAACTTGCAGCACAGGCGCGTATCGTCCATGTCATTGGCACCACCGGGTTTACAGTTGAGGATGAAAACAAAATCGAGGCGGCGTCACGCCACTCGACCATCATCAAGGCCGGCAATATGAGTCTTGGCGTCAATTTACTCACCGCGCTCACGAAAAAAGTTGCCAAGGCGCTGGATGAGGATTTCGATATCGAGGTGTTTGAGATGCACCATCGGCACAAGGTGGATGCACCCTCCGGTACGGCACTCATGCTGGGTGAGGCGGCGGCAGAGGGGCGCGGCATAGACCTTGAAAAACGCTCCGTACGCAGCCGGGACGGGCAAACCGGCGCGCGCAAGAGCGGCGATATCGGGTTTGCAGCATTGCGGGGTGGAAGCGTCGTCGGCGAGCACACCGTGATCTTCGCCGCTGAAGGCGAGCGGCTGGAACTCACCCACAAGGCCGCCGACCGGGGCATTTTCGCGCGCGGCGGCGTCAAGGCCGCGCTTTGGGGCAAAGGCAAATCGCCGGGGCTTTATTCCATGATGGATGTATTGGGACTCTAGAGCTCGGGACAGCAGGATAATTCTCATATGGACAATGTGCTTGTGCTGGTGCGCCACGGTCAGAGCGAGTGGAACGCCAAGAACCTCTTCACGGGGTGGAAGAATGTCGATCTCACGGAATTGGGGGTTGAGGAGGCGCATAAGGGCGGCGCCATGCTCAAGGGTGAGGGCATTCAATTCGACGTCGCCTTTACCAGTGTGCTGATCCGCGCCCAGCGCACGTTGAAGATCATCCTTGAGGAGCTTGGCCAGAGTGGCCTTGAGACGATCGAGGACCAGAGGCTCAATGAGCGCGACTATGGGGATCTCGTTGGTCTCAACAAGGATGATGCACGCGAAAAATGGGGCGAGGAGCAGGTGCATATCTGGCGTCGCTCTTACGACATGCCACCGCCCGGCGGGGAAAGCCTCAAGGACACCGCCGAACGCGTCATCCCATATTACGAGTCCACGATCTTGCCCGAGATCCTGGCTGGCAGGAATGTCATTGTCGCCGCGCACGGCAATTCGCTTCGCGCTATCGTCATGAAGCTCGATGGCCTTTCCAAGGATGAAGTGACGGGGCTCAATCTGGCCACCGGTGTGCCGATAATCTACAGGCTCAATGAAGATGGAAGTGTCGCGGATAAGAAGTTGCTGGCCGCCTAAACCTGTTCCAGCAGCCGCCCGGCCTCCCAGCCGATAATTGCCTGCTTGCGGGTGATCCCCCAGTGATAGCCGCCAAGACCGCCATCCTTGCGCAACACTCTGTGACAGGGCACCACGAATGAGATCGGGTTGCGTCCGACGGCCGAGCCGACAGCGCGCGCCGCCGCTGGCGAACAGACATGGGCTGCGAGGTCGGAATATGTGATGGCTTGCCCCGGGGGCAGCCTGAGCAGTGCATCCCACACCCGCACCTCGAAGTCGGTGCCTATCAGAACCAGTTTCAACGGGTCAGACTTGCTCCATAATTCCGGCGTGAAAATCCTCGTCGCATAAGGCGCTGTGCGCTCTGGAGCGTGGGTGTAACCGGCAGCCGGCCAGCGCCGCGCCATGTCATCAAAAATCGCCTGTTCTTCGCTGGCGTCATCAGCGAAAGCGAGACCCGCAACGCCTCGCTCCGTCGCCATGATGAGTGCTTGTCCGAAGGGAGAAGGGTGGTACCCCCATGCGATCTCCAGCCCGGCACCGCGACGTTTATAGTCGCCCGGTGTCATGGCCTCGTGATTGACAAACAGATCATGCAACCGTCCGGCACCCGACAGTCCCACCTCGTATGCGGTGTCCAGAACACTGGCGGAGCCCTTGAGCAAATCGCGGGCGTGATCCAGCGTTATGGCCTGCACGAACTCCTTTGGGCTGATGCCGGCCCAGCGCGTGAACAGCCGTTGGAAATGCGTCGGGCTGAGGCCAGCGTCCGCGGAGATTTCTTCCAGGTCCGGCTGGTCCCGCCAGTGGTCTGAGATATAGGCAATCGCGCGCCGCACCCGCACATAGTCCTCGCTCCACTGCTCAGGTAAACCTGACGCTGAAGCGGGTGAAGCTGCGGGAGCTTGAGTTTGAAGAGATCCGGTCATGCTGCAGCAATACCCCAGACCCCGGGCTTTGCGCGACCCGTTTCTTGCGGCGGCCTTTTCCGGTTATATGGTGGATTGACCCTGGTTTGAGGACAGAGCACTGGAGAGCGCAGCAGCAAAATCCTGGCGCTCGTCTTCGGAAAGAAATGACCCCAGCACCAGGGCGCGGCCATGGGAGCTGAGGAGCAACTGGCTTGCGCGCCCGTTGCGCGCGGTAAGCTTCACACGCGCCCAGTATGGGTTGAAGGTCCAACTGTTGGAGCGCCCCGAAGCATGCACCTTGGTCACGGTGAGCTCGTTGCCGGAAATCGCGATCGTTTCATAGGCGCGCGCGGAACGGTAATTGAGATTGAAAGCTGAATAAATCAGCAGTACGTCGAGAACGAAAAAGCCTAAAATTGGCCACGCCCCCGCCATGGCGAAGACCAGCCCCGCGGTAAAACAAACTGCGCTGACAGCTGCCATCATCACCACAAAGCCGCGCCGGCTGAGCGAGCGGTATGGTGTTAAAACAGCGGAAAACTCGCGGCAAGAGTCATCTGCCTCTTGAGAAGTGGCCCCCATCTGGTCCATAGCTCGTCCTTACTGGAGCGCAAGTGCGCCCGCATCTACCCCTGGTTAACCAAGCAGATATGGCAAAAGAATCCAAGTCTTCAAAACCCCGTCGGGCTAAAAAAAAGACCTCTGTGCCAAAACGGCTCAGCGCCGGGGTGGCGGCTGACATTTTTCGCCGCCTGCGAGAAAATGATCCCGAGCCTGTTAGCGAGCTCGACTATGTAAATCCTTTCACGCTGCTGGTGGCCGTGGTGTTGTCGGCGCAGGCCACGGATGCCGGCGTAAACAGGGCTACCAAGGATTTGTTCGCCATTGCCGATACGCCGAAAAAGATGCTGGCTCTGGGCGAGGACAAGGTGCGTGAGCACATCAAGACCATCGGTCTTTTCCGCAACAAGTCGAAGAATGTGATTGGCCTCTGCCGGGGGTTGCTCGAGAATCATGGCGGCGAGGTGCCGCACGACCGTGAAGCGCTCGAAGCCCTGCCCGGCGTCGGGCGCAAGACGGCCAACGTGGTTCTGAACGTCGCTTTCGGTGAACCGACCATGGCTGTTGATACGCATATCTTTCGTATCTCGAACCGGACGGGCCTCGCGCCGGGAAAAAATGTGCTTGAAGTGGAGAAGGGCTTGCTTGAGATCGTGCCTGAAGAATTCGGCAAGCACGCCCATCACTGGCTCATCCTGCACGGACGCTATGTGTGCAAGGCGCGAAAGCCCGAATGTGAGCGATGCGTGATTTCAGACCTCTGCACCTATGATGCAAAGACCGTGGCTCTCTGACGGCTGACGCGTCTTGCACAACTTTTATCAGCCACAGGGCAGCGCCTCGCGCACCCGGAACGAAATTTCGCTCCTCGAGACACCTATATCTCTCAGGACAGCGCTATGCAGACCCCGAAGCTCTTGTTCAGCACGCTGTTGAACATACCGGCACTTCAGTCTTTGAAGACTGGTGCGCAACAATCCCAGGACGCCCCCTGCAACAGCGCCAAATGCTGTGTGAAAGGCCTCTGATCTGAGGCGCCGGGCACGTAAAATGTAGGATTGGTGCTCGGGACGTGTAGATCTGTATGAATCCAGCATATCTATTCTCCTTGACTAATGAATGAGATATTCTCACTCTTGTTAATCAGGATAATTGTTAGTTTTATTGGGTTTTACAAACGATCCTTTCTCATGAAATAGATTAGAAATACTAAGGCATATCTGATGAACAGACGCCTTCCGCCGTTGAATGCGTTGCGTGCTTTCGAAGCCACCGCCAGGCATTTGAGCTTTGTCAGGGCAGCGGATGAACTGGGTGTTACGGCCTCGGCAATTTCTCACCAGGTAAAGCAGCTGGAGGAAATTCTGGGCACGGCATTGTTCGTCCGGATGACTCGCCAGATCGCCTTGACGGAGGCAGGCCGCTCGTGTCTGCCCCTGCTGACGGAGGCATTTGACCAGATGGCAGAAGCCGTGGAGCGAATAGGTGGCAAAAACAGGAGTCGCATATTGACGGTCAGCGTCGTTCCCTCGTTTGCCGCCAAGTGGCTTGTACCCAATATCGAAAGCTTTAGTCGGAAACACACTGACATTGATGTTCGGATATCAGCCAATCATGCTCTTGTGGATTTTAGATCCGATGATGTTGATATAGCCATTCGATTTGGTGCCGGCAACTATCCCGGACTGAAGGTCGAAACTCTGTTCATGGAACAATATGCGCCTCTTTGCAGTCCGGACCTGTTAGCAGGGCCGCATGCTTTGCGAAACCCGGCCGATCTTGTTCATCATGTGCTCCTGCATGACGATTCTGCGCATCTGGACGGGCCGGGTCCTGATTGGCGCATGTGGCTGAAGCTGATGGATATTGACAGAATTGCCACGGATCGCGGCCCGAGCTTCAGCTATGGGGATCACGCTCTCCAGGCTGCCATGGAAGGTCAAGGCGTTCTTCTGGGCCGACTGTGTCTGGCACAAGCGGACATCAAGGCCGGTAGGCTCGTGAGCCCTTTCAGCAAGTCGTTACCTGCAAATCTGGGATATTTTCTTGTCCGCCCAAAGGGCCGGCCTGACAGAAATATTGTCTCGGCTTTTCGGGACTGGATTCTGAAAGAAACCAGGCAGCGCAATACAAACTAGTCCCTGGACACTGAGCCCTTGCCCCTCAAGCCGCCTTGCCTATAGTGCGGCCCAGGAGATGGCGGGTGTGATCCGGGGGGCAACTAATGACGAACACAAAATACGATGTTGTCGGCATAGGCAATGCGATTGTCGATATCATCGCGCGCTGCGACGAGGCGTTCCTGTCCAATCACGGCATGGAAAAGGGCTTCATGCAGCTCATCGACTCCAGCCAGGCCAACGAGCTCTATGCAGACATGGGGCCGGCAACTGAACAATCCGGTGGGTCGGTGGCGAATACCTGCGCGGGCATTGCGTCTTTCGGCGGAAATTGCGGATTCATCGGCCGCGTTGCGGTTGACCAGTTCGGCAAGGTCTTCGCCCACGACATTCGCGCCATCGGTGTTGCTTTCGATACGCCTGCATCCGATGTCGGCCTTCCTACCGCGCGTTGTCTTGTGCTGGTGACGGACGATGGCGAGCGCACCATGAATACGTTTCTGGGGGCGAGCACGGAACTGGTTCCCGGTGATATCGATTCAGATCTCATAGGCTCGGCCAAGGTCACCTACCTGGAAGGTTATCTGTTCGACAGGCCGGAGGCTAAAGCCGCATTCCACAAGGCAGCGAAAATTTCCCGAGCGGCGGGACGCAAGGTGGCACTCTCTCTTTCTGACGCCTTTTGTGTTGACCGGCACCGGGAGGACTTTCTGGCCCTTGTGCGCGGCGGCGTTGATATCCTGTTTGCCAATGAAACCGAGATCACATCGCTCTATGAGATGAACAATTTCGATGATGCGGCAGGCGTGGTTCGCGCGGAGGCCGAGATTGCCGTATTGACGCGTTCGGAGGCCGGCTCGGTCATTATTTCTGGCAATGATACGATTGAAGTTCCCGCTGAACCGGTCGAGAAGGTCGTTGACGCCACCGGGGCGGGAGACCTTTATGCAGCGGGATTCCTGTATGGCCTGACCAGCGGCAAGCCGCTTGAGACATGCGGGCGACTCGGCGCGCTGGCGGCAAGCGAAATCATTGGCCATATCGGCGCGCGGCCTGAAGTTAACCTCAAGACCTTCGCAAAGTCGAATGGATTGCTTGGTTAGCGCCGACTAAACGTTTGTTATGGAAAGTTTTGTCAGCCTCGTTGCAATTCTGCAACATACAGTAGAAATATCGTCTTCTAATATTGTGTGAGATTACAAATCTGCGAAATTGATGATAGACTTTCTGTGTAATCAAGGTGGTGTAACGAGTCTGGGGGCTAACTCACGTGCATATTCAAAAGAATTTTTTCGTTGGAACTGCTCTTGCAACCTTCATGACGTTGTCTTCTGGCGCTATGGCACAGGACGCAGGCCGCACCATATGGGAAGGTTTCCATTTTGGTGTCCATGGCGGTTATACCGATAACGACTACGATGTCAGTCAGACGGCCCCATCGATTCCTTTCGTCGTAACCAATGATAGTGCAGATGGCGCTATCGGCGGAGTTCTGTACGGCACCTCCTGGCAATTTAACAACTGGGTTATTGGTACAGACAGCGACTGGTCGTGGTCTGATGCAGGCTCAGGGTTGAATACGACAGGTGTTTCGGTTGGTGGGGCGGCCGTACCAGTAGGGACTGGCCCTTTCTCCGCGACGGCTGATATCGATTACAGCAGTTCAACTCGCTTGCGTGCAGGGCTGTTGGTGAGTCCCAATACATTGATCTACGGGACTGTAGGCATTGCATTGGCAAGTGTGGATGTTTCAGGCACACTGATCACAGGCGGAAGCGATGACGAAACGGCTGTTGGCGTCGTATTTGGCGGCGGTATAGAAACCACAATGGGGAACCGGTGGTTCGCACGGCTGGAATATCTTCACTCGGATTATGGGGAAGAGAGTTTCAGAACCGTCACGGGCGGGTCATTTGATGTCGATCTGGACACAGATGTGGTACGCGGCGCTATCGGTTACCGCTTCGACTGGAGCCCGCTGGATTTGTTGAACTGACGCCAGCGCCTCTCTCACAACAAGAGATTCTAAAACGGCCTGCCGGTCCATATGGCGGGCCGTTTTCTTATGCCAAATGGGCACACCTAACAATCAAGCTGCGGCCGGATTTGATCATGGAGCCCGGCAAGTAGAGTTTCAGCTCAGCAGGGACGGGCCTACATCGTCAGATCGCAGCGCTGCCACTCCTCGATCACCGCTGGAATTGTCTTCGGACCTTTCCGGGGGATGAACATGCGAACGATATCCTCGCTTTGCATTGCCATGGAGATGCGGCTTCCGGCGTGTGGCTCGCCCTTTGGCACCACATAGGCGAAACCGTGGCGCTCATAGTCACCATTCATACTGGTGCCGCCCGGAGTGACAATTGCCGGGCCTTCGATAGACATCCGCCGGCCATCCTTGTGGCACCAGTGGCCGTCAATGGCGTCGGCGGAGGCAGGGTGCGACAACGCAATGAATAAGGCCCCTAAAACAAGTGTCGTCGAGAAGGCTCTTGTCATGTCATCAGTCTCCAATGCGGCATTGTTATGCTACGCTAGCGGGAGCGATGTATAAAGTGACACTGCTTCACGCTTTCTCGATTTCAACACGCGTCATAATCCGGACACGCATGAGCAGCACAACGCACCATGCGAGAATGACGTAACGAGCCAAATCCTGCTTCCCATGTCTTTTGACCCATCCATAAACCGTCGCGCACTGCTCGGCGGGCTTTCAGCCCTCGCCGGCACGGGGCTTGTCCATGCTCTACCTGGCTCCGCCCTGGCGGCGTCTTGCCCAAACGCCTGCCGCTCCATGATTGGCGCGAACGATAAATGGATACGCGGCCTGCCGGTCATCGACGCCCATTGCCATATCTTCAACGCACGCGACATCCCGGCAATTCATTTCATCACCAAGGTGTTCCTGCCGCACTATGCGCCCGAGCTGAGCGCCAAGAACCGGCGCAAGCTGGAAAGTGAAATCGGCGACCATGCAGCGGGTATCCTCGGGCGCACGCCCGGTTTTGAACAGGAGCGCGCTGTGCTGGAAGCGCGGCTGGATGGAGATAGCAAAGCCGCGGAGCTGACCGGCTCGCGGGGAGAGTTGCCGAAATTCGCTCATGGCTCGGCGCGGGCCTGCTTTGGCGCGGATGTGGCCGACAATATTGGTGCTGTGCGCAATCTCATCACCATCCTCACACGCTTTCGTTCTCATAATTTTGAGACCCTTATGGCAGGCAATACCCTTGATGTGCCGGAGACCGGCGTGGCGCTGTTCACTCCCGCCATGATTGATATGGATTACTGGCTCGGCTTTGGCGGTGAGGGTGAGGCCACCATCGGCGATGTTGGAACCGGGGCGTTTTCTCTGCGCCAAAGCGCTCCGGGAGAACAGGTCATCATCACCGAGATGATCCAGCGGCTACACCCCGGGAGGTGTCACGGTTTCGTATCCTTCTGCCCCTGGCGTCAGGCGGAAGACACGCACCATAATTCGGATGTGGGCGAGGGGTCTCCGCGCCGCCGCCAGACAGCGCTCGACGTGGTTCGTGACGCAATCCTCAATCGCGGTTTTGTCGGGGTAAAACTCTACCCGCCCATGGGCTTCCTTCCCTTCGGCAATGCCGCAATTCCTATTGATGGCTTTCCCTCTGCCGCCGCGACAACGCCCTTTGCGCATGAGTTCGGGCTCAGGTTAGATGCAGCCCTGCACTCGCTTTATGCGTTTTGCGTGGAGCACGACGTTCCTGTGATGGCGCATACAGCGCCTTCAAACGGTGCCGGTACCTTCAGGATCACGAGCGACAAGCAAGAGCCCTATGAGGAGCGCGCCCATCCCAATGGCTGGGCGCGGGTTCTGGCCGAACCTGGGCTGGGAGCGCTCAAGGTCAACATGGCGCATTTCGGTAAAACGCCAAATAAGGAGAAGATGGGCGAGTGGCGAGACTTTATCGGCCAGCTCATGGACACTTACCCAAATGTATATACGGATCTCGCCCACTATCCTGAAATGCTGATGGACAATTTCACCGGTACCGGGCAGCACTGCCGTGAAGCCGCGCAAATCCTTACCCCCATCCGCAAGGAATTTCTTGCCGGTGCACCGGGCGTGAAGCGTGCACAACGCATGCTCTACGGCTCAGACTGGTCGATGCTGTCAAAGGAGTTTTATTACGCCGACTACCTGCCGGTAGTGGCGAATATGTACAGGCGCAAAATCCATGGTGTGGGGGCGGGAGCTGCGAAGAATGCGCACGCATTTCTCTCCGGCAATGCGATCCGCTTTTTAGGGCTACGCCCCGGTGACAAGGCGAGGGGCCGGTTGGAGGCATGGTATTCGAGACATAATCTCGATCCTGGTCACCTCACGCGCTTTGACGCAGTTGGAGAGTAATTTATGCTGCCGGCATGAAGCGGCGCTGCAGATCAAGCACCGCCATGACGAACCCCATTTCATCTTCCACCGCTTCTCGCCAGATCGAAAAAGCATGCGCTGAGGACGGTGCCACCCGCCCGACCACGTCGCCCGCGTCGAACTCTAGTATCGCATCATACTTCTTGGCGATGCGCTGCATCTTCCGGTTTTCCGCCAGGCAGTTCATGTAAACTCGCGTAATGGAACGGTTGCGTGCTGCGCGCACGATTCGGCCCAGTAGCTCGGTACCGATACCACTGTCCTGATGGGATTTTTCAACGGAAAACGCGGCTTCCGCCTCGCCACGCATCTGGCCGGCCAGGGGGCGCAGCTCGGCTGCAGCACGCACCTCGCCACCTATCATGTGGGCATAAACAATGCTCTTCATGTCGTTCAACCGCTGGGTGTAGTCGGTAATAAACCGATCATCCACGGCCATGCCGAAGCGCATCCTGCGGCTCTCTTCGTCGAGCCGCAGCATATGGTCCTGGTATTTGTGATACTCGGTCACGTACAGCTTCCGGGTTGTGCCCGTTTCTGCTGGTCTGTGGGTCAAATTGGTCTCCTTCGCGGCCCCGAATCAGGCCCGGTCCGATTCCTGTATATTGTGCAGTGCATATAATTTTTCAAGGAGTTACATTGCATTGCACAATATATGGTCAATTTTGTGTCTGCGTGCCGTTTCAAAAGACCCAGGTGACGCTTACACGCAGGCGAAAAAGCTTGATTGCGCGGAAGAATCTCGCTTCATAGCCCCTCTCGGTGGAAAGAGCGCTCGTGTCATCAGCCATTGAACGATTGACAGGACTGCAGTGGAAGGGCCAGGGACCGGCCTTCCTGGTGGCGTCTGGCCATGCGGCAACCCACTGGGTGCTGGGTACATTTTACGTGCTGCTGCCCTACATCACGCAGGACCTGGGCCTCACTTACGCGCAGGCTGGTGGCCTGGTGACAATTTTTCATGTGTCTTCCTTTGCGGCCAATGTCGGCAGTGGTGCGGTCGTAGATATCCGGGGGCGCCGGGTGCTGGTGCAATCTGTCTCGCTGGTGGTGGGTGCCGGGTCACTGATGGCTATGGGGCTTGCCGAACAGGCGATCTGGCTGGTCCCTCTCGTGGTGCTTATCGGGATCACCAACAATTTGTGGCATCCGGCCGCCATTTCATATCTTTCGCAGTACTATCCGAACAATCGCGGCTATGCCTTGGCCATTCACACCCTTGGCGCCAGCGTCGGAGACGCAGTAGCGCCCGTTGTCGCAGGTGCAACATTGTTGTGGCTGTCCTGGCAGGGCACCTCCTCACTGGTGTCGCTGCCGGTGCTTGGCGTGGCAGCACTCCTGATTTTCACCCTCAATGCTCTCGACAAGCAGAATAACCGCAAGGCCAGGGAGGGCTCGAGCCTTGGCGGCTATTTCAAGGGTGTGAACGAGCTGGCCCGCGACCGCGCCGTCATTGGGCTGTGCGCCATGGCGGGTTTCCGCTCCATGACCCAGAGCGGGTTGCTGGTGTTTTTGCCGCTCTATCTCGCCAATGTTCTCAAGGTTAGTCCGGTTGTACTGGGGCTGGCGCTCATGAGTATGCAGATCGGCGGCATGATAGCCGGACCGGTGGCGGGTATTGCCTCGGATAGAATTGGCCGCCAGCCGGTGACGCTGCTGTGTCTCACGGCCTCAACGATAATCATAGCGGGGCTGACGCTCGTCGATGGGATATGGCTGTTCGTCGGCGTTGTGTCCCTGCTGGGACTGGCATTGTTTGCAGTGCGCCCGGTCATACATAGCTGGGCGCTGGATCTGGCACCGGAAAGCATGAGTGGCTCCGTTGTCTCCCTGCTGTTCGGTACCCAGTCTGCACTCTCGGCGCTGGTTCCGATCCTGGGCGGCCTGATTGCAGATCAGTGGGGCTTGGTGTCTGTCTTTTACGTGCTGGCAGGAACACTGCTCGTCGCCAATGTGATCGTTTATTTTCTACCCGATACGTCTACCTCCGATCGGTAAGACATATGGCCTATAGGCGGGGCATCTGGTACCAATCATGACTCATGATTGGCGCTTGAACAAAGTGCGGTTTGAGTGGCATAGACTTGGCCCAAGGTCACAATTTCAGAAAAGAATGCTAGTCGTGGACGGCAGGCAAACTGCTGCGATGGAGAATATTATGACACGGGAAATCGGCCACTATGTTGGCGGTAAGAATATCGAGGGCACATCAAAGCGATTCAGCGATGTGTTTAATCCCAATACCGGTGAAGTGCAGGCCCACGTCGCATTGGCATCCAGCAGCGAAGTCCGCAAGGCCGTAGAGATTTCCGGTGAAGCGCAAGTGGGGTGGGCGAATACAAATCCACAGCGCCGTATCCGGGTTCTGATTGAGTTCTATAATCTTGTATTGAAGGAAATGGACACACTCGCCGAGATGCTCTCGAGCGAGCATGGCAAAACAGTTCCTGATTCAAAAGGTGATATCCAGCGTGGTATTGAGGTTGTCGAGTTTGCAATCGGTGCACCGCATCATCTCAAGGGTGATTACACCGATGGTGCGGGTCCTGGCATCGATATGTATTCCATGCGCCAGCCTCTGGGTGTCGTTGCCGGCATAACGCCGTTCAACTTCCCGGCCATGATCCCCATGTGGATGTGCGCTCCCGCCCTTGCCAGCGGCAATGCTTTTATCCTGAAACCCTCAGAGCGCGACCCGTCGGTGCCCATGCGTCTTGGGGAACTGTTTAAAGAAGCAGGCCTGCCAGATGGCGTCTTTAACGTGGTCAATGGTGACAAGGAGGCAGTCGATGCGCTTCTTGAGGATCCGGACGTACATGCCTTGAGCTTTGTGGGATCAACCCCGATAGCCGAGTATGTTTACAAGACGGGATCTGCAAACGGGAAACGCATACAGGCGCTTGGCGGCGCCAAGAACCATCTCATCGTGATGCCAGATGCGGATATGGACATGACCGTCGATGCGCTGATCGGTGCGGGCTATGGCTCGGCAGGCGAGCGTTGCATGGCGGTGTCCGTTGCGGTGCCGGTGGGCGAGGAAGCAGCTGACGCCCTGCTGGAGAAGCTCATACCCCGGGTTGAGAATTTGCGTATCGGTCCTTCCAGTGATGCGGAAGCAGATTATGGCCCCGTCGTCACCAAGCAGCATGAGGAGAAGATAAAATCCTATGTGGATATTGGCGTGAAGGAAGGCGCCAAGCTTCTTGTCGATGGCCGTGATTTCAAGATGCAGGGCTATGAAAACGGGTATTTCGTTGGCGGGTGCCTGTTCGACCATGTGACGCCTGATATGCGCATTTATAAGGAAGAGATTTTCGGCCCCGTTCTCTCGGTGGTCAGGGCAAAGGATTATGAGGACGCCTTACGGCTTCCCTCCGAACATGAATATGGCAACGGGGTTGCCATCTACACCCGGGACGGCGATGCGGCACGTGATTTCGCCCACAGGGTGCAGATCGGCATGGTTGGTATCAATGTGCCAATCCCCGTGCCGCTGGCCTATCACTCCTTCGGTGGCTGGAAGCGGTCGCTGTTCGGGGCTCATAATCAGCATGGACCCGATTCATTCCATTTTTTCACCAAGGCGAAGACCGTTACGGCGCGCTGGCCCTCTGGTATGAAAGACGGTGCGGAATTTGTGCTCCCGACGATGAAATAGTGAGAATTGCAGCATGGCACTGAAGACACGGCTGACAGAAAAGCTTGGTCTGAAACATCCGGTAATTTCCGCGCCCATGGCCTTTGCCGGGGGCGGTAAACTGGCGGCTGCCGTCTCCAATGCTGGTGGCCTTGGTCTGATTGGCGGCGGCTATGGTGATGCCGACTGGCTGGAAGCGCAATTTGGGGCAGCGGGTAATACACCAGTGGGGTGCGGGTTCATCACCTGGTCGCTCGCCAACGCTCCGCACCTGCTTGAGGATGTGCTTGCGCGCAAACCCGTCGCCGTCTTTCTTTCTTTCGGTGACCCTGCTCCATTCGGAGGCATGATTGCGGATGCCGGCGTGCCGCTCATCTGTCAGGTGCAGACGATCGCGGATGCGAGGGCGGCCCTGGATGCAGGCGCCGGCATTATCGTCGCTCAAGGCGTAGAAGCAGGAGGTCATGCGGGTAGCCGCGCCACGTTCCCGCTGGTGGCTGAGGTGGCCGACCTTCTCGCCAAAGCCGCGCCGGACACATTGTTATGCGCGGCTGGCGGGATTGCCGACGGACGCGGGCTCGCGGCGGCGCTGATGCTGGGTGCGGACGGTGTTCTCGTCGGTTCCCGGTTTTCCGCCAGCGAGGAGGCACTAGTGTTCCCCGGCTGGCATGATGCATTGATTGCAGCTGATGGAGATACGACGGTGCAAACCAGCGTCGTCGACATTGCCCGCAAACGGGACTGGCCTGAGCGTTTTAAAATCCGGGCTGTTGAAAATGCCCTTATCCAGCGCTGGCAGGGCCGAGAGGCTGAGCTGCAGGCGGCACAAGGTGAGGCGGCGCAGGCTTATGAGGCAGCAGCAGCATCGGGCGACAGCAACAATTTTGGCGTTATTGTCGGTGAAGCAGTAGGGCTCATTCATGACATAAAACCCGCCGGCACAATTGTTGAGAAAATGGTGGCCGAGGCTGAAAAGTTGCTGGCAGATGCGCCGACACATATCGCCTGAAACAGATTAGACGAATGATTATTGGCTTGCTATCTCGCAATTTTGTAAATACATATGTTAACATATATAATAACAGATAACTTTACCTATGAGCAAATACGATCCGCTTCGAAAACATCTCACCGATGGCAAGCTCACCCGTTGGCGCGCAACTTTTGCCGAGGTTGAGGCGGTTCTGGGCTTCTCCCTGCCTCGCAGCGCTTATGCTTACCCGGCCTGGTGGAGCAATGATGCGACTGGCCATTCTCATTCCCTGGCCTGGCTTGATGCTGGCTGGAAGACGCAAGACGTGGATTTGCAAAACCAGCAGGTGACATTTGTAAAACAGCGGGGTGTTCGGCAGCCTCAAACCAGGCGGGGACGTGTGCCGGGAAAAACCCTTCACGGCGCGCTCAAAGGGGTTGTGCAGATGGTTGCGGGCACCGACCTGACCCAGCCGACCGGGGGTGCTGGATCAGGAGAAACGCCGTGAGCGATGGTGTGCTGCTTGATACATGCGCACTGCTCTGGCTCATGGAGGAAGCAGAGTTTTCTTCAACTGCTCTGGAAAATGTCGATACGGCCATGCGGGAGCATGATGTCTGGGTCACGTCCATTTCGGCTTGGGAAGTTGGCGTGCTTGCTTCTGCCCGCCGATTGGTCCTCTCCATGCCGGTGCAGAGGTGGTTCGAGACCATTCTCGAAATGCCCGGGGTTGGACTGGTGGACCTCACACCAAATATTTACATCGATTCATCCTTTCTGCCCGGAGCGCCACCAGGTGATATTGCCGATAGGCTATTGATTGCCACCGCTAGGGCCTACGCGCTCACCATCATCACGCGCGACGCTGCCATGCTGGCTTACGCAGACGAGGGACATGTGCGGGCAATTGGATGTTAGGGGTGCCGGGACCATCTTGACCATGAGAGTGTGAATGGGTAGCCCACGCGCTGACCAAACCCGAAGTTGAGGGAATATGAAAAACGGGCCGTTGCATCGCTACAGGGCACTGGTTGAGGAAGGACACCTCGCGCCGGATCCGGCCCAACTGCTGGCGGCTGAAAAGCTGGAGCTCCTGGCAAATCGCCTGGCGCAATATGAGCCCCCCGCCAAGACGGACATTTTCTCATTTTTCACCCGCAAGAGCGGTGAGGTGCCGCAAGGTCTTTACATGTTCGGTGGCGTCGGGCGCGGCAAGACCATGCTGATGGATTTGTTTTTCGAAGCCGTGCCTTTCGAGCCGAAACGCCGGGTGCATTTTCATGAATTCATGGCCGAGGTGCATGAGTTGATCGCTTACTTTCGAAAAGCACATGAAGGCGACCCCATCCCTGCAAGTGCTGCTTCAATTGCCAGCGAGGCCCGGTTGCTCTGTTTTGATGAGTTGCATGTCACCGATATTGCCGATGCCATGATTCTCGGACGGCTGTTCACGGCGATGTTCGAGACCGGCGTGGTGATTGTGGCAACATCAAACTCTCATCCCACGGCCCTCTACAAGCATGGTTTGAACAGGCCGCTATTCGAACCATTTATCGAACTGCTCGAAAACCGGCTGGAGGTTTTGCAACTGGAAGCTGCGACCGATTACCGGCTGGAAAAGCTGCAGGGAACGCCGCTATATTTTTGCCCTTCGGACAAAAAAGCCTCCAAGGCCATGCGGGAAACATTCGAACGGTTGACGGGCGTGAAAAAAGGCTCACCGGCGGTGATCGAGGTCAAGAGCCGCAAGGTTGTAATCCCGGAAGCCGCCATGGGCGTTGCGCGGTTCGATTTTGAAGATCTCTGTGGTAAGCCGCTCGGTGCCAGCGACTACCTGCTAATCGCGCACGCATACCAGATACTGCTGATAGAAAATGTTCCTGTGATGGAGGTGGTCCACCGCAACCAGGCGCGGCGTTTCATCAATCTCATCGACACGCTGTACGACAATGGCGTGAGACTGGTTATTTCAGCCGATGCACAGCCCGATGAGCTCTATACCATTCCCGATGGCGGAGAGCTTTTCGAGCGCACAGCGTCTCGCCTGATAGAAATGCGCTCGCAGGAATATCTGGAGCGTGTCCGGGGTGACGAGAGGGCCGAAGTTACGTAATACACCAGACGGGCTTTCAAGGGTATCAGGACAAGGCGTGACCGATCTCTCTCAAAATTACGATGTACTGGTGATTGGCGCTGGCAATGCCGCGCTTTGCGCCGCCATCACGGCCAGGCATGCAGGCGCGCGCGTCCTCGTTCTCGAAGCGGCCCCAAGGCACAGCCGTGGCGGAAACTCGCGACATACCCGCAACATCCGCTATGCACATGCCCAGGCAACCGACTATGTGACAGGCCCCTACCCGGTCGATGAATATATCGAAGACCTGATGCGTGTGACGGCAGGCAAGACCAACGAGACGTTGGCGCGCATGGTGCTGGAGCAATCAAAACAGGTGGTCGATTGGATGCAGGACCAGGGCGTGCGGTTTCAAAAGCCGCTGTCAGGCACAATCGGGCTGGGGCGCACCAATGCCTTCTTCTTCGGCGGCGGCAAGGCGATGATGAACAGCTACTACGCAAGGGCAGAAAAGCTGGGCGTGGAGATCCTGTACGAGGCTGAAGTAACCGGTCTTACGCTCAATGATGGCCGCTTCACCGGGGCGCAAGTGCTCTTTGGCGGCAACGCACATGATGTCTCGGCCAGAGCGTTGGTGGTGGCGTCAGGCGGTTTTGAGGCCAATATCGAGTGGCTGAAGGAGGCTTGGGGTGAGGGTGCTGAAAATTTCCTCATTCGTGGCACTCCCTTTAACAAGGGCGCAATGTTGCGGGTACTGCTCGATCATGGCGCGCAGCCCGTCAGCGAAGCTGACCAATGCCACGCAGTGCCGATAGATGCCCGCTCACCCAAGTTCGATGGCGGCATCGCGACACGGGTTGATTGCGTGATCTATTCCATCATGGTCAACAAGCACGCGAAACGCTTCTATGACGAGGGTGAGGATATCTGGCCCAAGCGTTATGCCATATGGGGGCGGCTGGTGGGCCAGCAGCCGGACCAGGCTGCTTACGCGATTATTGATTCCAAAATCCCCGGCCTTTTCATGCCGACCGTTTTCCCGGCGATTGAAGCAGATACGATCCCCGAGCTGGCAGGGAAGCTGGGGCTGGATGCGGACGCACTTGAGAAAACCGTCACCGACTATAATGCCTGTGTCGAGCCGGGAGACTTTGATCCCACCGGGCTGGACGGCTGCCACACCAAAGGTGCAAACCCTGAAAAGACCAACTGGGCACAGAAAATCGACACACCCCCTTTTTACGGCTACCCGTTGCGGCCCGGCATCACCTTCACCTATCTGGGTGTCGAGGTGGATGAAAAGGCACGGGTCCTGTTTGGACGCGAGAGAAAACCGGCCAGCAATATCTATGCCGCCGGCGAGGTAATGGCCGGCAATATTCTGGGCCAGGGCTATGTGGGCGGGCTTGGCCTGCTGATCGGAACTGTGTTCGGGCGCATTGCCGGAGAGGAGGCCGCGCGCCGTGCCATTAATTGACACCATAAAAGAAGCAGAGCGTCTGATGACGATTTGCAATGCCTGCCGCTATTGCGAAGGCTTCTGCGCGGTGTTCCCGGCGATGGAGCGGCGCAAAACATTTGGCGAGGGCGACCTCACTTACCTGGCCAATCTCTGTCATGGCTGCCAAGGCTGTTATTACGCCTGCCAATATGCCCCGCCGCATGAGTTCAAGGTCAATGTCCCGCAGACTTTTGCGACGCTAAGGGCTGAGTCCTACGCGGATTTCGCATGGCCCGGTTTCCTCGGCTCCCTGTTCAGGAAAAATGGCGTCGTCGTATCATTGGGTATGGCGCTCGGGCTTGGCCTTTTACTTCTGCTCCTGTTTGGCATGCAGGACCTGAGCATCATTTTTGGCAGCCATACCGGCGAAGGCGCGTTCTACCGGGTGATCCCCTACGCCGCGATGGTCTGGCCGTTCGGGCTTGTGTTTGCGTTCGCACTATTTTCGATGATCATGGGCGGTGTAATCTATTGGCGTTCGACGGCGGCAAAGTCCGGCGTAAGACTGTCAGTGGGCGCCATCCTTGGCGGTGTGAGGGATGTGCTGACACTCAAAAATCTCGGAGGCGCGGGGGGCGGGTGCAACTACCCGGATGAAAGTTTTTCCGGCAAGCGCCGCTTGTTCCACCACTTCACTTTTTATGGCTTCATGCTGTGTTTTGCCGCGACTTCTTTCGCGACCATCTATGATCATTGGTTCGGTTGGATTGCGCCCTATTCCTTCACCAGTCTGCCTGTGTTGCTCGGCACGGTAGGCGGCATCGGGTTGCTGGTAGGCCCGGTGGGATTGATGAAATTAAAATTAGATGCCGACCCCGCACCACGCGATCGCGACCTCATGGGCATGGATGTGGCTTTTCTAATGCTGCTGTTTCTTGTCAGCTTCACCGGGCTGGCACTGATGCTGTTGCGTGAAACAAGCGCAATGGGAACATTGCTCGCGGTACATCTGGGCTTCGTGCTGGCGCTGTTCGCGACCCTTCCTTACGGCAAAATGGTGCATGGCGTGTACCGGTTCCTGGCGCTGGTGCAGGATGCGGCTGAACGGAAGGTGGAATAGGCTGCAACCTGATCCGATTTCATTTTCGAATCTCCCTTTTGAGAGAGACCGGACAAACTGTACTTGTCGGCGTGCGTTCCGCTGCTGACCCAAAGCGGACATTCGCTACCGCGTTGGATTGTACCCCTACGGAAAATCTTGTTAGGCCCCGATCCTGTCTCGGATTGGGTTATCTCATGGCCCCGGTCTTAAAGGCCCCAATAGGCGGGGCGGCCTTCGGCAAATTGTGATGCTTGCTGGGGGCGAGACCATGATGCACCATATATTTCGGCGCATTGTTTTTCCCTCGGGCTTCTGTCTCCGGGAGGAAAAGCCGTGTCGTTAATTCCACTCTACAGACTGCTGGTCATTGCCGCGCCTAGCAACTCACGCCGGGCATGCGGCAGGCCCACAATGTATCGGCGGCATACAATGTGCCCAGGGCCAGCGCAAATGCCGCGATGCCGCCAACGAGCAGGCTGAAGCGAAACGGAGGGCTTTTCTCACCCCTGGCCGATGGTCCGCCACGCAGAACGAAATCCTTCAAGCAGAAGATCGCGAGCACGAACAGAAATATCGCGGTGCCCAGCATGACATAAGCGCTGAGCGTGATCAGCGCTTCGCTGTCAACCGTATCGCCTGATTTCGAAAATATGTCGCGCAACATGTTCATGTTCGCGTGGCCACCCCTTTTTACGGTCGGGATTTATATCACAAACTAAATGCTCGCGCGCAGGTTCCGAGCCACTGCTAACCTTGCGGACATACGCCAGGGGGTATCAGCTACTCATTTTTGAGTGCTGGCTACTGGTAATGATCCTCCGCCCTCTGATCTTGACCCGCTAATGCCCTGCAAATAGACTATTCCTGTCGCGGATCGGGGCATCAAATGACCCCTCAATCAAGGCCTCTCATTGAGGCGACCTTCGGCAAAGTGATGATTTCTGGGGGGCGAGACCGCGATACACCATAGTTTTGATCGCATTGTTATTCCCTCAGGCCTGATCCCAAGGAAGGAAAAACCGTGCGTTTCATTTCGGTGCCCAGACTGCTGATTTTTTTCGCTCTTATAGTTTGCGCCCCTATTTGGAAAAGCACCCAATTCATCGCGGTTTCGGCCATTCCGACAGCATATGCCCAGACCGTCGCTCCGACCTGTCCGCCGAGCTACATTCTTTCTGGCAACACTTGCGTCAGGGGCGCACCAGCGCCATCTTGCCCGCCCGGTTATATCTTTTCGGGGAGAAAATGTGTGGCTGGCGTGTCAAACGGCCCATGGGCATTTGTCGTCACCCTCTCGCTTGGCGTTAAGAGTGCGCTTGATCTGGATGGGGCGACACTCTGCGTGGTGTCCGGTTCGCCCTCACAAGTAGCAGCCTCAAAGTATTTTCACACCAATCGCTTGAATATTGCACTGGTGAGCAACAACACCCTCGATGCCGCCATAAGGGCCTATGACAGGGCTGCTTGTGATGTTCTTGTTGTCGAGGCTGGCGCAGCCAACACAACCATCAATGGACTGAGCCGCCCGAACGATCACGGCATCTTGCCGGAACGGATCGGCGGGTCCGCTGCCTCATCGCCTCCGCCCATTCGCCGCGCGGCGCCGCCAATTCGTACCGCACCACCTCCACCGGTAGATCTTGCAACTCCGCTGCAACGCGAACTCAAGCGCATCGGCTGCCTGACGGGCAGGGTTGATGGCGTATGGGGCAGGGGAAGCCAGAAAGCCCTCCAGAGTTTTGCCCAGCGCGCTGGCCTCAATCTTGGCAGCGAGCCCTCACAGAATGCGTTGAACGAGGCCCGCCGCAGACTAACGGGTTTCTGTCCCGTTCGCGTCGCGCCGAAGCGCACGAAGCCCAAAAGGTGCCGTTCGGGAACGGTATTCCTTGAAGGGCAATGTATCCCCAAATCAGAGGTCGCGTCTTTCTGCGGACCGGGCTTCACGAGGAGCGGGTCAAAATGCGTGTCTATGGCTGGGCGGGAAGAACAAGTGAACCGTTGTAACAGCTCAGATTATGCCTTTTGCAAACCAAGAGCCCGGGAATATTGCGAAGGCGATGGGAGCAATAGTTGCATCAATAAGGAAACCAAAACGTGTTTGCGTGAGGAGATTGGGTGCACGCCATAATCAGGGAGGTATGCCCAATGTCCGCTATCGGCACAAAGCAGACATTTGATGCAGTGCGGAATGATGTCCGCTTTCGGGGGTAAAGCGGACATTGAACGCAACCCCTCAGAATGTCCGCTTATGACCCAAAGCGGACATTAGGACCTGCACGCAAATCAGGTCCTTGCCAGGGTGATGACCATAATTACGCTGCCCTGATGATACAAAAGAGCCGTCAAAAGAAGTGCAAGCATATAAGGCAAGGCATCACGCGCTAACGATAGTAACTCGGCTCTGACACCTCGAAGTCATGGAAATTCTTTTTTGAAAATCTCTTTGCCGATGTCCGCTTTATTGCAGATTCTATTGATTTAGTAGACCGAGCGCGGACGCCAGCCATTTCTCCCAATGCGCGGCGCAATAGTCCGAACCGGTCCCTTACTTTTTCCCGAGTTTGGCCTTGGCCCCGGCATGACCCTGATCCGCCGCCTTGCGGTACCACTTCGCCGCCTCGGCTTTGTCCTTCTTCACGCCCTGGCCGTTATCGTACACTTTGCCGAGACTGTACTGGCCGAAGTCAAAACCTTGGTCCGCCGCCTTGCGGTACCATTTCGCCGCTTCGGCGTAATCCTTTTTCGCGCTCCGGCCTAAACGGTACATATTGCCGAGTCTCCACTGGCCCTGCGCATTACCCTGGTCAGCGGCCTTGCGGAACCACTTCACCGCCTCGGCATAATCCTTCTTCACACCCCGCCCGAAATAGTACATTTCACCGAGTCTGAACTGGCCAAAGTCATAACCCTGGATCGCCGCCTTGCGGTACCACTTCAACGCCTCGACATAATCCTTCTTTACGCCCTTGCCGTAATTGTACATTTCAGCGAGGTATGACTGGCCCCAGGCATAACCCTGGTTCGCAGCCTTGCGGTACCACCTCAACGCCTCGGCATAATCCTTTTTCACGTCCTGGCCGAGTTCGTAACGCAATCCGAGGCTGGTCTGGCTAAAGGCATCACCCTGGATCGCGGCTTTTCTAAATTTTTTGAATTCGTCAGTCTTGGCTTTAGCCTGCTGGTCTTTCTTATCGGCCTTGGCTTTGGCCTGCCGTTGTTTGTCGGCGGCGGGTTTTATTCTCTTGTAAAGTTCCAGGGCCTTTGAGTAGCCACTGTCCTTCGTGCCAAATTTCTTAAAATAATCCTCGAGAATTTTAACGGCCCGCAGGGACTCATTGAGTGCCACTGCAACTTTGGCGTCGATCATCATTATCGCGGGGGGAACATTGACGCCCAAAGCACGGTATTTCGCAATATTGTCCCGTGCAGCAGCAAGGTTTTTCCCCTTGATATTTTCTATGATTGCGTCTTGCAGAAGGTCTGCTTGCACTTCCGGTGGAAGCTGCGCATGGGCTGGGCAGAGAGGTGTCAGCAGCATCACAAAAAGTGCCAAAGCTTTAAGCCCGTCTTGCACCAACCGGGGCAGTTTCCTGATGACCGTCATTGTACTGTAACTCCTCATTTCCCACAGCCGGTTGCGCCTGGCTGACCTCCATGTCGCCATACTCACGGAGCAAACGATAGTAACTCGGCTCTGACACCTCGAAGCCATGGAAATTCGTTTTTTGAATATCCATTTGCTGATATCCGCTTTTTGCAGATTCTGTTGATTTAGTCGGTTGAGCGCGGACGCCAACCACTTCTCCAAAAGCGAGGCTCTATCGTCCTAACCGGTCCCTTACATTTTCCCGAGTTTAGCCTTGGCCATGGCATTACCCTGTTCGGCAGCCTTGCGGAACCATTTCGCCGCCTCGGCTTTGTCCTGCTTCACGCCCCATCCGTTGTTGTAAGAAAGACCGAGATTGTACTGGCCCCAGACATGACCTTGTTCGGCAGCCTTGCGGAACCATTTCGCCGCCTCGGCTTTGTCCTGCTTCACGCCCTGGCCTGTGCTGTAAAAAGAACCCAGTCTGTTCTGTGCGTAGGCCTGATCCTGATCCGCCGCCTTGCGGAACCATTTCGCCGCCTCGGCATCATCCTTCTTCACGCCCTGGCCGAAATAGTACATATTTCCAAGTTTGGACTGGTTCCCGGCATCACCCTGTTCGGCTGCCTTTTTCTTTAAATTGAATTCGCTGGCCATGGCTTTGGCCTGCTGGTCTTTCCGAGCAGCCATGGCTTTGACCTGCCGGTCTTTCCGAATGGCCATGGCTTTGGCCTGCTGGTCTTTCTTATCGGCCCTGGCTTTGGCCTGCCGGTCTTTCTCAGCGGTGCGCTTTATTTTCTTGTAAAGTTCCAGGGCCTTTGAGTAGCCGCTGTCCTTCGTGCCAAATTTCTTAAAATAATCCTCGAGAACTTTAATGGCCCGCAGAGGCTCATTGAGCGCCACGGCAACTTTGGCGTCGATCATCATTATCGCAGGGGGAACATTGACGCCCAAAGCACGGTATTTCGCAATATTGTCCCGTGCGGCAGCAAGGTTCTTCCCCTTGATGTCTTCAATGATTGCGTCCTGCAGAAGGTCTGCTTGCACTTCCGGGGGGAGCTGCGCATAGGCTGGGCAAAGAGGCGCCAGCAGCATCACAAAAAGTGCCAAAGCTTTAAGCCCGTCGCGCACCAACCGGGGTAGTTTCCTGATGACCCTCATTGTGTTGTAATTCCTCATTTCCCACAGCCAGTTGCGCCTGCTCCACGATCCGGCAGATATTTCAGGCAAGCACACGACACAGCATCATTCTTTTGCATTTGCAGCCTGCATGCTGCCTCTTCATTTGATGCGCGTGTTTCTTTTTTCGACTGAATCAATCTTTGTTTTTCGGCTTGCTGAACCGCTTTTCTATCATGTTCGGACTGGCGCTGGTCCTGTTCCTTTTGCAGGGAAATCGCTTCACCAAGTTTTGGCTCAATAACAATATTCAGGCTTTCAGAAGCCAAAGTCGCTGCGCGCTTGTCTGATGGCGTCCAGCTAGGGTACTTCACTTTCGGGAGGACCCCCCGTTGCACTTCTTCCTTGATACCTTTGCAATAAGTGCGCTCTTTCTGGCATTGAATTTTTCGTTCCCTGGCTCTCTGCCTAGAGACTTCTGCCGCCTTTGTTTTCTTTTGCTTATACATTTCCTTACTTGCTTCTCTATGGCTTCGCACACAGGACAAAAAAGCGCCTCCTTTAAAGCGTCGGCATTTTGAACCGTAGCGTTTTTTAAGGCAGTAATCATTGCACTCGGCTGTCAGCACTATGGTTCTCGGACCATAAACTGGCTTGCAGTTTTCCGTGTCTGCTTTAGTCCAGAAAACGCGACACTTTTCCCCCAAAGCCTTGATTTCATTAAGACGCTTCTGCTCTTTTATGGATGCAATGCCTTGCTTGAAATCCTTTATGTCTTCCCTCCAACCATCGGGGGATGAGCTGCGCTGTTGTCCAGAAATATCTCGAAGCTCCGATGAAAAATCAACACTCGGAGACGGGCTGCTCGCTATATCAGGGGTAATCTTCGCTGCTTTCGCATCACGATCAGCTTTGCCCGCCCCTATTGCGGACAATTCATCAGTAAAGTCTGGTTGAACGGTAGTTTCTTGTGCCAGGGGATGAGAAATTTTAAACGCCAACAGGAGACACAGGGCCAGAGGCATAATCACATTTCGTTTTGTAATGGCCTTGAACCTCGGTTGCGTGTGGCGAGGATATCGCTCGTCTCACAGGTTGGCAGAAATCCGGTTGCAACTATCGTACATTCCCCATAGCAGTTCCAGCAGTTTGCTCTTGCGAAGGCAGCTTTTGACCTCTTTCGGAAGTGCTCATCTGTCTTGAGAGTATGTGCGAAAATAGCGCTCGAACGTTTCCAATAAGACTACTGTCAAGTCGTCAGCCGGCGGAAAATCATCAGGATCGGCATGGATTTGTTTGACGGCCTTTCTTGCGATTCCGGCAAGTTGCAGGGCGAGAGCAGGGTGAGTCTGGTACCATTCACTGTCGGCTTCCAGAGCAACATTGAGTAAATCTCCAGGGTAGTAATTTCCCTCGGCCAAAGGGTTCTCCTTGAGCACGGCTATCGCCAATGGCATCAGAATTGTGAGGCTGATTTTCTGGCCTGTCATAATGCGCAAATCCCCAGGGGTGAATTCGCTCAGGCGCTTCTTTCTGAGCCGATGACAAGCAGTGATTAGACCTGACTGAAATTCTGGCTCACCCCAGTACTCATTTTCAAGCTCTTCAAGAGTTCGATCTTGCATGCCAATCACTTTGCGCGGATGCATTGTTCGGTGCAAGATCAGAACGTAACAACCAGCGTATCAACGTAAACGGTTCTGAATCCACTCAATGACAAGACGCGGTATTGCGAGGATGTCAGCTTTTGGCACTTGGCGGACATTTGATGCAGTGCGGAATAATGTTCGCTCTCGGGGGTAAACCAGACATTACATAAGATGGCTCTATGTCAGTTTACAATCAACGGACCTTCGGCCGAATGCGACCTCTGTCATCGAGTTCTCGAACACGATTGCCAAGATCGCCGTCGTACTCACGTGTTGAACGGGTGCCGCCGGAGTCTACAATAGTCACCATGAAGCGGTTGCTCAGTTGCCCGGAGTCAAAGCGAACGGACAGTTCACGAAAGTCGGAAATGTCTGCTCCATGCTTTTCGCAGAAGTCCGGAAATGCGCCTTGATAGAGCAGGATCGCACTAGTCAATTCTTTTGAAGCAGTCCCATGTGTGATCCTACCACTCAAAAAGTCAATTGTGATGTGACGATCCTTGCTCAAACCAGCTTCTTCGAAAACTTGTGTCCCATAAAACCCCACCAGGAACCCCATCCCACTTGCGAGAGAAGCAGCAAAATTATGGGCAATTGATTGGAGTTGACGGTGTTTCATAATCCGACCGCACGTCTCAACAGATGTTCAAAATCGACCAATGAGAGATAATTCTATCAAGATATCTAATGTCTGGAAATGGCACT
>JAJFHP010000031.1 GCA_021775555.1 Hyphomicrobiales bacterium | reverse complement strand
ACCTCCTGACGAGGCCATAGAGACATGCTTCATTTCGCCAGATGGAAAATCATCCTGGTCTTACTCATTTCGCTGGGCGGGATGCTTGTGGCGCTGCCCAATCTCTTTCCCGCCAGGACGCTTCAGGCGGTGCCAGGCTGGATCCCACACAAACAGATTAATCTCGGCCTCGATTTGCAGGGCGGTGCGCATCTGCTCTACCAGATGGATGAGAAGGAGCTGATACAGGACTGGCTCAAGAACATTCGCGGCGATGTCCGCGACACACTCAGAAAAGCACGTGTTGGTTTCAAGGGCGGCGTTCGCGTCTCTCAGCCCAATAGACTGGTAAGTGTCAGGATCAGTGACGAGGCGAATTACGACAAAGCGATGAGATTGCTCCGGGATCTTGCGGTGCCGCTATCCGGCACCCTGGCATTTGCCGGCCCGCAGGGGAATACGCTGGATATCAGCCGTGGCGATGGCGGGCAGATTTCACTCAAAATCACCGATCAGGGATTGTTCCAGCGCATCGGATCGGCAATTGAAGCCTCGATTGAGACCGTGCGGCGGCGCATCGATGCCTTCGGCACCACCGAGCCGACAATCCAGCGCCAGGGACGGGACCGGATTCTTGTCCAGGTGGCGGGTATCAAGGATGTCTCGCGGCTGAAGGCTCTTGTGGGTGAAACCGGCAAGCTTGAATTTAAGATGGTCGATACCACCTCGAGCGTCCAGCAGGCCCAGCAGACGGGCCGCGCACCGCCCGGTACCGATCTGGTGCCGTCAGAGGATGGCTACTCGTCAGCCTATCTGTTGAAATCCCGGGCGCTTGTGACCGGTGAAAATCTGGTCGATGCGCAGCCCGGCTTCGACCAGCGCACCAACGAGCCGGTCGTGACGTTCCGCTTCGACACCGCGGGCGCACGGCGTTTCGGACGCGCAACCCAGGTCAATGTGGGCCGTCCCTTCGCCATTGTGCTGGACAACAAGGTGATTTCCGCACCGGTGATCCGGGAACCGATCCTGGGCGGCACCGGTCAGATCAGCGGCAATTTCACCGTGCAGCAAGCCAATGATCTGTCTGTTCTGCTGCGTTCGGGCGCTCTACCGGCAAAACTCACCATCCTCGAGGAACGTACCGTCGGCGCGAGTTTGGGCGCTGATTCCATCGCCGCCGGCAAGATCGCGGCCCTCATCGGGCTGGTTGCGGTTGTCGTCTTCATTCTCGTGTCTTATGGCCTCTTTGGCCTTTTCGCCAATCTGGCGCTGGCCGTGAATATCGCGCTGATCGTCGGTGTGCTGTCCCTTCTGCAAGCGACACTCACCTTACCGGGCATTGCCGGTATCGTGCTGACGATCGGTATGGCGGTGGACGCCAATGTGCTGATCTTCGAGCGTATCCGCGAGGAGGCACGTGCGGGTAAATCCGTCATTGCTGCCATCGACTCAGGCTATTCACGCGCACTGGGTACGATCCTTGACGCCAACATAACGACATTCATCGCAGCTATGGTACTGTTCTGGCTGGGGTCCGGGCCAATCCGCGGCTTTGCCGTGACCTTGTCTATCGGCATCATCACATCCGTTTTCACCGCGTTCACGCTGACCCGTTTGATGGTCGCCATGTGGGTACGCTCGCGTCGTCCGCAAGAAGTGCCGATTTAAGGGGTCCTATCCATGAAGGGTATAAGATTTATACCGAGTGACACCGGGATACGGTTCATCCGGTTCCGAATGTTCAGCTTCGTCGTTTCCGGCCTGCTGATGCTGGCGTCGATCGGCTTGTTTTTTACCACCGGTCTGAACTACGGCATCGACTTCAAAGGCGGCACGCTGATCGAAGTGCGCAACAAGAGTGGTCCGGTTGAACTGGCTGATATGCGTTCCCGATTGGGGAAAATTGGTGTGGGCGAGGTGCAGATTCAGGAATTCGGTGCACCCACCGATGTGCTTATTCGCATTGAGCAGCAAAAAGGCGGTGAGAAGAACCAGCAAAACGCCATCAAGAAGGTCAAGGAAACCCTCGGTGACAGCGTTGATTACCGGCGCGTGGAGGTCGTGGGTCCAACGGTATCCGGTGAGCTCATTCAGTCTGGCACCATTGCCGTTCTGGTCGCCATTTTCTCGGTGCTGCTCTACATCTGGTTCCGGTTTGAATGGCAATTCTCCATCGGTGCCGTGGCAGCGCTTGTCCATGACGTGGTGCTGACAATTGGCTTGTTCTGCCTGCTTCAGCTCGAATTCGGCCTGTCGATCATCGCCGCCATTTTGACGATTGTGGGTTATTCACTGAACGACACCGTGGTGGTGTTTGACCGGGTGCGCGAGAATTTGCGCAAATACAAGAAAATGTCCCTACCCGAATTGTTGGACTTGTCCATAAACGACACGCTTTCTCGAACCATTCTCACTTCCGTGACGACGCTCGTCGCGCTGCTCTCGCTTTATACCTTCGGCGGGCAGGTGATCCGCGGTTTTACCTTCGCGATGATTTGGGGCGTGCTAGTGGGCACCTATTCTTCCGTGTTTGTTGCCTCACCTCTGTTGCTGATACTGGGCGTGAAGCGGGAATGGTCTGGAATGGGTGGCGCCAAGGTCAAGGAGCCGGTGGTCAAGGGTGGCTGATTATTAACGGCCAGTGAGCTCCATGAGCCCTCAAAACCCATACTTTCCTGAGCGCGTGCCTATTGATGCTTATGGCAATAACGGGTTTCGCTTTGCCGGAACAAGCCATCGCGGTTCGCTCCTGATATTGCCGGGAGGCGTTTATGGCTGGGATCCTGTTACCTCAGAAGATTTTACGCCTGAAAACTTTTCGCATGTTTTCGAGCAAGCAATGCAAATTGATTTCCTGCTTCTCGGCACCGGAAAAACTCTGCTTTCCCCGTCAGCAGAAGTTTCAAAAGCCTTTGTTGAGGCAAATGTCGGTCTTGAATTTATGGATACCGGTGCTGCGTGCCGAACATTTAATGTGCTGCTTGGTGAGGAGCGCGCGGTTGCAGCGGCGTTGCTGGCGGTGGAATAGGCACTTTTGTTGAAGCGGTATCAGGACAGGGAATGACTCCTGAAGTTATTCAAACCAGTTTCGAGACGGTGCGGACGCATGATCCCGATCGCTATTTAACGGCCATGGTGGCTCCGCGCCGTGCCCGAGACAACCTGATGGCGCTTTACGCCTTCAATACTGAGCTGGCGCGAATACCCCGCCTGGTCAGCGAGCCAGCACTTGGCGAATTCCGCCTGCAATGGTGGCGCGATGCGCTGGAACGCATGGACGGCACTTCAACCATGGGCGCCCCGGTGGCGGATGCCCTGAACAAGGCGGTTGCAGCTCATGATCTGCCCCGGCCGCTCTTGCTTGGTATGATCGACGCCCGTTCTGCGGATCTTGATGGCGGAGGTTTTGCGGACCTGCAAGCCCTGAAGGCCTATCTTTACAAGAGCGAGGGCGCGGTTTTTGCGCTAAGTTCGCGCATATTGGGTACCACCAATTCAGACATCGGGCGTACTGCCAATGCCGCCGCTTTAGCCTTCGGGCTTGTGTCTCTCATATGTTCATTGCCCCATGATGTGGCTGCCGGCCGGGTCATGTTGCCGCTCTCACTGCTTGAGAATCACAACATCCAGGTTGAAACCCTGTTGGCTGGAAATAGCACTGCCAATTTAAAATCCGTATTGAGCGAGCTTGCAGGGGAGGCACGTTCAGCGCGTAATGAAGCCATTCATAAAGTGGCAGGGCTTGAACATGGTGTGCGATGCGCTTTTGCGCCCCTGGCCCTTGTTGAGCCTTATCTGAAAGTCCTGGAACACGCTGATCATCGCCCTTTGCAGGATATTGCCGATATCAATCCGCTGGTGAGATTCTGGAAATTATGGCGCGCCCGGTAATGCTCGAGTTTTTGGGAAAAAAATTAATCCGCGGCCACCCGTGCGGGACTGGCAAGCCAAGCGTCGAATTCAGAAAGTGCGCGAGCACTCATCGCGCGCTTCCGGGCACGACCCTTTTCCTTGCCCTTGAGCCGTTTGCCATCGGTAGGCTTTGGCACATCGATAGGTGGGAACAGGCCGAAATTGACATTCATTGGCTGGAAGCTGCGAGAGCCAGACGCTTCTTCATGCGCCAGGTGTCCGCCCGTGATGTGGTTGATGAGTGCGCCCATGGCGGTTGTGGGTGGGGGCGGTGTGAGAATGTGGCCCAATTTTTCAGCAACCACGAACCGTCCCGTCAGCAGACCGATGGCCGCTGATTCCACATAGCCCTCAACACCGGTGATTTGCCCGGCAAAGCGCAATCTGGGTTCAGCCCTTAGTCGCATGCTTTCATCGAGCACCTTCGGGCTGTTGAGAAACGTATTGCGATGCAGACCGCCGAGCCGCGCGAACACCGCATTCTCAAGTCCGGGGATATTGCGGAAAATATCGCTCTGTGCGCCATATTTCAATTTCGTTTGAAAGCCGACCATGTTCCACAGCGTGCCGAGCGCATTGTCCTGCCGCAGTTGCACAATCGCGTGTGCTTTGATGTTCGGTGCATTGGGATTGGTGAGTCCCACTGGCTTCATGGGGCCATGGCGCAATGTTTCCCGGCCCCGTTCCGCCATCACCTCAATTGGCAAGCAGCCCTCAAAATATGGGGTGTCTTTTTCCCACTCGTGAAATTCAGTTTTATCGCCCGCGATCAGAGCGTCGATGAAGGCGTTGTACTGGAGTTCATCGAGCGGGCAATTGATGTAATCAGCACCCGTACCGCCCGGTCCCGCCTTGTCATAGCGCGACTGGAACCAGCAAATGTCCATGTCTACGGAATCTTTGTGGACGATGGGAGCGATGGCGTCGAAGAAAGCCAGTTCCTCTTCGCCGGTAAGCGCCTGTATGGCTTTCCCCAAAGCGGGCGAGGTGAGGGGACCGGTGGCGATGATGACGCTGGACCAGTCCTCAGGTGGCTTGCCCGCGACTTCAGCTTGCTCAATCTCAACCAGAGGGTGATTCTGGAGCATTTTCGTCACATGTTTGGAGAATCCATCCCGGTCCACCGCCAGAGCGCCTCCCGCAGGCAGCTTGTGTGCGTCGCCCGCGGCCATTATCAGGGAATTGGCGCGCCGCATTTCTTCATGCAGCAAACCAACCGCGTTCGATTGCGCATCGTCAGACCGGAATGAATTGGAGCAGACAAGCTCAGCCAATCCATCGGTTTTGTGCGCCTCGGTCATACGGTTTGGGCGCATTTCGTGGACAACTGCCGATATACCGGCCTCGGCGATCTGCCAGGCGGCTTCGCTGCCTGCCAAACCGCCGCCGATAATATGGATAATATGCTCGTTTGCTGGTGTGGCCATCATGCGACAACTTACGGAAAAAACCATAATTTCTCAAATGTTCAGCTTTCCCCACGAAGGTGTGATTTGCTATAGATGTGCCGATCCGGAATATGAGTTTCCGTTACTTTTCGCATGGAAGTGTACAGAGGTCTTGATGCGCCAGCTAATATACGTACCGTTCGCAATTGCGGTGGCAGCTTCGCTTGCCGGGTGCACCTATGAGCGAACTGGCCCGCCGGAACGCCATCTCGCTGATTGGGGTGCGCAGGCACCGAGCAAACACGCAGTCAGCGTGTGTTCAGCTTATGGATGCCAGAAAACCACGCGCGTCATTTTCTCAAGCAAGGATGTTGCGGCGATCACCAAGGTCATGCGCAAGACAAAGAAGGCCGATACGCCCCATGAAGAGCGTCGCGCTGTTGCCTACGCCATTTCCTGGCTGGAGATCGAGGTCGGCAAACGAATTGGCACTTCGACCGATCGCCCTGGAATGGACTTTGCCGCTTCGGGTGACCCGACCCAGCAGGACTGCGTTGACGAAGCGACGAATACGACCAGTTACCTGATATTCTTACACAGTCGCGGCCTGATCAAAAAGCATACGGTTGAAATTCCGATATCCAAGGGCCGTATCTGGCGCGGTGTGAAGAACTGGCCGCATTGGACCGCGATCCTGAAAGAGGAAAAAACAGGCCAGAAATATGCCGTGGATTCCTGGATTTACAAGAACGGTGAAAACCCGGCTGTGGTCAAACTTGAGGAATGGTACATCAAGGACCTGGACAATTTGTCCAAGCCAACCACCTGATCCCGTTTTATCTACTTAGAAAATAAAAAGGCCCGGAACCCATTATAGGATTCCGGACCATGATTAGCAGTGCTCTGGCACTCAGTGCTGCGGAGAGAGGCCGTGACCTCCAAGTGTCGCACCTGATGTGCGGGAGTTTCGCTTGTTTTCCGCTTCGGCCTTGGCTTGGTGGCGGCTTTGTACACGCTGCTCTGAGACGAGCATGTCGATCTGGTCGCGCCGGACACCAATATCTGCCAGCCGGTGATCGTCCATGGCATGGAGCAGATCAGACGTGGCCCGGAATTTCCGTTCCTGGCGCAGATAATTCAAGATTGAGCTGAAGAGTACCATCTCATTTATCCTCTGGCTAAATCGGGACGGGGCATCATTGCCTCTGCTCGATCATCTTGTCTGGATACATAAGTCTATCGAATGCGAAGCACCAGATGTTGCAACGCACAACAGACCCGCGCGCAGCGCATGGCTGATAAACGATTTGTTCATAATTGTGCCGAAATGACCCCGCGATGGTCGAATGTCGCCATATGCGCTTTCGGTCCGCCTTACTGTCCACTATTCTGCCTCTCGATCGCCGTGATGATGGCTTTAAAAAACAGATGAGGAGAGACCCCAATGAGTGTGACGCGCCATGAACCGAGAAAAATTTTGTCCTGTGTCGTTGAAGGCGGTGGACTGGTTTATACCGCAGGGATAACGGCCGAAGATTTCTCTCTGGGAGTCACGGAACAGACCGCGCAGGTATTGACGGAAATCGACAGGCTGCTGGCATTGGCGGGCACAGGTAAATCAAAAATTCTAAGTGCGACTATCTGGATCCCGGATATTCGGTTGCGCGACGACATGAACGTAGCGTGGAACGCATGGACGGGCGGGGAAAATCTGCCCGCGCGCGCCTGTATCGAAGCCAAGCTTGCGGGACCTGATATCCTGGTCGAGATTGCCGTGATTGCGGTGAAGTAGAACAGTTCAGCCTTGTCATTGGGCCGGTGATTTCTGTTCCTTGATAATAATCTGGTTTTCGTCACAGGTGTCACACATACAGTCATACAGACAGAGCGAAAACAGGTCTTCGCATTTTTCCTGCAGGGAACTGGCGTCGGCGGTCGGGTCCTTGTCCGTAAGCCGTTTGAAACAGCCCTTCTGCACATGAGTCTGACACTTGTTCGTGCATAACTCGTTCGGCTTGTCCCACAGGCCGGCGGGCCGCACGGGCAGGACACTTCGCTCAAGTGTGGAGTAAAGGGGTTTTGAGGCTGTACTGGCCATCTGTGCGACGGTGCCGCTACTTGGTCCCGCCGCGGCAAACACGACCAGTACTGCAATAACCAGCTTTGTGCCGCGCAAAGTCATGCCTGCCTCCAGACTTGAAACCACATCAAGCAGACCGTTCCGCACGGTCTTTCACCATTCAGTAAAGCTCATAGCAAATTTTACCATTTCAACGGAATGGGGAATTTGCGCCTATGGAAAAAAAGAATGTGAGGTGCTTCTGAATTTATAACCTGGACTTTGAACCTTTCACCTGCCGCATGCGACCAACTAATAAGCATATTCGCCGATATTTGACCGACAACAATTGCCGTCGGGTCCCCGAAATATCCCCATGGCTGGCCTCGCAGGTTTTCGTTTTGCGTCCTGCATGTTTCGGCCTGACACCGCCGCCGGTGCGCTGCCCCCCGCGTACCGGCGGTTTTGTGTATGTCTTTTGATGGGGTTTTCTTTATTTTCAAATCACCGTCCGCTTGTTTTAAGTTAATCTTATCGTTTGAAGAGCCATTGGAATTTGGTGGCGCACAGGGGGCGCGTGCGAGATGAGTATGAAAAGCAGACCCGCCACGGCATCGGCACAACATGGCGCAGGCCACGGGCTGGATGAAGTGTCGCGGGTGGCGATCTCTTACCGGGTTTGGGCCGCGCTTGGTGTTTTGACACTTCTCCTTGGGATCACCAGTGTGGGGTTGCTCATGGCGAGGAGCGAGCTTGGGGGTGTCAAGACCGCACTGCAGCAGGCTGAAACCAGCGCGAAAGAGTCTCAATTGAGACTGCGCGATGCGTTGGATGACAAACAGCAGGTGATCAAGGAACTTTCCGCACAGGGCAATCGGCTGGCGGAATTCTCACGTGATGAAGAAAAGGCCAGATCTGCTCTCACAGTGGTATCAACCGGTGCTGAAGCCACGCAAAAACATGTTGCTGATCTGAAAGCCCGGCTTGCGAAATCGCGGGCTCAGGTGAGGGCGCTGCGTAAGGAGAATGCCTCTCTCGGCACAGTGAAAGCGGAAATGGCCGTGCTGACGGGTGAGCTTGACGAAATGCGCACACGGCTTGAACAATCCGAGGCGAAACTGAATCAGCTCAGGAGCGCTGCAGAGCCCTACAGCGCGGCACCCCGCCAATCTGGTCAGTAGATGCGGGGAGCCGCCAGGGTTTGTCTGCCCGAAGAGCGCGCCCGGAATTCTGGGTCAAGCTTGAAATAGAAAGGGGCGCGTATTGCGCCCCCTCACATCGATTTTGCGATAAAGCCTATTTATGAAACTTGTCTTTGTGCTTCTTCTTGTCGCTGCACCATTGCAGGACCTTCTTGTTTTTACACATGCCCGTTAGCCACGCGGTGGGGCTGAGTTTGCAAAGTGTGCCTGCGGTCTTGATTTCCTGCTTGCACGCCTGGACCGAGTGAGCCTGCGCGTTTGAAATGCCACCGAGCATGGCGGCCAGGAAAAGGCCTGCGAATAGAATACTGAATTTTCTCATGGAGGTGCCCCCGCTCTGAGGCCGGATGCCACGAGATACTAAGACCGGCCAATGCTGTCGATGACGTACTCTAGAGGCGGAAGTCCTGCGGGTGCAAGATTGAAAATCATTTCACCTTTATTGCCTGTGGGTTTCTTGACGCGTGCTGGCGGGTTTCAGGCGCGGGCAGCAAGTTCACCCGCAAACCAGGCCGCGAAAGCTTCCAATCCTTCGCCTTCAAGCGGAGAGGGTGGCTCGGGGATCGGGGCTGCACCCCATTGCGGGTCAGGGAAGTCATTGCCCTGCCATGTGGCTGGCTTGGCGTAGCGCGGGAAGCCATGAACATGCAGCTGCGCCCATTCGTTGCCGAACTGGGTGTAATTGAAGCGGTTGGGCGCGAAGAGGTTTGCCATCACACTTTCATAGAGTTTGATCTGGACCTGGAGGTCGCTCCACTCCCGGGGTGTGCAATCGGCGAGTGAACCTTCGGTTTCTCGCTTTGCGACAAACACCATGTGGCCGAGATGCGCCTGGTTGGTGTGGATTTTCCACAGCCAATGGTCGCTTAATCGGATGATGAGGGGGTCAGTCATGTAATTCGTCTTTCAGTCCTGCAATTCCGGATCGTCGAGATCGGTCTGGATCCATTCCGGGCTCAGGTGAATGTCCGTCGACTCGAGCACACCCGGCCCGAGATTATGATATTTGTGCGGAATGTTCGCGGGGCCGAGCAGGATATCACCGGCTTCTGCTTCGATTTTTTCCTCCCCGATCGTGAACAAAGCGCGCCCCTGCCGCATGATGAACAGCTCGTCATAGGGATGCATGTGCCATCTGGGACCAATGCCGACCTCTTCCGTTGCGTAAAAGATCACGGTCGCATCCGTGCCGATGTCCTTGCCGAGGAAATGACCCTTCCAGAGGGTTTCATGGGACGCCCAGTCTGCGCGCTTTAGGATGACTGGCTTGGCGGTCATGGGCGTGTCTCCCTGTGTGGTGAGGTGCGGGGTATTCAGGAAATCCCTCACGCCAGTCATAACCGGGCATGACCCGGTAATCCAAGGGGGAGTTGCTGTTATGCTCCATCACATTTCCCAGACACGCAGGCGTGCGATCAATCCGGGCAGGGCCGCGTCAGCGGCCCTCACATCCGTGGATCACGTGGGACGCGATTTCAGAGTGGTCGATGCCGATGTCGCGCAGCGTATGACTGTGAATGCCGCGCAACTGCCTTATGGCCCGTTGCTGACAGCGGCGTTCAAGCCGGATGCCGCGCCGTGCGCGCAAGTTGCGGGCGATCCCGTCCGCTGCTACCGCGAAGATCATCGCAATAGCCGCTGTCGGAAAAAACAGGTGTCTCTCTGTCAGGGACAAATTCATGTCAAAACTCCGGATCAAGGCGGTTCGGGTCGTGTCCTGAAACCTGATTTGGGGTGCGATTGGCATTTCCGGAGTGATGTACATCACATTTTTGCGCATTTCCCCTTTCAACCGGAAAATCCGGACAAAAGCCCGGGCAAAAAATAAATTCCAAAAACTATCGAACCTTTTCGCCGCCCGCGCGACCAACGTTTATGTGGCCGGTCATGGGACCGGCTTTATTTTTCTGGAAAGGACTAATCCAATGTTGAAACCGACCCTACTTGCCCTCGCCACCATCATCGGCGCCACTGCCGCGCTTCCCTCAGTCGCAAGTGCTATCGACAATGGCCCGTGCGATCACTGTACGATGGACCCCATCGTCGTGAAGGGCGACCGCAAGAAAAAGAAATCGACCAAGCCTGCCACAACCACCCAGCAGATCGGCTCGGGCGGACTGACAATCCAGTTCGGCAAGTAGGCTGATTGGTCATTTGCTTTCTCTCGCCGCCGGTGTGCGCCTCCCGTGCACCGGCGGTTTTCGTTGCCATCAATTCTCAAAGAGCTGTTTTTGGTTGTCGCTAAATCCGGGCGTGTTGACGAATCTGCCCTACAGCCTGACGTAGGCCATGTAGACAGAGAGAACCAGAACGCCGCCCACCAGGGAAAAGATCAGCGGAATGCCATAGTAGAGGCATATGACGGCGGCGACGGCCGTTCCGATCAGAAC
>JAJFHP010000004.1 GCA_021775555.1 Hyphomicrobiales bacterium | reverse complement strand
TGATGTTCGGGCGCGGCGGGGAAGAGTGCCAGGTGCTTGCCAAAGCGGGCATCCCCTTCCGCATCGTGCCGGGCATCACGGCTGGCGTCGGCGGGCTGGCCTATGCGGGCGTTCCGACCACCCACCGCGACACCAACCATTCGGTGCTGTTTCTCACCGGCCATGATTCCAGCGGCGACGTGCCATCGGGTATCGACTGGGAAAAGGTCGCAAGCGCCTCGCCCGTCATCGTCATGTATATGGCGGTGCGGAACCTGCCCAAGATTGCCGAAATGATGCTTGGCTTCGGGCGGCGCGGAGACGAGCCTGTGGCCGTCATCTCCAATGCCTCCCTGCCGGAGCAATCTGTGCATACCACTACACTTGCCGCCGTGGCTGACAATCCGGACATAACAAAACTCCCCACCCCGGCGCTCGTCGTCATCGGCAAGGTGGTGGATTTCCACCAAAACCTTGACTGGTATGTGAAGGCGCTGCGGGAGAACGCCCTTGGCTAGTAAGGGCCTTGTGATTGCGGCGCCTTCGTCGGGGGCCGGCAAAACCCTCGTCACGCTGGGGCTGTTACGCGCACTGGCGCGGGCCGGGACAAGCGTCGCTTCCGCCAAGGCCGGACCGGACTATATCGACCCGCGTTTTCATGAGGCGGCCAGCGGACGCGCCTGTTTCAATCTCGATGGCTGGGCCATGCGCGAGGATCTCATTGTGAGCCTTGCAGGGGATTGCGCGGGGACGAGCGAACTGATGCTCATTGAAGGCGTCATGGGCCTGTTCGACGGAGCGGCGGGCGGCGGCGGTTCCACGGCGGATTTGGCCGCCACTTTGGAATTGCCCGTGGTGCTGGTGGTCGACGCCAAGTCGCAGGGCCAGTCGGCGGCGGCAATCGTGAAAGGCTTCGCCGAGTTCAGGGACGACTGCCGGATCGCGGGAGTGATCTTCAACCGGGTGGCCAGTGCGAGCCATGCGGCTATTGTCACGGATGCGGTGAAGCCGTTGGACATCCCCGTGCTGGGCGCGGTGACGGAAGACCGCGGTATCGTCGTGCCATCGCGCCATCTGGGTCTCGTTCAGGCCAGCGAGCATGAAACGCTCGATGCCTTTCTCGACCGGGCGGCGGACCTTTTGGCTGAGGGTGTCGATCTGCAGGCTCTTGCCGGCATAGCCCGACCCCTGACGCCAAAGGGAACATCATCAAAGCCTCTCCCTCCACTGGGCCAGCGCATCGCGGTTGCGGCTGATGAGGCTTTTGGTTTTGCCTATCCGCACCTGCTTGAGGCGTGGCAATCAGCCGGTGCGGATGTGATGCCTTTCTCGCCTTTGGCGGATGAAGCGCCGGATATCGAGGCAGACGCGGTCTATCTGCCCGGCGGTTATCCGGAACTCCATGCGGGCCGTCTGGCGGCGAACAGCGCTTTTCTGGAAGGCCTGAAGGTGGCCGCGGAACGCGGAGCGCTGATTTACGGCGAGTGCGGCGGGTTCATGACACTTGGCGACTATCTCATCGATGCCGATGGAACGCGCCACCAGATGGCGGGGCTTCTGCCGCTTGGAACGAGCTTTGCGGAGCGCGGTCTGAAACTCGGCTACAGACGGCTTGAGCATGACGGCGCACTCCCCTGGCCGCAAAAACTGCGCGGCCACGAATTTCACTATTCGACGCTGCACTGGCAAGGTGAGGCTGACGCGCTGTTTGAAGCGGAGGACTCGCGGGGCAAGGCGCTTGGCAAGATCGGCCTGCGGCGCGACAATGTGATGGGCTCTTACGCCCACATCATCGATATGGAAGAGACGCCATGAGTGCAGCACTCATGATACAGGGCACGGGCTCCGACGTCGGCAAGTCGCTTGTCGTTGCCGGGCTGGCGCGCGCCTTCACCGCGCGGGGGCTGAAGGTGCGCCCGTTCAAGCCGCAGAACATGTCGAACAATGCCGCCGTGACGGCGGACGGCGGCGAGATCGGGCGCGCGCAGGCCTTGCAGGCAAGAGCCTGCAATGCCCCGCCAACCACCCATATGAACCCGGTGCTGCTGAAACCCGAAACCGACACCGGCGCGCAGGTGATCGTGCGGGGCAAACGCGAAGCGACGCTTTCGGCGCGCGACTATATGCGCGAGCGGACGCGGTTCATGCCGGCGATCCTTGAGAGCTTCGAGACGTTGAGCGCGGAGGCCGATCTCGTGCTCATCGAGGGCGCGGGCAGCCCTGCCGAGATCAATCTGCGCGAAGGAGACATCGCCAATATGGGTTTTGCCCATGCGGCGGATGTGCCCGTGGCGCTCGTCGGCGACATTCACCGGGGCGGGGTCATCGCCAGCATCGTCGGCACGTTCGAGGTGATTTCGTCTGATGATGCCGACCGGATCGCGGCGTTTCTGGTGAATAATTTCCACGGCGATACAAAACTGTTCGAGGACGGCGTACGCATCCTTGAGGAGCGCACGGGCCGTCCCTGCGCCGGCGTCATTCCGTATTTCTCCGACGCTACCAAGCTGCCGGCTGAAGATGCGGTCGCTCTGGATCACGTGAAGCCTGAAACCGGTGGCGCGATCAAGATTGTTGTGCCCCGCCTCTCGCGCATTGCCAATTTCGACGACCTCGATCCCTTGTCCCACAGCCCGGATGTGACGCTTGAGATCGTGCAGCCCGGACACCCGCTCCCTGGCGATGCGGATCTCATATTGCTGCCCGGTACGAAATCCACCATCGGTGATCTTGGCTATCTGCGCGAACAGGGCTGGGACATCGACATCCTGGCCCATGCCCGGCGCGGCGGACGCGTGCTCGGGCTGTGCGGCGGCTATCAGATGCTCGGGCGCATGGTGCATGACCCCGATGGCGTTGAAGGCAAGCCGGGCAGCATTGAAGGCCTTGGCCTGCTGGACATCGAGACCGTGCTGACGGGCGACAAGACACTTGAGAATGTCACCGCCCGGCATATCCCGAGCGGCGAAAAAATCACCGGTTACGAGATTCATCTCGGGCGCAGCGAAGGCCCCGACTGCGCCCGGCCCTTCGCGGAAATCTCTGGCCAAAAGGACGGCGCCATTTCCGCCAGTGGCCTCATTGAAGGCACCTATCTGCATGGCGTCTTTTCATCCGACGGGTTTCGGGACGCTTACATTGCACAGCTCGGCGCACCAGCCTCGCAGGGGCACGCCCATGATGCGATGGTCGACGCCACCCTCGATGCGCTCGGCGTGCACATGGAATCGCATTGCGACCTCGACCTGCTTTTCAAAATTGCCAAATCCCGGACGGTGGCTGAACGCCGGAAAGCGGTGTAATGACCCCACCCGAGTTCGATGATGCATTCCGTGCAGGCTTCGAGAAGCTTCTTGAATGGCGCCGCGACGTCCGCAGGTTCAAGAGCGACCCGGTCGACCCAAAGCTCATCGCCCGCCTTCTGAAACTCGCCGATCACGCCCCTTCTGTTGGACTGAGCCAGCCCTGGCGGTTCGTGCAGGTGACGGACAGCGATAGCAAAGATGCCATCCGCGCATCCTATGAGCGCTGCAACGCCGAAGCGCTCAAGGGCTATGACGGCGGTGACAGGGCGCTCTATGCCCGCCTGAAACTTGAAGGCCTGCGCGAGGCGCCGGTTCAGTTTGCCGTCTTCTGCGATGAGGAAACAACCAAGGGCAAGGGCCTCGGGCGCCAGACCATGCCCGAAACTCTGCGCTATTCCGTCGTCAACGCCATACATACATTCTGGCTGGCCGCACGGGCGCATAATGTAGGCATGGGTTGGGTTTCGATCCTGGAACCGGACGATGTGCGCAAGGCCCTCGACGCGCCGGACGGCTGGTCGCTGGTGGCTTATCTGTGTGTTGGATACCCGCAGGAAGTCCATGATGACCCCGAACTGGAGCGGGCGGGGTGGGAACGCCGCAAATGACTTTTGAGCCGATGGTCCTGCTACTGGCCGCCACTGCGCTGCCCGTCGCGGCAATAGCCTTGCTCGTTGAGCGGCTGTTTGGATATCCCGATGGACCGCAAGGCTGGGTCGGACATCCCGTAGAATGGATTGGCGCTCTCATCAACGCTCTCGATCGTGGCATGAATGATGGTGAGAACCGCAAGTTGCGAGGGCTGCTGGCGCTCATACTGATTTTGGCAATCACTCTCTCGATCACCCTGCCACTGACGCTTTATCTGCGTAGCTTTGAGAGCGGCTGGATTGGCGAAGCCCTGCTCGCCAGCACTTTGATGTCGCAAAAATCACTGGAAGATCATGTGCGTGATGTCGGTGATGGCCTGGGCAAAAGCCTCAAGACGGGACGTGATGCCGTCAGCCGGATCATCGGGCGCGACCCCAAAACCCTTGATGCAAGCGGCGTGACCAAGGGAGCGCTGGAAAGCCTGGCGGAAAACATGTCGGACGGCGTTCTCGCACCGCTGTTCTGGCTGCTGATTGCTGGTCTGCCGGGGATGGCCCTCTATAAAGCCATCAACACCGCCGACAGCATGATCGGTTACAGATCAGACCAATATCGCGAGTTCGGCTGGGCAGCAGCGCGGACCGATGATCTGGTCAACCTGGTCCCGGCCCGTTTCACCGGTTGGCTGATTGCACTGGCGGCAACCTTTACCCCCGGCATGTCGGGGCGCAGCGCGCTCGGCGCCATGGCGCGAGATGCATCAAACCATCTTTCCCCAAATGCTGGCTGGCCGGAAGCCGCCTTTTCCGGAGCGCTGGGGATACGCCTTGGCGGCCCGCGCAGCTACCAAGGCCGCAAAGCGAACCTGGCGTGGATGGGAGATGGCCGGGCGAAACTCAAAAGGCAGGATATTTGCGAGGGTCTAAGGCTCTATAATACGGGACTGAATATCGTGACCGCACTGGTCATCCTTGCCTGTATCATGACGTGGATGGCTTAAGCACCAACGGCAGGCCCGCTGTCACCAGAACCACTTCATCTGCCAACTGGGCCACGCGCCGGTTGGCGTCTCCCGCGGCATCGCGAAAGCGGCGCGCCAGTTCATTGCCGGGCACGATACCATCGCCGACTTCATTCGACACCAGAACGATGGTGCCTGATACATCGCTCAGGACCTCAAGCAACTCGCTCACCGCCAACTCGCAATCCTCTTCGGCCAGCAACACATTAGTGAGCCAGAGCGTCAGGCAGTCTATGAGGATGAATTTTTCTTGTCCCCCCGCTTCGCGTAGCGCGCCGGGTAAATCAAGTACCGAGCCAATGGTTTCCCAATCACTCCCGCGCCTCTCGCGATGTGTCTTTATGCGCGCGGCCATTTCCTCGTCATGGGCCTGGGCCGTGGCAATGTAAACACGCGGCCCCGTCCAGCCCTTGGCAAGCTGCTCCGCATAAGCACTTTTGCCCGAACGTGCCCCCCCGAGAACAAGCGTGCATTTTCCTGTTTCTCTCATGTCAGTGCCGCCAGAAGGAGGAGAACAGTTGTCTGTGCCAGCTGCTCACCCGCACCCAGAACATCGCCGGTATATCCACCAATATGTCTGCGGGCCAGAATTGCGACAACCCCAACCGCGACGCCCGCCCCAAGCAGGGCGAACACGGCGGTTACAACCGGCAGATTCAGTGCGACAAGCAGGACGGAAATCACGAGCGCCGCCACGACTGAACGGCGTGGTGGATTTGCAACGCTTGCGCCCAAACCCTCAAACCGGGCCGGTTTCAGAAGCACCAGCAGCACGACCATGGCAAGCCGCCCCAGGATTGCCGAACAAATAAGCCCCGCCAGCACCGAATGCAGCGCCAGCCCGGCAATTCCACCCCAGCGCAATCCCAGAACCAAAATGAGCGCGATCACGCCATAGGTGCCGATGCGGCTGTCGCGCATGACGGCAAGCGCTGCGTCCTTTCCTCCCCGCGCGCCCAGGCTATCGGTAAAATCCGCCAACCCGTCTTCATGCAGTGCGCCGGTGATCAGGACTTGCGCGGTGAGCGCCAACCCGGCTGAGAGCGTCAGGCTAAATCCTGCCAATTGCGCGGCGAACCAAATGAGTGCGCTCAGCGCCCCCACGCCCGCGCCCACAAGCGGGTATGCCCACACACTTCGGGAAAGCTTATGCGCCGCCCCCGGATCGCGCTCGGGCATGGGCAACCGGGTGAGCAATCTGAAAGAGCTGAGAACATCATCGATAAGCGCGCGCATATGCTTACTCCCGGTCGTCCACTTGCGCCTCGGCAAATGTCGCCATGCCGTTATGCGCCGCGACGGCCCCGCGCAGGATGGCGAGTGCAATCGCCGCGCCAGTGCCCTCACCAAGGCGCATATCCAGATCGACAACCGGCTGCATGCCAAGGCGCTCGAGCAGGTGCGGATGTGCAGGTTCAGCAGAAACATGACCTGCGAGACAATGATCGAGCGCACCGGATTTGGCTTTCTCCAGCACCAGAGCGGCAGCGCAGCACACATAGCCATCAAGCAGGACCGGGATGCGGCGTGTACGTGCCTCCAGGATCGCGCCTGCGATGGCCGCCAATTCGCGCCCTCCCAGCCTGCGAAGCGCCTCAAAGGGATGAGCGCAATGTTTCACGTGCAACCCGAGCGCACTGGCAACGACATCTGCTTTTCGTGACACGCCTGAAGCATCGAGCCCGGTGCCCGGACCGGTCCAGAATGAAGCTGAGCCGCCCAGCAGGGCACAGCACAGTGCGGCTGCAGCCGTGGTATTTCCGATACCCATCTCACCGAGCAATAGAATATCTGCTTGCTCAGGGACTGAAGCAGCTCCGCGCGCGATCGCCTCCGCGCACTCTTTCTCGCTCATGGCAGGTGCCAATGTCATATCCGCCGTGGGCTTATCCAGCTCAAGGGCGACAACGCTCAGCTTCACGTCATAGACCTTGCAAAGCTGGCAGATGGCTGCACCACCATTCTCAAAATTCTCGACCATTTGCGCGGTGACGCTTGTTGGATAGGGGGAAACCCCCTGTGCCGTCACGCCGTGATTACCGGCGAACACAAGCGCTTCGACATGCTCCAGCCGGGGCATTTTATTGCCCTGCCATGCCGCGAGCCAGCAGGCGAAATCCTCAAGTCTGCCCAATGCGCCGGGAGGCTTGGTCAGCGTGACCTGGCGCGTGCGCGCAGCTTCATACGCCTGCGTGTCCCGAGCCGGTAACAGGTCAAGCGTTTGGACATGCCTCTCCCACCAGGAAGATTCAATTTCCGTATTGTTGTCGCGAGAAGACACTGTGCGTCTTGCCTAACTCAAAGAAAAACTGCGGTGCATTAACATGCCACAGTGAGCCGTGCGAAGCGAGGTTGCTACCCTCCAGCCAAATGGGAAAATCTGGGAAAAGACTCAGGCCGGGCATGTAAATACCCGGCCTGAGAGACTTTTGGTCCAGAACCTAAAAGTCGATGCGCTCGATATCGAAGAAGTTGACCGTCGAGCCATCACTCAGATTGATTGTGCCATCGGCATCGTCGGAAAGATCCAGACCGTTGGCATCCTGACCGTCAATCGTTCCGGAGGAAAGTGACACCGTCCAGTCGACGCCATAGGTCCCTAGATTATTTCCGCCCGAGGCGTCCTGCAGCTGAATTGTGTCGGTCCAGCTGCCGCCCGCGCCGCCATTGATGGTGTCGGTGCCGCCACCCATCTGGAAGATGAACATGTCGGAACCGCCTTCGCCATTGAGCGTGTCGTTACCTGTACCGCCATTGATAATGTCGTCGCCAGCACCGGTCCAGATGGTGTCGTTGCCCGCCCCGCCGTCGATCACGTCCGTCTGGGTCGCATCGCCGGCATCATTGTCGAATGTGTCGTTACCAGCGCCAAGATCAACAGTCACGCCTCCCGTATCGGTGCCATAGACCGTGTCGTTCTGATCTGAGCCGACAACGGACTCAATGCTTGTGTAAGTGTCACCCTCGGCATCGCCGCCTGTACCGGACCCGGTATCGAGATTCACGTTCACAGCAGAGGCAGAGTCTGAATAGTCCGCCGTATCCGTGCCCGCGCCGCCATTCAGCACATCCGCGCCCGCGCCGCCAATGAGAGTGTCGTTGCCGTCGCCACCGTTGAGGGTGTCAGCACCGCCGCCGCCGATGATGTCGGCCTCATTGCTGAGTGTCAAATCATTGCTCCCAGCCACGTCGGTGACGACACCGCCGCTCTCACTGTTCATCTGCCAGTTCGTCACGAGACCCTGCTCGCTCGACGGGTCGGAGAGGTCAGAACTGTAATTGTCTGAAATTTCCTGGGCCGTGCGGACGTCATCGAAGATGCGAACCTCGTCCATCGTCCCTTCAAACGCCTGAGTGGAGCTGAAGCCGCCACCGACAGAGTCCTGCTCCTGGCCGAGCACAATGGTCCCGCCACTGCTCAGAGAGGAGCCCTGGCTTGCATTACCTGTATATTGCGGTGACCCATCAACATAGACTCTCAATCCTCCTGAAGCCTGATCCCAAGACACCGAAACTGTATGCTCACTACCATCGAACAGGCTGGATGACGTGATGCCCGTGCCGATGACCGATCCGTTGATCTCCACATACAACTGATCCGGGCTTGAATCCGCGAACAGTGAAAACTCGTTGGCGTTTCCGGCTACAGCGTAGGAGAAAAGTGGCGTACCATTACTCGCCTGTGTGTCAGAGGTGAAACGCACTTCGACGGTCAACGCATTCGTCGGGAAATCCGAAATACCGGATGCAGAGGCATAGTCGTCCGTGCCGCCATCCGTATTAAGCGCTAGCGCGGGTTCTGTGGTCGTTTCCATGCCGCCATAGAGAACATCGTCGCCACCGCCTCCGTTCAGTGTATCGTTCCCATCGAAGCCATACATGATGTCGGTATTTGCCGTGCCGGTAGCAGTGTCATTACCGCTCGTACCGAGATTGATGCCGATGGTTTCAGAGTGTGTCAGGCCACCCGAATCCGTGACCTGAACCGTTACCGTGTCGCTAAACGTGCTTGAAGCATCATGCTCAGCAACCAGCGATATCTCGCCGGTGCTGGAGTTGATCTGGAAGACGCCACCCGCATCGTCCGTCAACGCATATGTGTAGGTATCTCCAGCGTCCTGATCGACAACCGATGTGACGTCGGCGACGACCGAGCCGGCCGTCAGCACGGATGCCGTCTGCGCAACCTCGGCACCATTGTACAGGGCCAGGTTATTGCCCCCACCAGCCAAATCCGAAACCTTGCCGCCACTCGAGCTGTCAAACTGCCAGTTGGAAACCAGACCCTGCTCGCTGCCCGGGTTGGCAATCTCGGTGTCGTAATTGTTGGCAATCTCTGTGGAGGTGCGCACGTCGTTGAAGATGCGAACTTCATCGATCGTCCCGGTGAAAATCTGGTCTGAATCGAATCCGCCGCCGTGCGTATCCTGCTCCTGGCCGAGAATGAACGTGCCATTATTGTAGAGCGTGGTGCCCTGAGAGATCGTGGTTGAGGCTTCCTGTGTACCATCCACATATACTTTGTACGAGCCTGAGCTTTGATCCCACGTCACGGAGAGCGTGTGCGGCTGGCCATCAGTCAGGTCGGTTGTAATGTTCAAATTTGCCGAACTTCCCGCCACATAAATCTTCAGAGTTCCGTTATCATCTTGATACACGGTGAACTCGTTCGACTCACCGCTTGCCCCATAGGAAAACAGCACAAACTCATCCGGCGTCGTCTCGTCCGCCTGAAATGCGATCTCCACGGTAATATCACCTGACGGAAAGCCTGAGAAACCACTTGCTGCAGCATACTCATTGGTTTCGCCGGTGTCGTTCAGTGCCAGCGTACCGCCACCACCACTCGAGAGTGCCAGGTTTTCATTTCCGGTGAACGTCATGTCCGTCGGCGCTTCATTCACATCGGTGACATTGATAGTCACGGCCTGATCGGTTGTGTTGGTGCCGTCAGAGGACTGGATCGTGATATTGTGGGAGGTCGCTGTCTCATAGTCGAGCGACTGACCGCTGGCGAGTGAGACTTCGCCAGTCGATGAATTGATCTCGAACATGCCGCCCGCATTATCTGTCAGGCTATAGGTGATGGCCTCACCTGTGGTGTCGACGTCGGTTGTCGTGGCGGTATAAAGAACCGTTGCATCACCGGCACTTTCCGCTGAATTGGCCGAATTGCCCGATGTGAAGACCTGGGCATTATCATTCACGTCCCCCACATTGATGGTGTAGCTCTGTGTTGAGGTGGAGCCGTCGTCTGAGGTGGCTGTCACCTCGATATCATGGCTTGCTGCCGCTTCCCGGTCGATGGAACCTGCAACCGTCACGACGCCGGTGTTGGCATCAATCTGGAACAGC
>JAJFHP010000030.1 GCA_021775555.1 Hyphomicrobiales bacterium | reverse complement strand
GCTGCGGTGAATAGATATTTCCGAACCAACCGGATGCGATACTCGCCAATGCCCTTGAATGCGGTCGAAACTAAACAGGCTTATGAAAACGGTCTCTGTGATGTGCTTACCGTCCAAAACCAACTCGCATCTTCAACGCTTGGTCGTCTGAGCCGTCCGAATTCCCACCACATTTTGCCGGAACGAATCCGTCACTCAACGGCTGCAACCCCACCTGTTTACCGCCCCCCGCCTGTGTATCGACCTGCCCCTGTTGCAAGGTTATTTCCACGCGAGTTGCAGGCCAATCTCTGGGGCATGGGTTGCCTGAGGGGCAACAACCAGGTCGTAGTCGACGGCGTATGGGGCCAGGGAAGCCGGAACGCGCTACGAAAATTTTATAATTTGGCCGGGATCAGATACAGCAATCTCGAACCGACGCAGGCCGCATTGGACGCCATGAACAACTATTCCGGGACGGCGGGCTGCGCGACCCAGGCACCGCCCACCTATAATCCCTCGCCTCCGGTCAATACTCCCTCCCGTCCGGTAAAACCGAAGGTCAGGTGCTCGAAAGTCAAATTCGGCTTCACCAGGGGCAATACCTGTGCCTGCACCGACAACCGCATCTTTACCGGAACAGCCTGCGTGAAACCCGTGGACCGTCCCTGGCAACCTGGCGAGTGCCGGGTCATCGGTGGTGAGGAAGTTTGTTCCTGAGGTATTGATCCGGGAGGTCTGAGTCGTGAAGACGGGCGTTCAACGTGTGCGATGGTGTGTAGCCGAATGTTAAATTCAACCAATGCATCAATCACTCCATAGCGATATGCGAAAAGCAGAATGGCTGCCGGAACCGAGCGTCAGCCAGCAATGAGAGACTAACGTTGGTCCAAGCCTGGGCATGGGATGTGTGCAATTTTGAAAGTTAGCGCAGAACCGCCCCCAGCATTCGATTGCTGTCCGCGAGCTTCTGGGAGAGCCGGCGGGCCATGAATTTGTGGTAGGTCGCTGTAAGGGCCGGCTGCTGGCGCTCTATCTTTTTAAGCGTTTTTTGCGTAAGGCGCCGCGCACTGCAAGGCTCATCTGCGACGACCGAGGCGGTCCTTGGTAATCCGAGATAATTTCCAACTTCGCCCAAAACCGTGCCCGGACCCATGGAACGCAAGCGGACGTTATGACCGTTGGCAAGTTCAAGCTGGACCGTAACGCGGCCCTTTTCGATAAACAGGATATCGTCGGAGTCGCTGCCCTGGGTTAACAGGTGATCGCCCGGCTTGTATGTGTGCTCTTCCAAATATTCCAAAAAGGCCTTTGCCTGGGTCTTGGTGAATATGTCCTCGGCCAGATAGGTCAGGAGTGATGTGCGTGTAGCTCGGGGGCTTTTGGAAGAGGCTTCAAGAGTTCTTTCTTCACACCATTCGATGCCACCATCCAGGTCTTTGAATGATGGAATAGTTTCAAAATTCATCTCGCTATCGCTGAACCTGAGCGCAAGCCTCTCGCCCAATCCGGTGAAAACCAGAACGATCTTCTTCTCCTGCATAAGTTGGACCAGCTTGATGAAGCTGTGCACAGCGGATGAATCCAGGCCGGTCACCCGTCTGAAATCAATGACCACATGCATCAACTTCTGACGTCCGGTGTGACTGATTTTTCCCCTGACCAAATCATAGATCTGGGTTGCCGTACCGAAGAAGATGAACCCCTGCAGTTCCAGCACCACCGTCCGGGCACCATGTTTCTCGAGGATGAGTTCTTCAGCATGGGTACGATCAACATTGCTCCGGAATTCGCTGCCCAGATATTCCTGCCGAACGACGTTTATCTTGGAATAGGTGATGATGAACATGATCGCCCCGGCGATGATACCAACCGCTATCCCCTCAAGAAATCCGACGGTCGTCGCTACGGCGAAGATCAGCAAGATGATCACAAAATCGACGAGCGGCAGCTTGTTCCACTCCCGGTGAAGCGAACCAAAGAGCAGATCAAAACCCAGAAAGGCGACGATGCCACCGACAACAGCCTTGGGAAAAAATGCGAGAACTTCAGCGCCGAAGAAAAAGGTTGAGGCACAGACAGCTGCCGCGAGAAGACCGACCATCCGATTGTGGGCCCCGAAACGATCTGCAAGGACTGTCAGGCTCAGCTGCTGGTAACCGATAAGCCCACCACCAAAACTGGATACGAGATTCGCCAGTCCACTGGAAATGAGGTCGCGGTTCAAATCTATGTTTTTTTTGGTCGCAGTCTCGATTCCTGAGACATTCAGCAGGATGCCGAGAACACAGAGGATTACGACCGAGACAATTTCAACAAACGTCCGAACCGAGGGGACGACACTTGCTTTATAAATCAGGGACGGGTCGATGCTGCCCGTAAATCCCTTCCCGGGAAAGGGGCCCAGCAGCCAGCCACTGGCCTGGGCCTCAGAGGGCGTGATGCCGCTTGCGGAGAGTACGGCATAAAACAGCGCAATCGACCCGATGATCAGGCCGGGAAGGATGACAGGCTGTTTTGTGCGCCACGAACTTATCAGGAGGACTAATCCCAGAAATACGCCGGGCAGCCAGACAGCCATCGCATTGCCTTCAAGCATGGCGGGCAGGCTACCCCAGTCGAGGGTCAGGTTCGCCATGAGCCCGAATGAACCTCTCACAAGAAGCCATCCGGTTGCGGCCAGAAACCCCGCCATGACGGGATAGGGAATGAAACGCACCAGGTTTCCGAGTTTGAAATATCCCAGGCATATGAATGTTGTTGCGGTCAGGAAGGAGGCAATCGCAAGGGTGGCGTACGCCGTTGCATATAGCTGGTCAGGAGATGTGTCGGCTGGAAGTGACGACGCCGCCGACGCAATGGTAATTGCAAGTACAGCGGCCGCCACGTCCTGTGGTCCGCCTATCGTCCCGGGATAGGATGCTGTCAGGGCTGTGATTGCGGCCATTGCCGCCGCACCAAACAGGCCAATACCAATGGCTCTCTGCAACAAGGGAGCGAATTCACCAGAGAATGTGATTGCGGTAAAGGATATGGCGTAGGTGACCAGCAAAGCGCCAATCACCAGCCCGGCAATAAGTGTTATGACGGCATTTATCGCGTGTTCGCGAAACTTGCCGTCGACGTTCTTTCGAGCCATGCCCCCGGCTGAAGCCCTGGACGGCATGCCGGTTGCACGCTTACTCATATCCCCCCAACCCTACATGGGCCATACACTCAGAACATTCGATCAGACCTCTACAGATTTGTCTACATTCGATGGAGGAATTGCTGATGTGCGATCAAGAGTACATGTCATTGGCGCAGCAATTCTATTTGCTTCGCCTGACCCGCCACTTGTCCACCACGCTGAGGATTGCTGGCAGGAACACCATCGCGCCAATGAGCGCGGTGATCAGCACCACGGTTGATATCTCGCCGTAAAGCCGCACCATCGGCAATTCGGAGATGATCGTGACCGCCACGCCCGAAATGAGCACGATAGTGGCAACGATCAGTACGGGGCCGATCTCCGCCAGGGTCTTGGTAATGGCCGCATCCGCATTGCCGGACTTTTCGCGCTCCAACCGGTACCGGTTGAGCACATGAATGGTGCTGTCCACCGCGATGCCGAAGGCGATTGTGAAGGCCACCACGGAGGTGAATTGCAATCCGTAATTGTTGAGATAGAGCAATGTCCCGCCCGCCGCGATGGGCAGCAGGTTGGGCGGGATAGACACCAGCGCGTAGGTCATTGAGCGCAAGGCAAAACCGATCAGGATGATGATGACGCCAATGGCCATGGCCAGTGACTGGTTCAGCTTGCCGATCATTTCCGTGCTCGCTCTGGCGGACAGCGGGGTAAAGCCTGTCATGAAAAATTCCACGCCTGGATTTGCGGCGCGAAGCTTGTCCAGCTTGTGCTGGAGACTGTCGAGAATCGGGATCAGTTCAAACGAGTCGATGGCTCGGAACTGGGCCGTCAGGAGCGCTGAATTATGCTCTTTTGAGAACAGGCTGCTACTGAGAGGCGATTTTGCTTTTTCCAGGAAGCGGAAAATATCATCACGAGCATCCCCGTCTCCATTGCCGGCCTTCATCCACTGCTCCAGGTTATGAAGAGAGGTGATTGCACCGAAGAGCGGTTCCGAAGCCAGAACAGCATGGGCGTCTGCGATCAAAGCCAGAGTTTTGTCGGATTGCAGTTCGGCCGTCTTGGGCAGCTGGATCATCAGCCTCAGGGAGTTCGAGCCGCCAAGTGACGCATCAATCTTCTGGATGGCTGCGAATGGCGCGTTCCCGTTCGGCAGGTTCTCCTGGTAGGAGTATCGCGGCTGGTTCTGGGCGTAGAGCGCACCGGCTATGATCATGACGAGAACGCCGATCGCGGCAATGGTGCGCGGAGCGGCCAAGATGAACCGTGCGGTTGCTGCACTGATGGCGCCGGCCTTGCGGCCAAACCAGTATTCGCCTTCTCCCGCGGCGCGCTTGCGCGGCGTTCGCTTCAGGAACAGGGCGCACATGGCTGGCACCAGCGCAATGGTCACGCAATAGGCGATGGCCGTTCCAAGTGCCGCGGTTAATCCGAAGCGTGAGATAAATTCGTGCGGCACCAGGGTGAGTGAAAGCATTGCCAGGGTCGTGGTGACGGAGGTGAGTACACATGCCGGGCCTACCTCATGAACAGATTGGGCAATGGCATCGTCGAGTTTCATTCCATCGGCAATATTGTGGCGTACGCCAAACAGCAGGTGCAAGGCATCAGAGAAGACGATCACGACCACAAGCACAGGGATAATGTTGGTGAGAACATTGACTTCTTGTCCGACGATTGACATGCCGCCCGAAAGCCACAGCACTGCGACAGTTGCGGGAACACCGGCCATCGCCACATAGGCCCAGCGGCGAAAGAAGAACCAGCACAGGCCAAGACCGAGTACGAGACCGGCCAGCGCGAAGCGGCTCTGGTCGCGAATGAGCGCACCGATAATTTCTACCTTCATGGCAGCGAGGCCGGTGGGAGAAAACCGTAGCCCAGTGTCTTTAAAACTATCACTCGCCGTCTTATTGATGAGCGTCAGCATTTTGGTGAGTTCACCAACCCCGCGCTTCTTGTCAGTGAGTGCGATTACAACCATGGCCATTTTGCCGTCGTTGGATACCAGTTTTCCCCCCGACAGTGGATGTGCCGTTACGCTTTTTCGAAGCGCGTCCATATCGGCCTGCGCGTTAATTACGGTTGGAAAGATGGATTCCGAATTGCCCTGGGCATCGGGCGGTTTGCGTGCCGAGAAGACCGACAGTACGTATTTTACTTCGTCCTCCAGGCCAAGATCGAGATGCAGGGCGCGAAGAGCGTTGAGCGCCTTGGCTGTGAAAATATTGTCGCCCTCGACAACCAGGAGGATGTCGCGGCCAGCACCGGGATATTGACGGGTTACGTCTTCCAGTACTGCAAAACCCTTCGAATCCGAACGGAAGATCTCGCGAATGTCGCTGTTGAATTCTATTCGCGCAGCAAAGAACAGAAAGATTGGCAAACTCAGGGCAATGAGCAGCAGCGTCGTGCGTGGATACCGGGCGGTCAACAATCCCAGTTTTTCAAGGCCGAAGCCAGCGGTCATGATCGAGTCATCCTTACTGTTGTTGGGGCACTGAAGGGGTATGTGAAAATTCAACACTTCGGAGCTTCAATTTTGAGCACGCTCCGCGAAGCACATCGCACCGGCCAAACATCAAACCGGATAAGGCTCTAGCAGGCCAAAAGGCGCAGGCCAAGGGGTGATGAATGTCATCGCTCGTTCTTATCGCCTAATAACTATGACAAATTTGCTCAAATTGTGCGCACACAAGCTGTTGACTCAAAACCTCGTGTCGCAGAAAGTCACTCCTGAGCAGTGCACGGGCTATTAATATGTGTCTATTGTGCTGCTAGGTTGGTCTCCGATAACAAAAAATGGAGACATGATCGCAAGTAGTTTTTTAGTTAGTAGGTGTCATCTCAAGGGAGGAGTTTCTCATGAAACGCATTTTGCTAGGAGCAACAGCTGCTCTGGCATTGGGTGCAACGGCCGTAAGTGCCGGCACTCTGGATGATGTAAAAGCTCGTGGTGAGCTTAACTGCATCGTGAACTCAGGTTTTGTTGGATTTGCATCCGTCGATAAAAATGGCAAGTACCAAGGCTATGATATTGACTATTGCAAGGCGACAGCTGCTGCCGTGCTGGGCGATGCCAGCAAGATCAAGTACAAGCCTGCAACCGGCAAGACCCGCTTTACCATCCTGAATTCCAAGGAAGGCGACGTGCTTTGGCGGAATACAACATGGACGTTTGTCCGTGACGTGGATGTGAAACTCGCATTTCAGGGCGTCAACTATTATGACGGCCAGGGTTTCATGGTGCCCAAGAAGCTCGGCGTCAAAAGCGCCAAGGATCTTGATGGCGCCTCTGTCTGCATTCAGACCGGCACCACGACGGAACTGAACCTTGCTGACTTCTTCCGCGTCAACAAGATCAAGTATGAGCCGGTTCCGACCGAGGGTAACGAAGAATCCCGGAGGAACATACTTGCCGGACGCTGCGACGTGTACACCACGGACGCATCGGGCCTGGCCGCAACGCGTGCGACCTTCAAGGATCCCGAAAACTGGGTGATCCTGCCTGAGATCATCTCCAAGGAGCCGCTTGGCCCCGTCACGCGTCATGGCGATGACCAGTGGAGCGATATCATCCGCTGGACCAAAAACGCGCTGTTGGCAGCCGAAGAGCTCGGTATTACGTCAAAGAACGTTGATGAACTGGGTGCCAAGGCTGGCAATAACCCTGAAATCAATCGTCTTCTGGGCACCGAAGGTGACCTCGGTGGCATGCTTGGCCTCGACAAGAAGTGGGCTCATAGAGCGATCAAGGCCGTGGGTAACTATGGCGAGATTTTTGAGCGCAATATCGGCAAGAACACCCCGGTTGGCCTGGAGCGTGGTTTGAACGCTTTGTGGACCAATGGTGGTCTGCAATACACGCCTCCGTTCCGGTAGGCCGTTCAACTCTAGTGGTTTGAACACATGAATACGCCGTGCCGGGTAGTTTCTGCCCGGCACGGCAACCTTGAACTGGCAGCCCGAAGATGGGCTGATGATCTGAAACAGCGAGTGTTTCAGTACAGGTCTCAGGGGATTTTGGGGGGACTGCTTCTTATCAGTCTGAATTGAGCTCCGTCGCTAATTCAAGAAAGCGGGTGGGAACGTGGCTTCAGTAAATACAGTTGCACAATCGGACAGCGGGCAGAGGAATTTCATCGCCCGGCTGTGGTACGACAAAGAAGCGCGCGGTGTAATTTTACAAGTTTTAACAGTATCGATTCTGTTCGCCTTTATCGCCTATATCACGTCAAATGTGATCGCTAACCTGGCGTTGGTCGGCAAGACATTCAGCTTCGATTTTCTTGCCGAGCCGGCGCATTACGACATCAATCAGTCTCTCATCGAGTACAGTTCCAAGAGCACTCATCTTCGTGCCGGTCTGGTCGGGATGCTGAACACGCTTGCTGTAGCTGTCGTCGGGATCATCGTGGCTACTGTCCTCGGATTTGTCCTAGGAGTGTTGCGGCTTTCGCCCAACTGGCTGATTAGCAAAATGGTCTATTGTTATGTCGAATTCGTCCGCAATACACCTGTACTGCTGCAGATTCTGCTTGTTCATGGCATCGTCGTGCATTCGCTGCCGTCACCCAGAGGCGCCCAGGATGGCGGGAATTTGGCAGAAACAATATTCTTCACAAATCGAGGCGTTTTTGCGCCTCAACCATTGCCGCAAGATGGGTTTGGCTTCGTTATCGGGGCTTTTGTGCTCGCCATAGTCGGGTGTTTCATATTCAAACGGTGGGCGAAGAAGCGTCAGGACGAAACGGGCAAGTACCTTCCCGTCTTCTTGATAAGCCTGGGTGCGATCATCGGACTGCCATTACTGGTCTATCTGCTGATGGGTGCGCCTCTTGACTGGAATCATCCAGAGCTCAAAGGATTCAACTTCAAGGGTGGATTTGTCGTCCGGCCTGAGTTCTTGGCTCTGACCCTGGCGCTCTCCATATACACAGCCGCTTTTATTGCCGAGATTGTCCGCGCGGGTATTGAGGCTATAAACAAGGGACAATGGGAAGCGTCGCTAGCGGTGGGCATGAGCCGCAGCCGGACGTTGAGTGAAGTCATCATTCCTCAGGCGATGCGCGTGATTGTGCCACCCTTGACCAGTCAGTATCTAAACCTGACCAAGAACTCATCACTGGCGATCGCTATTGGTTACATGGATATCGTCGCGACGATTGGCGGCATCACCTTGATGCAGACCGGCAAGGAAATGGAGACGATGATTATCGTCATCGGATTCTATTTGTCCGTATCACTTACTATTTCCATGTTCATGAACTGGTACAACAAGCGCATCAAGCTAGTGGAAAGATAGGCGGGGGGAGCTTTAAAAAATGAGCGATACAAGCACAACGCAACGCTACCCGATCGGACAGATCCCCGATATGCCACCTCCGCTTCTGGAGTCAGGGATTTTCTACTGGGTCAGGAAGAATCTGCTTTCAAGCTGGACCAATGTCGCGCTGACCATACTTGCCGTCTGGTTCTTATGGTTAGTACTCCCGCCGATGTACGAATGGATGTTTTCCAACGCGGTGTTCGAAGCCGCAGATCGTGCCGGCTGTCAGGCACTGGGTGATGGAGCCTGCTGGGCCTTCATCCAGGAGCGCTTCACAATTTTCATTTACGGGTTCTATCCGGAACCTGAGCGCTGGCGTCCGATTCTGGCTTTCGGACTTTTATTCGTGGCGCTCGGACCATTGCTGTTTGATGGCTTTCCATATCGCGGTAAGGCCATGCTGTTTTCAATGGCCTATCCTTTTGTCGCCGCGTGGCTGCTGCTTGGCGGTGGGGGGCTGACACAGGTGACAACAGATCAGTTCGGCGGCATGCTTCTGAATGTCATCGTCGGTGTGACCGGTATCACCTTTTCCTTACCAATTGGGATCGTGCTTGCGCTGGGGCGCGCCTCCAATATGCCGGCTGTGCGGATCATTTGCGTCACATTCATCGAGTTCATCCGCGGCGTACCGCTCATCACCCTACTATTCGTAGCGTCGACAATGCTGAGCTATTTCCTTCCACCCGGCACGAGCTTTGATCTGCTGATGCGCGTGCTGATCATGGTAACGCTGTTTTCATCGGGTTATATGGCCGAAGTGATCCGTGGAGGCCTGCAAGCGATACCACGGGGGCAATATGAAGCTGCGGATTCCATGGGACTGAAATACTGGCAATCCATGCGGCTCATCGTGCTGCCGCAGGCGCTGAAGATTTCCATTCCAGGTATCGTCAATACCTTCATTGGCCTTTTCAAGGATACAACGCTGGTTATTATCATCGGTCTGCTCGATATACTGGGCATGGGCCGCGCCTCGCTGGCGGACTCAAAATGGGCCGGGCTGTCGAGCGAGGTTTATATCTCCATCGCGGTATTTTTCTTCCTATTCTGCTTCGCCATGTCCCGTTACTCGCTGTATCTGGAAGGCAAGCTGGAAACAGGCCATAAGAACTAGGGTTTATTGAATCCGAGCTAAATTCGAGATCGCACAATACGGTGTGATGTTGACAAGCCGAGTCGCCCTTCATATGTTCCGGGCGGCTTCGGCGGCAACGGTGTTAGCGGCTTGCAAGCTCAAACTAGGATCAAGAGGCAACGGCCATGAAAGTCAGAAATTCACTCAGGTCTTTGGCCAAGCGTCACCGGAACAATCAGGTGGTACGCAGGCGCGGCCGCCTCTACGTCATCAACAAGACGAACCGTCGCTTTAAAGCCCGTCAGGGCTAAGCGGTTACACGCAAATTTCCTCACATTCAGTTTGACTTGAGCTGGCTAGGGCGTGCGCTCAAGCTATTTTGCTTTGACCTGTGTTCTTCCCTGGTCCTATGCTCGTACACATGAGTTTTGCATTTACCAGAACCCTGAGACGGGGATTGCTTGCCCTCGTATGCGGTACGGCATTGGTACTCCCCGTGAGCGTACATGGGGAGCCGGGAAAATCCGCAGAGTCACAAAAGATACCTGAACGTTTGCTGCTGCCAAAGGAGGAGCCCGATGCTGTCGCCGACCGCAAGGAGCTTCTGGGTGATCTGTATCAGCGCCTGAGCGAGACCAAAGATGCAGAGAGCGCCAAGATTGTGACTTCTGCCATCGAAAAACTGTGGCAGCGCTCCGGCAGCGATACAGTCGATCTCCTTATGGACCGCGCGGACAAGCTAATTGAGGTCAAAGACCTTGATGTCGCCATGCAGATTCTCGACTCGGTAATTGAAATCGCTCCCGCATATTCGGAAGGGTGGAACAAGCGCGCCGTTGTGCTCTTCGGGAAAAAGGAGTTCGGCAAGTCACTGGAGAATTTGCGTCAGGCGCTTGCTCTTGACCCGTCCCACTACAAGGCAATCCAGGGCCTTGGGCTTATCATGCAGGAACTGGGGGATAAGAAGGCGGCCCTAAGGGCCTTTCGCCACGTGCTGAAGGTGCATCCCTATCTTGAGGACGTGCACCAATCCGAGAAGGAACTCGCGCGCGATGTTGAAGGTCAGGGGATTTAACCTGCTTGCGAGCGCTACCGCCCCTATTTTTCTCGCTTACAGGTTCCCGGTTTCATTCTCACCGACGAATGCCACGCGCAGCATGTTCGTGGCGCCGGGCGTGCCGAGCGGCACACCTGCGGAAATGATTATCCGCTGACCTGGCTGGGCGAAGCCCTCCTGGTAGGAAATACGGCAGGCCTTATCGACCATTTCATCGAGATCTTCCGCGTCGTTGGTCAGGACACAATGCAACCCCCAGGCCATGGCGAGGCGACGACCGGTAGCGGCAATCGGCGTCAGTGCAACAATCGGCTGGCGTGGGCGCTCGCGCGCCGCCCTCAAGCCGGTTGAACCCGAACCCGTGTAGCAAACGATGACCGCAAGGTTGAGCGTTTCCGCGATGGTACGCGCGGCTGCTGAAATCGCGTCAGCGCCAGTGGCTTCAGGCTCTAGTTCCTGGTTGCGCACGAGGGCTTCGTAACTGGCGTCCTGTTCCACCTCTGTGGCTATCCGGTCCATGGTCGAAACGGCCTCAACCGGGAATTCGCCGGCAGCGCTTTCCGCAGACAGCATCACCGCGTCCGCACCGTCAAACACGGCCGTTGCCACGTCGGAGACCTCGGCGCGGGTGGGCACGGGTGCGGTAATCATGGATTCCAGCATTTGCGTTGCGATCACAACCGGTTTGCCCGCACTGCGGCACGCCCTGGTGATGCGTTTCTGCAATCCGGGCACCTGTTCAAGGGGCATTTCTACGCCGAGATCTCCGCGCGCGACCATCAGCCCGTCGGACAGTTCAACAATGGCATCCAGTTGTTCGATGGCTGCGGGTTTCTCGACCTTGGTCATGATCGCCACGCGTCCACGAGAGAGCTTGCGTGCTTCGGCCACGTCGTCACCTCGCTGCACGAAGGAGAGGCCGATCCAGTCCGCGCCGAGATTGACAGCCTGTTCCAGGTCCCTGCGATCCTTGTTTGTCATGGCCCCGAAGGGTAGGACGGTAGCGGGAAGCGAGATGCCCTTCCTACTGGCCAAAGGTCCGCCAACGACGACTTCGGTGGTGATGATGTCAGGTGTCGTCTCTCGCACGATGAGACGCAACTTGCCATCATCGAGTATCAGCGGATGGCCGGGTTCGACGGCCTCGAATATTTCCGGATGGGGCAGGTAGACACGCTGGGAGTTCCCGGGTTCCTCGTTTTGGTCCAGGTGGAAAGCCTCGCCTTCCTTCAGTCTGGCGGAGTTATCGGCGAATTCACCGACCCTCAACTTCGGCCCCTGCAAATCCACCAGAATGCCGATGGGGCGACCGGCGTCAGCCTCCACTTTACGGATAATGCGAACAAGCTCGGTCAGCCTCTCATGAGAGGAGTGGCTCATATTGATGCGAAAAACATCGGCGCCTGCATCAAACAGGCGCTGGATGGTTTCTTTTTCTGCAGATGAGGGGCCGAGTGTTGCGACTATTTTGACCCGGCGGTTTCGTCTCATTGATTCTTGGCTCTTTGCTCGACCTTGTCCTGTAAGGTTATGGTCCAGCTTTTCTCATCTTTTGTGTCAATTTCAAAGAACCGCGTTCTGTTGAAACCGCGCGTCTCGCACCGGCTTGTGCCCCTGATCTCAAAGGCTTTGTCCTCGGTGCACATGAAGAATTCGCTGTTTCTCGCTGGTATCTGCTCGTTCCTATCCCATACGCCCGGTCGATCATAGTCAATTGCGTGAACATAATAGTAGCGCGCGACCAAATCTCCCTTGATCAGCGTCCAGCATACGGAAGAGGGGATGTTCCACCACCCTTCGCTGGTCCAGCCCTTGGTTTCCTTGTAACCGATGACCACACCGATACGGCTGGATGTTGTATTGCAAAGCTTCAGGTCGGCAGAAGCCGAAGAGGCGGTGAATAGAACGGACATGAATGCGAGCGCCAACAGTCGCGGACTAAAGGCCCTCCTGGCAAAATTGCAGTGCAAATCTTTGGTAATGAACGCAGTCATCGCTCGGCGCATATGGTCATTCATGTTGGTCATAAGACTCTACCAGAATCACTCGGAAATCATTAACGTTGGTGCGCGTGGGGCCGGTCACCACGAGATCCCCCAACTTCCCGAAAAACCCAGTTGAATCATTGTTCTGTAGAAAATTGGCGGGGATAAGGCCAAGACCCTCGGCGCGCTCGCGCGTGGTCGGGTCGACAATGGCTCCGGCCGGATCATCGGCGGAGCCCTCTCCACCATCAGTGCCATCCGTGTCCGCCGCGAGTGCTGAAATATTCTCAGCACTATCAAGGGCGTCCACCAGTGACAACGCATATTCCTGGTTCGGACCGCCCTTTCCCTTGCCGGTTACGGTCACGGTCACTTCGCCGCCGGACAGCAGCGCAATGCGTTCACCTCTTGCCTTGCACTCGAGCGCCAGGGCGGCATGATCGCGCGCCACATCGCGTGCCTCTCCCTCGATGGAGTCGCCGAGAAGTTGCACCTTGTAGCCAAGTTGCTGAGCAATCTTTTCAGCCGACGACAGCGCGTCGGCCGGCCGCGAGACAAGGACATAGTCATTTCCGTCGAAGGAGGCGTCGTCCGGGAGCGGTGTTTCATTTCGCTCATCAGAGAGTGCCATGACAACGGAAGGTGGCATCTCGACTTTCCTATCATTCAGGATATTGCGTGCATCCCCCAGGCTTGTCGGGTCACCGACCGTAGGGCCGGACCCGATGGCTGACGGGTCATCTCCCGGCACATCTGAAATGGCCAGTGTGATCACGCGCGCCGGGGCGGCGGCGTGGGCCAATCGTCCGCCCTTGATGCGCGAGAGATGCTTGCGTACGCAGTTGATTTCCGAGATGCGTGCGCCGGATGCGAGCAGGCCGCGTGTCACTTCCTGCTTTTCTTCAAGGGTGACACCGGGCGCGGGTGCAGTCCACAGCGCCGAGGCACCGCCTGACATCAGCACCAGCACCAAGTCGTCCTCAGTGGCTCCCTGGGCTATTTCCAGCGCGCGCGAAGCCGCCGCAACACTCAACTCGGTAGGGACTGGATGGCTTGCCTCGAGCATTTCAATGGCCCTGGTTGATGCTGTGAACCCGTTGCGGGTGACAGCACACCCGGTTATTGCCACTGGCGTGTCTCGATCCAGGTAATGTTGTTCCGCAGCTTGCACCATGGCGGCAGATCCTTTTCCGGCACCCAGAATAATCAATCTGCCGGTCTCCGGCGGTTCGGGCAGTGAAGGGGGAACACATAGCAGAGGGTTGGCCGCTGCAATGGCGGCTTCGAGGAGCTGCATCAGGTTTTCGCGTTGATCTTGAATGGTCATGAGCGTTTTTGGTGCTTTAGTTTTCTTGGGCGGGCCACGTAGATGCCGGCAAGGATGAGCAATCCTCCACCCAGTTGCCATACTGATACCGGTTCCGAGAAGATCAGCCAAGCCAGCAGGGCCGCCGCCAGGACTTCAAAAAACAGCACCAGTGATGAAAACACTGCCGGCAGGTGCCCCAGTGCATAGGCGGCGAATCCCTGCCCGGCGAGTTGAGAAATGAGCGCCAGGGTAACCAGCGTCATCCAGCCCTGCAATGATTGCGGGAACAGACCGTCATCCAGCAGCAACGCGGCGATGAGCAAAAATCCGGCGCTGACGATAGCGGGGTAAAACATGACCTGTGCGGCACTCATACGCCGCCGGGCCCAGGAGAGGGAGAGGAAGTAAGTGCCAAAGAAGGCCGCGGTAACCAGCCCGGAGACATCCCCCATGACGTGTTCAGGTGCAAAAGTGGCACTTGCCCCGACCAGCAAACCCGCACCAGCGACACCGGAGAGGACGCCCGCCAGGATTTGCGGTGTAATCTTCTCTTTCAGGAACAGCCACGCCCCGAGAGCGACAGCGATAGGGGTGGTGGTGGCGAGCAGGGTGGCATTGGCTATTGACGTGTTGAGGATAGAGAGGTGCCAGAAGAACAGATCTCCTGCGAACAGGAAACCGATCCAGATGATGAGTTTCGCATCTGAAGACCAGTTGAGAGCGGGGACCTTGCTTCCTCCGCGCGAAGCTTCAAATTTCAACCAGCCCCAGAGAAACGGGATCGCCAGCGCCATGCGCCAGAAAGCGCTGGAAAAAGGCCCGACATCAGCAAGGCGGACGAATATAGGCGATGCACCCATCGCCACAGCGCCCAGTACCAGAGCCGCGAATGGCAGCACTGGTGTGGCCTGCAATGACTGGGGATTATCGGGCATGAGCGTGCGGGACCTGTAGCGCTGGATCGAGCCGCTTACTATAGTGCACGCGATGACGAAACAAGTTGATAGTGCCTCAAGGCTGGAGACGAAACTGTTTTCCCCTTTCACGCAAATTGAAGGGGAGGGCACCAGCGGTTGGCTGATTGTCTGTGACCATGCCAGCAACGCGCTGCCGCAGGGATATGGCACGCTCGGACTGCCACAAGAACAGCTTGAGCGGCATATCGGCTATGATATTGGCGCGGCGGGGGTGACTCGCGAGGTGGCGCGGCTGCTTGGAGCACCGGCGCTGATGACAAATTTCTCCCGTCTGCTGATAGACGCCAATCGTGGGGCGGATGATCCGACGCTGATTATGCGCCTTTCCGATGGCGCAGTGGTGCCAGGGAACGCGGATTTTGACGAAGCTGAGCGTACAAAGCGGGTGAACCGTTTCTATGTGCCCTACCACGCGGCAATAGATGAAGTGATCGACAGGGCAATCGGGGCAGGTCGCCCGCCAGCTATCCTTTCAATCCACACCTTTACTGAGAACTGGCGCGGCACACCCAGGCCTTGGCACGCAACCATTTTGTGGGACAAGGACCCGCGCCTGCCCGTTCCCATGCTTGAGGCGTTGCGGGCGGAAGAGGGGTTGGTGATCGGTGAAAATGTTCCCTATACGGGCGAGCTGAAGGGCGATTGCCTGCATCGTCACGGGACCCAGCGAGGGCTTGCCCATGCGCTCATTGAAATACGCCAGGACCTGGTGCGCGAGGAGGCTGGACAGCTTGAATGGGCACAGAGGCTGGCGCGCATCATGGAGCCCTTGTTGCAGGTGCCCGGAGCTCCTGCCAAACTGAACGCAATCGAGCATCACGGGTCCAATACAGACGTGAACGGGTCTGAACCAGCCCATTTGTAAATTCAGGAGTTTTCCATGTCCGATATCGATCCCAAGACCGAGCTGGAGCTTGAGGCGGCTGTGTTCCAGCGGCTGGTCAAACATCTGCGCGAGAGGCCCGATGTTCAGAATATCGACCTGATGAATCTTGCGAATTTCTGCCGCAACTGCCTGTCCAACTGGTACCGGGATGCGGCGGAGGAAAAGGGCATCCCATTGTCCAAAGAAGCCTCTCGCGATATCGTCTACGGCATGCCTTATGCCGAGTGGAAAGACAAACATCAGACCGAGGCTTCGGCCGACAAGCTGTCCCGCTTTGAAGAGGTGCGCCCGAAAGAGGGCGAGCACTAGGCGAAGCCGAGTTTTGCACAACCGTAGTGTAACCACTGGATAAGTCGGCGCGCGAACTTGATCGCGCCTGTCCTGCTGGCTACTTCTTGAATTCCATTCATCCCCCGGATTTCACGGGTCTAATCAGCGGAGCAGCCATGTCCGATATTCAAGGTTCAACACGAGATCAGCTGCGCGCTTTTATCGAGCGAATTGAACGGCTTGAAGAAGAAAAAGCGGCCCTGGCAGTCGACATCCGCGAGGTCTATGCGGAAGCCAAGGCGATGGGGTTTGACGCCAAGACCTTGCGCACCGTGATCAGGATCAGAAAACAGGATGATCATGAGCGCCAGGAGCAGGAAGCCCTGCTTGCGACGTACATGATTGCGCTCGGGATGGTGCCTTCAGAGGAAACTGAAGGCGCGACAGGCGAGGCTGCGGCCTAGGGCACAATCCGAGAAAACGGAAGCCGGTTTTCTGGTGAATTGTACGATAAAAAAATAACTGTTAGCGGCTGGCGGTGCGGAAGCTTTTCTTCGCAGTCCGGGGAGCTTGCGCGCTGTCCTGTTCACGAACACCGAATGACACCAGTTTCAATTCCTGGCTATAGCCGAGCCCCATCGCGAGCGATCTGGCAGTGGCGCCCTCAGGCTCACGCAGCAAGTAAGTGTCATCTCCACCGCCGGGTGCTGTTAGACGGGCAAGATGGCGGTCGGCGCTGACGCTGACATCGCCCATGAGCGGCAGCATGGAATAAGGCTTGTAGCTCAATTCTTCCGGGTGCTCGGCGTCGGCCAGCGCAGCAATGGCAATGCGCGGCGGGACCGGGTCAGGCGCCGTAATCACCTTGGAATTTGGTTCAGGCGGTGTCGATACAGGTGGCGGCAACAACGTGAATTTTTGCTCGTTGGCCGGTGGCGCTGGTGGTGTTTCTCGCGGGAGTGACGCGGTGGTGACCGGATCGGTCTTGGACCACTTCAATGACGGTGGCGTGAAACCGGCCATCATCATCTTCGGTGGCAACTTGATCTTACTCTTCTTGGCAATGAAGGCATCGATCTTCTTGTCCAGCTTGGCCAGGGCGATGTTGGAGTCGCGCTTGGTGATTGGCCGGCCATCTCTCGGGATATGCTGGCTTTTGCCATTGGGGAAAAGTGCCGCCAGTTCCTGGCGCCTCATCTTCGGCCAATGACGCACGTTCCCGGTATCCACATGGACGAAGGGAAGCCCGGATTTGGGATAGTAGCCAACGCCGCCCACCTCGCGTACGAGGGCTGAGTTTCTCAGTTTCTTGACCGGAATGTCTGGCAGGTGAATATCGGCCGCCTTGCCCAGGATGTGCTGGCTCTTGCGGGCCTGCCCGCCGCCGCGCCGTCTGAGCTTCTCATTGGTTCGTTTTGAGCGGTAACCCGAGACCAGGTGGATGGGCTTGGTCGATCCAAGTTCCTGGTAAATGTTCCAGATCGTGTCAATCAACTCCGGGTCCATTTTTGTAGGCTCATTTCGGCGCCAGTCTCGCATGATGTGATTGATCTGCTTCATGCCTTCAGGGAGGAACTCGCCATCTCGCTTGAATGTGATGGTCACGTTTTCCTTTGTATGGATGTTGTAGAAGCTGAGGGTCCGGGTCTGGCTTTCCGCCTGGGCACACCACGATACGCTAACCGCGGCCAGTCCAATGGCCGCAGGTTTTAATGCCCGCCTGATGCGCACGAAAATCTTTTGCAAAATTTTCCCCGTTTTCTAACGTTGCCGTACGACTGGTACGGTGGTCCCCACAACGCGTTTGGCCCACCCCCACTCTGAATATAGTAGAGACGGCGGCAGCCGACCCTATGATTCAGGTCAAATCGTTAAGCAACAGTATCTTTTTAAATACGAGGAAATGATGGCGCACAGGAAAAGCCACGCGCCCTGCTGACTGCAAAAAGCGCGTGGTTTTATCTCAAGCTGCTGAAATAATTACAGTTTCAGAGCTGATGCCATGCGTGAATCGTGGCCGTACAGGTCACTGAAATAGGTGATTTTACCGTTTTTCCCGACGCGAGCCGTGAAATATGCGATGTGAACCGGGATCTTGTTTTTCAGATTCACATGCTGATTCTTGCCACTCTTGATCGCCGCACCAACATTGCCGGATGACCAGCCGCGGTCACGCCGCAGGATCACTTCGGCCAGCTTGCGTGGGTTGCGAACCCGGATACAGCCGTGGCTGTATGCGCGCTTGGATTGCGCAAAGAGGCTCTTGGTCGGCGTGTCATGCATGTAGACCGCATGTTTGTTCGGGAACATGAACTTCACAAAACCAAGCACGTTGGCGCCGCCAGGCGGCTGGAAGAAGTGGTAATTCTTGATGTTCGCACTGCGCCAGTTGATGGTCGATGCGTCGATCTTCCTGCCGCGATATTTGACGAACAGATTGTGTGCCTGCAAAACCCTTGGGCGCGATGAGGCGCTGAACCAGCCACCGCCGCCGCCATTTCTCAAATGGGGGAGGAGTTCCTTGACCTTGATGGAGTTGGGAACGTTCCAGTAAGGATTGAACACCAGATGTTCCATGGTGTCGGAAAAGATCGGCGTTGAATTCTCCAGCTTGCCAACGACGACACGCTCCGAATGGACGACCTTATCGCCTTTTTTCACCCGGAAATAGAATTCTGGCACGTTGACCATGATGTGCATTTTGTCCAAATCACCGGGGATCCAGCGCCAGCGTTCCATGTTGGCCAAGATCGTTCTTACGCGGTTCTTGGGTGCGCCGCCATTCAGTGCACGGCGCGTGCCGGGTCCAACGATGCCCTCGGCGGTCAGTCCGCGGGATTTCTGGAATGCCTTGACGGCCAATTCCAACTCGGAATCATAAACCTTGGCCGGGAACAGCGGAACGCCATTGTTCATCGACACCGGTACTTTCAGCCGCTTGCGCAGCAAGGCCACTTGCGGGTGGCTGTTGCCGGGCTTCAATGACGGGCCATTGGGCAGGGTGATGCGTTTTTCTTCGCTCGCCCCGCCGCGAATGCTGAGCAGCACCTTGCGCAGCGCTTCAAACTGCGGGTGCTTGGGATGGAAATCTTTCAGGTAGGGTGCGGGATCGTCCAGCACCGCCAGCGTTTCCATCATTTTCAACGGTTCGGGAAGTTCGAGCGTCGGATCGAGATTGCGTGAAATGGAGCCCGGCGCCATCCGTCCGCCACGCGCATGACGCGCATAGGCCAGGGCAGCATGGCTCAACTTGAGTTCAAATTCTGCCAGGCGCCCTGATGGCGTTTTCTCGGATGCCGTGAGGATGATTTCTTCAGGAAGATCATAGTCGCTTGCCTTGAGGCCATAATCCTCGGCGCGATTGATCTCCTTGATGAGCAAATGGGCCTTGGGTTTGATGCCGTTCTCGTCGACCCAAAGCGTCTTGCCACCCTCGGCGTAATATTCAACCAGGGCACCATGCTCGGTTTTTTCAAATTCTGACTTGTTGTGTAACGTGCGTGACAAACGGCCCTGAACAAGAATTCGAACCGCATCCGCCCGTGTGATCAGCTGCTCTGGTGCATCAGGTTCCACGCCGAACGCGGGACCCGCCAGAACCGATCCAAGGATCAAGCCATACGCAATACCAGACCTCAGCCTCATCCGTTCCTCCTCCAGTCAAGAATGGCCGCTTCACAAACCCCACTTCCAAACTCGTTTTGAAACTAATACGCGAAATATATTTTTGCCAGCAACGAACACGTTATCTGGCATGATAAAGCGTATTTTTGAGTGGGAGTGTGGCAATCCTGCCAGCCTCTGCCACTTTTTCGTCAACTTGTGTGGGCTTCGAGGCCGAATTCTCTCATTTTGCGATAAAGAGTCGAGCGACCTATGCCCAGTTTCTTGGCTATTTCGGTCATATGGCCGCGGTAACGGCCAATCGCCAGGCGAATCATGTCTGCTTCGATGTCTTCCAGCGCACGTACATCGCCGGTTTGATCAAGCGCCGGGATGCCGAGTTCTTCCTGACCGCTGTTTCCGGCAAGGGACATGGTTGCAGGGAGAGCGGCCTCGCCGCCAATCATCGCCGGGCCATCGATCTGCGGCGTCTCATCCTTCGGCTCGGGTGCCGGCGGGGTCATCGCTTCAAAGCCCTCGACATGAGCTGCGATTTGCGGAAATTCATTGACCTGGAGGACAGACTGGTCAGCCAGAACGACGGCACGGAACACGGCATTTTCCAGCTGGCGCACATTGCCGGGCCAAGGGTAGCGCTGAAGCATCTCTAGCGCATCCGAAGCGATGCCGCTGATTTTCTTGCCTTCCTCGGTCGCAAATCGTTCGATGAAATGTTCAACCAGCTCGGCCACCTCTTCCATTCGCTCGCGCAGCGGTGGCACCCAGACCGGGAACACGTTCAGCCGGTAATAGAGGTCCTCGCGGAATTGTCCATCCGAGACCATTTTGATCATGTCCTGGTTGGTCGCGGAAATCAGGCGGAAATCAACCTTGACCGGGCTTTTGGCGCCCACGGGGTCGATTTCACCTTCCTGCAGGGCACGCAGTAACTTCACCTGCGCTTCGAGCGGTAACTCGCCAACCTCGTCGAGGAACAGCGTGCCACCATTGGCTTCGACGAACTTGCCATCACGCTTGGCGCTGGCACCGGTGAACGAGCCTTTCTCGTGACCGAACAGGATGCTCTCCACCAGGTTTTCAGGGATCGCGCCGCAGTTCACGGTGACAAACGGTTTACCGGCACGTTCGCTTTCACCTTGGATGGCACGCGCAATCAGTTCTTTGCCAACACCGCTTTCGCCTTCGATGAGGACGGGAATGTTGGACTGGCCTGCGCGCAGACCCAGTTCTATGACCCGGCGCATGGGCTCGGCGTTTGCAATCAGGTCGCCAAATGTGAGTTTGCCGGTGGCCTTGCGGGTGATTCGCGTGATTTCACCCTCAAGATGGGTGATTCGCAGCGCGTTCTTGATCGAAACTTCAAGCCGCTCGGGACTTACTGGCTTGACCACGAAATCGACAGCGCCCGCGCGCATTGCGCCGATCGCCGCATCGATGCTGCCATTGGAGGTTTGCACGATGACCGGCGGAGATGCGGGGTCATTCCGGAGGCGGTCGAGAACACCCATGCCATCGAGGCCAGGCATCACCAGATCCAGAAGAATAAGGCCGATTTCCGCGCCTTCTTCTCCCTTAATGACCTCTAGCGCCTGCTCGCCGTTTTCCGCGCTCAGGGTGGCATGTCCGAAAGTTTTTACAGATTCTTCTAGGATACGCCGCTGGGCGGGATCGTCATCGACGATCAGAATGCAATTGGCCATAACGCGAACTCACCACTCTTTACTGTTACGCACACATAAAACTCACACAACCGGCTCAATTCACGCTGGCAAAGTTCAACCGCGTGGACACAATTAAGCCGGTTTAATGCATGAGCTTGGGTGAATATGGTAAAAAACCTCTTTACCTGCTGTTCGATTTTGGGTCCCTGACAGTCTCAAACTTAAGCTGTGCCTGAAATTTTGTTATTCCGGTTTCGCGTCTTGAAGCCTGAAGTTCCCCGCCGCACATTATAGAAACGACTCACCCAGAGTGTTTTTCGGGAGCATTGAAGCGAGATATGAGCACTAATCACACGAGCAAGCTGCCCCATATTGATAGTCCCTTCGCTAAGGCAACCGGCACGGCCACCGCGCAATCAAGCGGGGAAGATCTGGGTAAAATGCCGGAGTGGGATTTGTCCGATCTGTACGCAGGCCCGGACTCAAAGGAGTTGAAAAACGACCTTGAGGCGATCGACAAGGAAGCAGGCAGCTTTCAGGAGCGCTACCAGGGTGCGCTCGGCGATCTCGCGAAGACGGGCGGGGCAGAACTGGCGGCAAGTGTCCGTACCTACGAGGGCATGAGCGACCAGCTTGGGCGTATCGGCTCCTATGCGGGCCTTCTCTACGCAGCTGATACTTCCGATCCAGTCAGGGCCAAATTTTATGGTGACATCCAGGAGAAGCTGACCGGCATCACCACCAAGCTCCTGTTTTATCCACTGGAGTTCAACCGGCTCGAGGATGACGTGCTGGCCGCGGCCCAAAAGGATGAGGCTCTGGCCCGCTATTCGCCGTGGATTGATGATCTGCGGAAAGAAAAACCATACCAGCTCGCAGACGAGATCGAGAAACTCTTCCATGAGAAGTCCGTCTCGGGGCGTGGCGCCTGGAACCGGCTGTTCAATGAAACAATGACGGCACTGCGGTTCGACATTGGCGGTGAAGAACTGAGTCTTGAGCTGACGCTCAACCGCCTGACTGACCGTGACAGCGACAAGCGCCGGGAAGCGGCAGAGGCATTGGCGAATGTGTTTGGCGGGAATTTGAGGCTGTTTACGCTCATCACCAACACGTTGGCCAAGGACAAGGAAATATCCGACCGCTGGCGCGGGTTTGAAGACGTCGCCGACTCGCGCCACCTGGCCAACCGGGTCGAACGCGAGGTTGTGGATGCGCTGGTGGCGGCCGTTCAGGACGCGTACCCGCGCATGTCTCACCGCTATTACGCGCTCAAGGCCCGTTGGATGGGCCAGGAAAAGCTGGCGCACTGGGACCGCAACGCACCCTTGCCCGAAGAAGCGCAGGGCCTGATCGGCTGGGCGCAGGCGGAGCGCATGGTGCTCGATGCCTATGGCGCGTTCGCGCCGGAAATGGCGTCTATCGCGAAAGACTTTTTTGAAAGATCATGGATCGATGCGCCCGTGCGCGAGGGCAAATCGCCGGGTGCCTTCTCACACCCGACCGTGCCGAGCGCACATCCCTATATCCTGATGAACTACCAGGGCAAGCCGCGCGACGTGATGACACTTGCCCATGAGCTTGGTCACGGTGTGCACCAGGTTCTGGCGGCCAAGCAAGGGCCGCTGATGGCGCCTACGCCACTTACCCTTGCGGAGACCGCCAGCGTTTTCGGCGAAATGCTCACCTTCAAGAAACTGCTCACACAGGCTGACACCCCGAAGGCCCGCAAGGCACTGCTTGCCTCAAAGGTGGAGGACATGATCAACACGGTGGTCCGCCAGATCGCTTTCTACACTTTCGAGCGCGAGGTGCATCTGGCGCGCAAGGAAGGGGAGCTGACCTCGGACCGGCTGGGTGAAATCTGGCTTGACGTTCAGCGCCAGAGCCTTGGACCCGCGATTGACCTGCGGCCCGGTTATGAAACTTTTTGGTGCTATATCCCCCATTTCATCCACTCGCCCTTCTATGTCTACGCCTACGCGTTCGGCGAATGTCTCGTGAACTCGCTTTACGCGGTCTACGAAAATGCTAATGAGGGCTTTGCGGAGAAGTATCTCGATATGCTGGCTGCGGGCGGGACCAAGCACCACAAAGAGTTGCTGGAGCCTTTCGGGCTGGATGCCACAGATCCGGGCTTCTGGGCAATGGGGCTGAAGGTGATCGAGGATCTGATCGACGAGCTTGAGGCGATGGACGCGTGAGGCGAGGGGTCAGGTGTGACAAGTGCACCGGGTAGCTCAAAGCCCAAATATCCGATTCCCTGGATTTCGACTTACTTTATCGCCGGGCTTGTTCTGATTGTCGGGTCGTTTGCGGTGCTCTGGTATGTGAACCAGTTTTCCTCGGACTATGATTATTATGATCCCGACATGACATTTCTTGAACGGATTGTCCTTTCATCCAGTCCGGGTAAGGGCGATTTTACGCAACTCAATGGAGGCGACTGGCAGGCGTTGTGCCTTGTTGGCTGGCAAGGCAAGCTGGCCAAATTTATTGTTGATGCAAAACTGCCGCCTGCGCGCGTTCAAAAATTTCTGGCGAAGCATGATGCTCTGGCAGGTGACATGGATAAAAGTGAATTTATCCTGATCTACCTGGACAAGTCCGGCGCTGTAAAGGCGCTGCTGCACCCGCATGGCTTTGCCTTTGCACGTGAAGGGCAGGGGGTCTGCACGACGACCTCAAAACCAGCCCTGCAGCTTCCCGGAGGAAGCCCGCACTAGTGCTTTGCAAACACCTCAGTGGAGCCGTCTTTCTTCACCAGCAGGACCTCATAGGGTTCCTTGTCCGGTCCGAAATCCATGCCCGGTGATCCCATTGGCATATCAGGGACGGCGAGTCCGATGGCCTCTGGTTTTTCCAAAAGCAACCGCGCCACATCCTTCGCCGGCACATGGCCTTCGATGACGTAACCGCCAATTTTAGCCGTGTGGCAGGACTGTAGTTCAGGTTTAAGACCTGCTTGCCGTTTGATCTTTGCGAGAATACCCAATGCTACGTCATGCGCTTTAACAGCGTGTCCGGCCCCTTGCATATGTTTCATCCAGCCGCTGCAACAGCCGCAATTGGGAGATTTCCACAATTCGACCGGTGCGGGTTTCTGTTCAGAATGGGCGGGCGGGCAAATCATCAGGAGCCCTGCCAGAAGGCCCGGAAACAGGGAACGGTTCATATGGTTCTCCTCTTCGAAGTAAGTTTCACATGAAAGGCTTTAAATTCGCAATGCGGCCATTTGCCGGGGTGTGAATGTTGAACGTAAAACTTTAGGCTCCGCATCAATCTGGGGACCTTGCATAAATAGCGGATTGCCGGTTGCTTGGCGGTCATGCTAATCGATGGCAGGGATATACAGAAATTTAGACAAGGGGCACCATTATGGGGGTCGACCTTTCCAAAAGTCATCATGCGATGGACACGCATCAGCATGAAGCAGCCTATTCAGGCTTTATCAAGTTGCTGACGGTCTCCAGCATTTTGACGATATTGATCCTTGTTGGGATGGCGATCTTCCTCACGTAACCTTGCCTGAGTGATCGCGTGAGCCTGTTTCAGGCGCGGGACATTGCGGGCTTGGGCCTGTATATTGAATTCACATAAACGGCCAGGAAGCGAGTAAGCCGGACATGATTACAATAGCGGTCCCGGCCGAGGGGGACAAAAGCGAACACCGCGTTGCGTTGTCTCCCGAGACAGCCAAGAAGTTTACAGCACTGGGCTGCAAGGTCCAGGTGCAGGCAGGCGCGGGCGCGGGCGCGAATTTTTCTGATGCCGAATTCAAACAGGCTGGCGCAAGCGTCGTAAAAGGCGCCCCGGCAACGCTTAAGGGTGCCGATATTGTCCTGACCGTGCGCCGTCCGGCAGCCGCAAGCTTAAAGGGCGTGACCAAGGGCGCGGTTCTGGCATGTATCCTGGACCCCTTTTCAGATAAGGCAGGACTGAGCGCGCTGGCTAAGGCCGGTCTGACGGTATTCTCCATGGAGTTCATGCCGCGCATCACCCGCGCGCAGTCCATGGATGTGCTGTCCTCTCAGGCGAACCTGGCCGGCTACAAGGCAGTGATCGATGCCTCGGCGCATTTCGGACGTGCCTTGCCGATGATGATGACGGCGGCCGGCACGGTTCCCGCCGCCAAGGTGTTCATCATGGGCGTCGGTGTCGCAGGTCTTCAGGCGATTGCCACGGCCAGACGGCTGGGGGGTGTGGTCACGGCGACCGACGTGCGCCCTAGTACTAAGGAACAGGTGGAGTCGCTCGCCGCCAAATTCGTTGCGGTCGAGGATGAGGAATTCAAGAAGGCGGAGACATCCGCTGGCTATGCCAAGGAAATGTCGGCGGGCTATAAAAAGAAACAGGCCAAGCTCATCTCCGAGCATGTGAAATCCCAGGACATCATCATCACCACGGCTCTTATTCCCGGGCGTCCAGCACCAGAACTGATTTCCAGGGCAATGGTTGAAAGCATGAAGCCGGGTTCGGTAATCGTTGACCTGGCGGCGGAGCGGGGCGGCAACTGCGCCGTGACAAAACCCGACGCTGTGATTGAGCACAAGGGCGTAAGCGTCATGGGCAACACCAATCTCGCAGGTGAGCTCGCAGGCAATGCCTCCAGCCTTTATGCCCGCAACCTCCATGCCTTTATCGATTTGATGATCGACAAGGAGAAGAAATGCGCACTCGCCATCGACTGGGAAGATGATGTCATCAAGGGCACGCTGGTTGCCAGGGGAGGCAAGCTGGTTCATCCGATGCTCACGGCCAAGAAGGGAGGGAAGAAATAATGCTTCGCTCGATAATTCAATCCGGCCTCGCCATTGCCGCCACGTTTGGGGTGCTGATCGGTCTGGACGGTGCGTTTCTCTCACCGGCTTTTGCCGCCGGGGGGAGCGACATTGATCCCTTTATCTTCCGCCTGGCGATTTTCGTGCTGGCGATCTTCGTGGGTTATTTCGTGGTGTGGTCGGTTACACCCGCGCTGCACACCCCGCTGATGTCCGTCACTAACGCGATCTCGTCCGTTATTGTGGTGGGCGCGTTGCTCGCGGTTGGAGTTTCGCTGGCCGGGGATGCAAGTGGGCCAATGTGGTCGCGCATGCTTGGCTTTGTGGCACTCGTCTTTGCCTCGATAAACATCTTCGGCGGTTTCCTCGTCACCCAGCGCATGCTGGCAATGTATCAGAAGAAGAAGTAGGGCCCCGAGATGGACGCAAATATTACAGCCCTGCTTTATCTCGTTTCCGGTGTCCTGTTCATCCTGGCGCTGCGCGGGCTCTCCAGCCCGGAGAGCAGCCGCCAGGGCAACTTGTTCGGCATGGTTGGCATGGCCATCGCCATCGGAACCACGCTCGTCTCCCACCCGCCAGCGGATATGGCGGGTTGGATGCTGGTTGGCGGCGGTATTGCTATTGGCGGCGGCATCGGCGCGGTCATCGCCCGCAAGGTTCCCATGACGTCAATGCCGGAACTGGTCGCCGCGTTTCATTCACTCGTTGGCATGGCCGCAGTGCTGGTGGCGGCAGGGGCGTTTTATGCACCTGAAGCCTTTGGCATTGGAAGCTTTGGCAATATCAACAAGGCCAGCCTTGTGGAAATGTCGCTCGGTGCAGCCATTGGCGCCATCACATTCACAGGTTCGGTCATTGCATTCGCAAAGCTGTCAGGCCGCATGTCAGGTGCGCCGATCACTCTGCCCGGGCGCCACATCATCAATCTCGGCATCTTTTTAGCGCTGGTATTCTTCATCTACTCTCTCGTGATCACCCAGGCCCAGATGGATTTCTGGCTGGTCTGCGGGCTGGCATTTCTGCTGGGTGTTCTCATCATCATCCCTATCGGCGGGGCGGACATGCCGGTGGTTATCTCGATGCTGAATTCCTATTCAGGCTGGGCTGCAGCCGGTATCGGCTTCACACTCGGCAATACCGCGCTTATCATCACGGGTGCGCTGGTTGGCTCCTCTGGCGCGATCCTCTCCTACATCATGTGCAAGGGCATGAACCGCTCCTTTATCTCCGTCATCCTGGGCGGCTTTGGAGGTGAAGCGGCAGGACCCGCCGGTGACGACGGGGTGCCACGCACTATCAAGCAGGGATCTGCTGACGATGCCGCCTTCATTTTGAAGAATGCTTCGAAGGTCATCATCGTGCCGGGATACGGCATGGCCGTGGCGCAGGCGCAGCATGCCCTGCGTGAAATGGCCAATGAATTGAAGGAAGCTGGCGTCGAAGTCTCTTACGCCATCCACCCAGTGGCCGGGCGTATGCCGGGGCATATGAATGTGCTGCTCGCTGAAGCCAATGTGCCTTACGACGAAGTGTTCGAGCTTGAGGATATCAACAATGATTTCCCGCAAGCCGATGTCGCCTACATCATTGGCGCCAATGATGTGACCAACCCGGCAGCGGAGGATGACCCTTCATCACCGATTTACGGAATGCCGGTTTTGCAGGTATGGAAAGCCGGCACGGTGATGTTCAACAAGCGCTCGCTGGCAAGTGGTTATGCGGGTGTCGACAATCCGTTGTTCTACCGCGACAACACAATGATGATCCTTGGCGATGCCAAGAAAATGACCGAGGAGATCGTCAAGTCGCTGTAGGGGCACATCCGTGCAACTGGTTTTCAGAAAAAAACTCATGGACACCTTTCTCTGGCTCATTGCCGCTTACGTGGTCTTCTGCGCTGCTGCCTATTTCGGCAACCGGCTGTTTATGTATTTTCCTGACGCCAACCGGGTTTTGCCCAGGGAGGTCGGGCTCGTCGGAGTTAAGGAAATTGAACTCCCTACACCCGATGGCGAGACACTGGTGGGCTGGTATGCGAAAGCAAATCCGGGCCAGCCGACCATCCTGTATTTCCATGGCAATGCGGGTAACGCGGCGGGGCGCGCGGAGAAAATAGAGCGTATGCGCACCGGAGGCACAGGCGTTTTCTTTCTCAACAATCGTGGTTATGGCGGCTCATCAGGCCAACCAACTGAAAAACACAATGTAGCCGATGCGATCATGGTCTATGACACTCTGCGCGCGCAGGGCGTGCCCGGGAACCAGATCGTCCTTTATGGCGAGTCACTGGGGACTGGCCAGGCAACCCAGCTTGGCGCCAGCCGGGAAGTTAAGGCGGTGGTACTGGAAGCGCCGCTGACCTCCACTGTCGATGTGGGCAAACGCACCTGGTTTTTCCTGCCGCTGAATTTGCTTATGACCGACCAGTACCGCAATGCCCGGCATGTTACGAATATCCACGTGCCGGTGCTTGTATTGCACGGAGAGCAGGACGCCGTGATTCCCGTCCAGATGGGCAAACGTGTCTTTGCTGCAGCCAATGAGCCCAAGCGCCTTGAAGTCTTCCCGGACGGGGGACACTCGGACCTGTTCGATCACGGGGCGTGGGAGAAGGTGCGGGCGTTCTTGTCAGAGATGTCACGGAACTGAGTCCTGCCAGGTGTTTTCCTTTGTTCTGGCGGGGCAGAGTTCTCATGCTATGAGAGAAGCCGAAAAAATGAGCGAGTCGGTCTGCGGGGAAAAGCAATGAACAATCTTGCAAAGGTTGAAAATTACGAGGCGGTAGCTGCGCAGATGGTTGATCTGGGCGTGGAATATGGTCTCAGCCTCGTGTCAGCCATCGTCATTCTTATTGCTGGCTACATGCTGGCCGGTTGGATCAGCCGTGCGATACGCAATAGGCTGGGGGCGCTGAAAAAATTCGACAAAACTCTGATCCCGATCCTGTCGCAGATCGCGCGCTACGCGATCCTCACATTCACTTTCATCCTGGTGCTGGCCGAATTTGGTATCCAGACCACCAGCATCATCGCGGTACTCGGCGCTGCCGGTTTAGCCATTGGGCTGGCGCTGCAAGGTACGCTGCAAAATGTGGCCTCTGGCGTCATGTTGCTGTTCCTGCGCCCCTTTAAAGTCGGTGACTTCATCGAGACCGGGGCCGGTTCTGGTACCGTAGATGAAATTGGCATGTTCATGACCCGGATGCGCACCTCCCAGGGCATTTTTGTGGCCGCCCCCAATTCCAAAATCTGGTCAAGTTCGATCACCAACTGTTCCCGGCTTCCGAACCGGCGCATCGATCTGGTCGTCGGTATTTCCTATGATGACGATATCGACAAGGCGCGTGCGCTTATCCTCAAGCTTGCCAAAGGCAAGGATGGCGTGCTGAAGGAACCTGCGCCCGTTGTGAACGTCACCAATCTGGGAGACAGCTCCGTCGATCTGGAACTCAGGGCCTGGACCAGCCGCCAGGATTACTGGGAAGCTCGTTGGGGGCTGATACGCGATGTCAAATACGCGCTCGACAAGGCGGGTATCTCGATCCCCTATCCGCACATGCAGGTGATCTCGCAAAAGGAATAGGACCGCGCCTGTTGAGGCACAGTCGGTACACGCCTTGTTGCTGAAAAAAGCCTAGCGGGTGGCGCCGGGGCGCGGTTTGCGCGGCTTGGTCGGTATAAGGCCTTCGCGTTGCGCTTTCTTACGCGCCAGCTTGCGGGCGCGGCGAATGGCTTCGGCCTTTTCGCGGGCGCGTTTCTCCGAAGGCTTCTCGTAGAAATTACGAAGCTTCATTTCACGGAAGATGCCTTCACGTTGCATCTTCTTCTTCAGCGCTCTGAGAGCCTGATCGACATTGTTATCGCGGACGACGACTTGCACGCGGACAAATCTCCTCAAATTCAGCTGTTTTGCTCTGGCTCATTCGGCAGGCAGTTGATTGGCTAATGCCGAGCCGTGCGGCCACCGTGTAACAAACGGGGACAAGCTTGTCTATAACTTCCGACGGGTGAACGGGTGGTAAATCTTAAGGCGTGTCCACCGGGATTTCAGGAACGGCAGCGCTATTGGCGGCGCGCCAATCCGCAAGGCGCTTCGCCAGCGCGTCATCTCCAAGGGCAATTATCTGCGCGGCAAGCAATCCCGCATTGGCAGCACCGGAACCACCGATCGCCAGCGTACCCACGGCAATGCCTGCTGGCATCATTACTGTCGAGAGCAGGCTGTCCATGCCCTTGAGCGCCTTGCTTTCAATCGGCACGCCCAGAACGGGAAGTTTCGTCATGGCCGCCGTCACCCCCGCCAGGTGTGCTGCCATGCCGGCACCGGCGATTATCACCTTCAACCCGCGCTGTTCGGCACTTTCCATATATTTGGCGTGGCGCTCCGGTGTGCGGTGGGCGGATATGATGCGGCTTTCGCATGCAACTTCCAGTTCTTCAAGCGTTTGGACGGCGCGTTTCATAGTGGGCCAGTCGGACTGGGACCCCATAATAATGCCGACAAGTGGCGATGCCTTGCTCATGGTGGTGAAGCCTTTATTTCTTCAACGAAAGCGCGCGATTATAGGGATGGCGAATCGATTGACAAGACAAGTTGGTTCCCCCTGTTGAAAGTGGGGTGTCCGGGCAACATGGTGAACCAAATATTAACGGCTTTCGGGTCATAGTTTTCTGCAAGGGCTGCCGCGAATGCGCACCCGTCACAACATTGATATCCGGGAGTTTTAAAGCATTATCATGCCGAACAAGGCGAAAAAAACTGCACATCAGGAACCCCCGCAACCTCGCGTGGGCCCGTCTGCGCGCGCTCCCAAGCGCACATCGGATACATTTGCCGCAGAGGAGCCTGCTGCATCCATCAGCCAGTTGATGGCCGAACTCGATCGGCTAAAAGCTGAACTGGCCGTCTCACGGAACCGTGTTGTTGAACTGGAAAACAAGGCGCATGAGGACGCCCTGCTTCCGGTGATGAACCGGCGTGGCTTTGACCTGGAGCTGGAGCGCACACTGGCTTACATCAAGCGCCATGGCACTGATGTCTCACTGATTTTCATCGATCTCGATGATTTTAAATCCATCAATGACGAGCACGGACACGGCGCGGGTGATGCGGCCTTGCTCCATGTCACCGATATTCTGTTGGCCAATATACGCCGGTCAGATGTGGTGGCCCGTCTTGGCGGTGATGAATTCGCCATTCTGCTCCACCGTGCCGACGAAGAGGCGGCATTGATGAAAGCGGATCAGCTTGCGCTTGGGCTGGCTTCAAGCGGGCTCATATTTGAGGGGAAGGAGATTTCCATGTCCTTGACGGCGGGCACGACACAACTTCGTGGTTCTGATACCAGCGTTGCCGCACTTGCCCGTGCCGACAAGCTTATGTATGCGGGCAAGACACGCCGAAATCGAGCCAGGGGTGCGGGTGGCCAAGCGCAGGTTTCAAGAAAACCGGCCTAGGCGATAATATCGGGAAGCAGATGATCCTCGACCCGCGAGATTTCGTCTTTCAGTGAAAGCTTCTTTTTTTTAAGCCGTTTGAGCTGCAATGGGTCGCCATGACCTGAAATCTCCAGCGCATCTATGGCGCTGTCGAGATCACGATGTTCCTGTTTCAGCCTCGCGAGATTTTCCTGTAATTCCCGCCGCTGCTCTTTTTCCATCAATGCCCCTCATAAATCATTGTTCGAGCGAACATAAAACCGCCATTTCTGACTGGAATTATTGCGATGATCGCATCCCGGCGCAAGTGTGCGCATCCAAAAGGGGACTGCGACACTGGTTCACCACAGGTTTTCCTCTGGCTGGTTGGACAAATGCTCGCTGATTTGTCACACTTGCACTGTTGAGAACCTGACCATAACGGAGGAGTCGATGGCGCTTGATGCACATGTGACAGAGTTAAGTGAAAAACATAGTGCGTTGGAAAAACAGCTTGAGAATGAGATGGCGCGGCCCTCGGCCGACGATATCGAAATCTCCAAACTCAAGCGTGAAAAACTCCGAATCAAGGATGAACTTCAAAGACTGAAAGCCGAAGAGAACAAGGTCGCCTGACCTGTTGATCCTTTTCGGAGTATTTATCGTAAGCGCCGCGGATGATCCCGCGGCGTTTTGCGTTTTTAAGATGCCTTGAGAAAGCTTGCGCGCTTGCGTTCCATCCGCTCTATCAGGCGCTCAATGTCGGCAATGTCTTCGCTTGAGAGTTTCGGACCGGGGCTGCGGACATGATCACAACGAAGCGCGCCGCGTTTCTTGAGAATATATTTTCGGATCGCCATGCCGAGACCCGGTTGGAGCTCATAACGTACAAGCGGCAAATAGAGATCGAAAATATCATAGGCCAACTCGAAATCACCAACCGCGTGGGCCCCATACACTTCCACCAGCATGTCAGGATAGGAAAAGCCGGTCATGACCCCATCAGACCCGCGCATGAGTTCATCAGGAAAGTTCAGCGCCCCGTTGCCACCAAGGATTGAGATACGACGGGCTTCACCGCGATCAGAGGCCTCGCGAAGCGCCGTGAACTTGGCCAGGCTTGGCCAGTCCTCGTTCTTCAACATGACGCAGGCTGGACATTCCTGAATGATGCGGGTGATGACTTTTGGTGCAAACCTCACACCGGTGGAATAGGGGTAGTCCTGAATGACAAAAGGCGTGTCTGATCCCACGGCCTGCGCCGCATTGGCATAATAACCGACAATCTCATCATCTGTTTGCAGAGTAGAGGGCGGGGCGATCATGACGCCGCTTGCCCCTAAATCCATTGACGGTCTTGCAAGCTCTCCCATGGGTGCGAGCCCCGGTGCCGTTACCCCTACGATGATTGGTAGCCCGCTGGCACGGTTCACAACACGCTCGACGATGTAGAGCGATTCCTCCCTGGATAGCTTGCTCGCTTCGCCCATCATGCCAAGCACCGTGAGACCGGTAACCCCGCGCTCAAGATAAAAATCAATCAACTGGTCGATGCCGTCACGATCAAGAGCGCCATCGTTCAGAAACGGCGTCGCCATGATGACGAAGATGCCACGTGCGGTAACGTCCAGAAGGGCCATGGGGAATTCTCTCTCGGATTAGTGAGCAGGTTAGAAGAGCCTCAATGCACAGGCCAGAATATGACGATGGGGGTTGTTTGCCTAATTAGCACTGAACGAATTGGTCCAGGGCGACTCCTGGGCGGTCCGGGTGCGACGCGGTGTGCGTTTGCGCTTTGAGGCAATGGCAACGGCCGGCAGCAGATGCCCCTTGCCGGTCAGCACCTGGGCAAGACGGCGGTCGTGACCGTAATAGTCAGAGAGTGTCTGGTAGATGCCCTCGTCATTGAACATGGCCGTGAAATAGGTCATGTGCACCGGGATGTGCTTGGTCAGGTCTTCCTTGTGGAGCCGTTTAGGACCCTTCAGGATTTGGCCAATGCGCGTTGATGTCATGCCCTTGTCATGGGCCAGCAGGACCTCGGCCATGCGGCGCGGATCCTGAATGCGAACGCAGCCATGGCTGTAAGTCCGCGTCGCTGTTTTGAACAATCCCTTTTGCGGCGTGTCGTGCATGTAAACATCATGCTTATTCGGGAACTTGAACTTGAAATCACCCAGAACGCTGCGCTCGCCTGGCGGCTGGCTGACTGAGCAGCCACGAATATCCACCTTGTTCCAGTCAATTTTTTTCCAGTCCCGGCCATGAACTCCGCAATCGAGACGCAGATGATAGCGCTTCATGACCCGGCTGGTGGTGCGCCGCAGGCTGGGCTTGATGTCATCGACCTTGATGGAGTTCGGCACATACCAGGTGGGGTGAAACTCAATCCATTCCATCGTGTCGGAAAAGACTGGTGTCTGCTTGTTGGTCTTGCCAACGATAACGCGCTCCGTGAAGGCGACCTTGCCGCCTTTTACGATACGCACGCGGAACTCGGGGATATTAGCCCAGACAAATATATTGGCGTCACCACCCATATTGTCCGGCAGCCAGCGCCAGCGTTCCATGTTAATGAGAATGCGTACGATCTGTTTTTCGTTGGACTCGCCATTGAGAATGCGGCGTGTGTTGTTCCCGACCACTCCGTCGGCTTTCAGGCCTTTTTTCTTCTGGAACTCAATCACCGCGCTTTTCACGGTATCATCAAATGTGTTTGCACTGCCCTCATCGACCTTCAGTCGTTTGCGCAACAGGGCAACATGCTCATGTTTCACGCCGGATCGAAGCGCAGGCCCTTCTGGGATCTGGATATTTGGGGTTTTGTCACTGCCTCCGCGCAGCTCGGCGAGTTTTTTTGTGAGCGCGATATATTGCGGATGTTTGGGATGCAGATCGCGTAAATGCTCACCGGCATCCTTGCCCGAGCGTAAGGCTTCCAGAAAACCACGTGGATCTTGGAGCGACAAAGGGTCATTCAGCGAGTGACGAACCTTGCTGGGGTGGATGCGTCCTGCCTTGGCGTGATGGGCATAGGCCAGAACTGCCCGCGTCATTGCCACTTCGAATTTGGCGAGCTGTTTGCGTGAGGTGTCCACGCTGTCGAACTCCGGTAGGGCATAGGCTTGCGGGTCGAGACCGTAAGTCCCTGCACGGCCAATTTCCTTCGCTGCATCGCGCGCTTTTTGCACAGGACCACTCTCGTTTACCCAGATGGGCTCCGCGCTGCTGCCCGCATAGAACGCCCTGATGGACTGGTGAATGACCGCTTTGCGGTCTTCTCCATCACCAGCCTCGCCGAGTTCATCCCGCACCAATGCCGCAATGGCCAGTTCAAACGTGGCTGGCTCGATCGGGGGCGCTTTTATCTCTTCAGCGGTGGACGGGGCAATTGATGCGGTAATATCAGCTTTTTCTTCAGCGCTCTGCTCTGCACTCGCCTGCAATGAGAGCCCGGCAGTTAAAAGCACCGTAGACGCGATACCAAGAAGCGTTTTCATGTTCTAAACATTCCCGACAAGAAAATTTTAGCGTGGTGTATGTGCAGATCTTATCAACTGCTCATCATTGGGCGCACCATGCCAAAGAGCGTGGCCCAATACAACCTGGAGTGTTGATGTCACGCGCAAACAAATGCGTGATGGGCATTTGTTCCAGTTCCCGTCCCCGCGACAGTTTCGCGCGGCCATGTGGGCTTTTGTATTACTGGCGGTTTTGATAAATCTGTTTATGATGCAACCCGCCTGTTGGGGGGACTGACGATTCGACCCCGGCGTTTATGCCGGGTACTCCTGTAGCTTTGTCACCCGGTCTCAAATGTCTTGTGCAGTTGAGCCTTGCCATCATTTGCGGTACTGGTCCGACCGGCATCAGCTGCCCCCTTGCGGTAGCACCTGGGAAGATCATCTGCGAAGGTTTGACATGGATAGTGACGCTTCTACCGCTTCTACTGCATCTGACGCTAAGGCAAGCGAGGCCAGGCAGTGGATTAAAATTCTTGCCCTGTATCAAAAACCCAATCATGGGCGCAGCATCTTCGAGATCGCCGTCACGGCAGGACTGTTTCTATTGTGCTGGGTGGCGATGTGGGTCTCCCTTGGCATCAGTTACTGGCTCTGCCTCGCATTGACGTTGCCGGCAGCCGGCCTGCTGGTGCGTTTGTTTCTGATCCAGCATGATTGCGGACATGGTGCATTTTTCCGCACCCGCTCAGTCAATGACTGGGTCGGCCGGTTCTTAGGCATCTTTACCTTGACGCCTTACGATTTCTGGAAACGCACCCACGCCATCCATCATGCGGGTTCGGGAAATCTCGATCGCCGTGGGCTGGGCGATATCGATACGCTCACCGTGCGCGAATATGAGGCGCTTTCAACCCGCAAGAGGTTTCTTTACCGCCTGTATCGCAATCCGTTGGTTTTGTTTGTTATAGGCCCGACCTACCAGTTCTTTCTTCAGCACCGGTTGCCAATCGGGCTTATGCGGCGCGGCTGGACGCCCTGGGTTTCCACCATGACGACAAATGTGGGTATCGTGGCGTTCGCTGGCCTGGGCATGTGGCTCGCCGGTGTGCAGGAATTCCTCATCATTCAGGTTCCGGTCACGATGCTTGCCACGTCGATTGGCGTCTGGCTGTTCTATGTCCAGCACCAGTTTGATGAGACGCACTGGAATCATGAGGAAGACTGGAACCGTCACGATGCCGCACTTCACGGATCATCGCACTATGACCTGCCGCCTGTGCTGACATGGTTCACCGCCAATATCGGCGTACACCATGTTCACCATCTGTGCAGCGCCATTCCGTTTTACCGGTTGCCTAAGGTGCTTAGGGATCATCCGGAACTGGGCGGCGTGGGGCGGATCACATTGTGGGAAAGCATCCGCTGCATTCCGCTGGCATTGTGGGATGAAGACAACAGGCGCCTAATCTCTTTTCGTGATTTCCGTCAGCTGGCCTCAGGCTAGGATCAGCCCTTAAACACGGCTCGGCTTGGTCAGAATATAAAAGGCTCCATAGGCCATCAGCCCCCCGGTCGCCAACAGCCACGGCCAGGCAAGATCAGAAAAAAACATCAGATAAGCGAAACTCGCGCTCATCGCGCCGATGGACGCCATTTTGGCGCGCGCCGGGATCACCCTGTGCTCCTGCCAGCGCTGGAGGGACGGCCCGAATATGTGGTGGGTGTAGAGCCAGGACCGCAGTCGCTCAGACGAGTTGGAGAAGGCCCACAGAGACAGGATCATAAAGGGGGTCGTCGGCAGAACCGGTAGAAATGCGCCCAGAATGCCCAATCCGAAAAACAGCCAGCCGAGAGCCAGATAGACCAGCCGTACGGCGCCGGTAACGGGGGTTGGCTGGGCCATGTCCAGTAACCTCGGTGGCTCAGTGGAATTCGGTAAAAGCAGCTCCATGTATGACAGAGTGCTCAATACAGTGTAAGTCTGCGCCAGAAAATTTCTGGAGAAATGGCAGTGGTTGAGCATTCGACAAATCATGAATGGCTGGAGTTAAGGCGCGAGGAGGCACTTGAGCCGGACTTGCCGATCTGCGACCCGCATCATCATCTGTGGGATTGGCGGGACGTGGCAACCCAGAGCAAGTATGAACTGGATGAAATCCTGGAGGATTTGTCTGGCGGTCACAATATTGTCTCCACTGTTTTCATCGAGTGTGGTGCAAAATTTAAACAAGACGGGCCGGAAGCGTATCGCTGTGTCGGTGAAACCGAATATGTAAATGACATTGTGAAGCAGGCAATATCGGCAGGACATTGCGCCACCAATATTGCCGCAGGGATCATCGGCACCGTTGATTTGCGGATAGGGGATGAGGCGGCCGATGTGCTGGACGCCCAGATCGAAGCCGGCAATGGCCGTTTTCGCGGTATCAGGCTGGGCGCGTTGTGGCACGAGATGCCGAATGTGAGAAATCACCGCATCAACCCGCCTCAGCATATGCTCCTTCATGATGATTTCAGAAGCGGGTTCAAGCATCTGGCCTCCCGCAATATGAGCTTTGAAGTCTGGTGCTGCCATCCGCAAATCACCGACGCAACAGATCTGGCGCGCGCCTTCCCTGATACCATAATCATCCTCAATCATTTTGGCGGACCGCTGGGTATTGGCCCCTATGAAGGCAAGATGGATGAGGTGTTTGAAGACTGGAAAGGTATGATTGGTGAGCTTGCGAGCTGTCCGAATGTTGTCGTCAAGCTCGGCGGGCTAAATATGGACATCAACGGCTATGGCTGGGAGAACCGCGATTTGCCGCCATCAAGCGATGAACACTCACAAGCCACGCGCCGTTATTTCGAGCACGCCATCGAGATATTTGGTGTTGATCGCTGCATGTTTGAATCGAATTTTCCCGTCGACAAATTCTCCATCAGTTACACAACCGTTTGGAATTCGGCCAAGAAAGTTTCAAAGGGCTACTCCGTGAGCGAGCGTGCCGCCCTTTTCCATGACACGGCCACGCGTGTTTATCGTCTTTGACAAAAAAGTGGGCTGTACGCCGTTGCCGGGAAAAACAGTTGCGCACAGATGCCGGTTGGACTCATGGCACCAGCGCATTTAGCTTGATCGTGGATAATTTCACCGGCCCCGGGCCGTTTCATTAAGGGTGCAGAGTCTTGGAAAAAATCAACATTCAGTTCACGTTGTTTTCCGCCTTTTACTCGCCGCTTATCTCGACCATGTCGGGTGGCTTCCTGAAAGAAGAAGGTCTTGACCCGGACTGGTCTGTCGCGCCTCCGGGCGTCTCCGCGATTGCCGCACTTGAAGACGGGTCCGCCCATGTGATCCAGTCCGCGCTCAGCCAGGGTTTCACCTCGCTCAGTAAGGGTGAGACGCCCAAAGCGGTGCATTTCGCGCAGATCAACGAAATGGACGGCTTTTTTCTGACAGGACGCGAAGCAGACACGGATTTTTCATGGGACAAGCTGGAAGGTGCTGAAGTCGTCATGTTCAAGGGCGGCCAGCCCAACGCCATGTTCAAATATGCCTGCCACAAGGCGGGGATTGACTATAACAAGATCATCCCCGTGACGCCTGGCGGCGCTGCCGATATCGATACGGCCTTCCGCGAGGGGCAGGGCGCTTATGTGCAGCAGCAGGGGCCGTTCCCCCAGCAGCTTGAAAAAGACGGCATCGGCCACGTGGTGGCTCAGGTGGGTCCGCAGATCGGCCCGTGCGGGTTCTCTTCTCTGGCGGCCACCCGCGAGTGGCTTGGTACCGACATGGCGAAAGCCTTTATCCGTGCCTACAGGAAAACGCGAGTCTATATGAACGAGACACCCGCGGCGGAAATTGCGCGGGCTGAAAAATCATACTTCCCGAACACGGACGAAGACGTGCTGGCGGATTGTATCGCGACATACCAGAAGCTTGGTTGCTGGACGCCCCATGTGGAGATCACCAAGCCTGCTTACGAGGTCATTCTTGATGTGTTCGAGCATTATGGCACGCTGAAAGAGCGTTATGCCTACGAGCAGGTCTGCACTACGCCTCCGCTGGAGTAGCGTGAGGCCAATAGGCAGCGAGTTCCACCGACAAAAGACGGCATGATGGTCGTTGTGTGCTTCTCACAATTGATTCGGATCAATGCAGAATTTTCCATTTTTGATATGGAAGAATTGTGGGAGTACGCGCCGAAGGAGGAGTCATGCCTGAAAAGGATAGTGCTGTTGAGACAGGAACGACTGCAAAGAGGGCTGCACCAGCCCAACTCCTGAAATCCGGGAGGGGAACAGATGAAAGCTCTCGCAGAGGGGCAGGCGCAGCTGTTGAAAGTGCTCCCACTGCGGAAATAGCTCCAGTTCCAGCGACTGAGAAGGAAGCCAGCCGCCTAGTCTCCATGCGCCACGACCCCGAAGCCATCAGGCGCGCATTTGAAACCGGAGAATACCCATACAAGGAAAAATTGAGGCGATCGGAATATGAAAAACAAAAGTCCGAACTGCAGCTCGAACTGCTGAAGGTACAGGATTGGGTCAAAGCTTCAGGCGAAAAGATTATTGTCCTGTTTGAAGGGCGAGATGCTGCCGGCAAGGGCGGGACGATCAAGCGCTTCATGGAGCATCTGAATCCCCGCGGCGCCCGGGTCGTTGCCCTGGAAAAGCCGACAGACAGGGAAGCCAGCCAATGGTTCTTCCAGCGCTATATCAGCCATCTTCCCGCCGGCGGCGAGATCGTGCTGTTCGACAGGTCCTGGTATAATCGTGCCGGCGTGGAACGCGTGATGGGTTTTTGTTCACCCAACGACTATCTGGAGTTCATGCGTCAGTGCCCCGATATCGAGCGCATGTTGGTGCGCAGCGGGATACGATTTTATAAATACTGGTTTTCAGTTACGCGCGAAGAACAGATCAGACGCTTCAAGGCGCGTGAAAACATGCCCCTGAAACGCTGGAAAATGTCCGACATTGACCGGATGTCACTGGACAAATGGGATGATTACACGGAAGCGAAAGAGGCCATGTTCTTCTATTCAGACACGGCCGATTCTCCCTGGATCATCGTCAAGTCTGACGACAAGAAACGCGCCCGGCTGAGCTGTATGCAGCACTTCCTGTCGACGCTGCCCTACGCGGAAAAGGACAAGAATGTTGTTACCGGGCCGGACCCACTGATCGTCGGATCAAGTGCAGACGTTATCGGGCGGGGCGACCATATTCTCGGCAAGAGCCTTCATCCCAAGCAGCGCCGGAAAGACCGGAGTTAATCGTCCGGGGTCACTGTTTCATGCGCTGCCAGCGCTCGATCAGGCAATCCTTCTGCCCCGGATCGCACAGGCGGCGGTCAACTTGAAGCCTGAGGCCCTGGGCCGAGTCTACCTCGCCCAGCTTGAGGCGCACGAAACCGGCCAGATCTGATCCGGCGCCTTTGAGTGGCCAGTTATTTTCCGCTTCCAGCTTGCTCTTGCAGGCCCAGATATCTGTAATGCCGGGGCAGAGTTTGAAGCCGTGCCCGTCTCCGTTGGCGAGTACGAAGGAGAGTGATGCAACCTTGACCGCTTGTGTTGAGCCTGGCGTTATTTCCTGCACGCGGCCATCGGCTCGCCGAACCAGGAGTTTTTGCAGCACCTGCCCGCTACCGGTTCCTTTCAACCGCACCGCCATGCCGCTGAAATGTATCCATGCCCCTTCGCCGCGCTTCTTAACGGCATGTTCCACGGCCCGCCAGAGCACCTTGCCCGGCATCTCCCGCACCACGAACTTGTTGCGGAACGGAAACATTTGCTCAAGGTGGCGGCGGGTGATGAGGCTGCCGGCCTTGAGCGAATAATTGAGCCGCAGCGCGCCAGCGTTGAAGAAAGCGACATCGACGTGTCCCGCTTCGCGCATCGCGTCTGTGACCCAGTCACCGAAGCCGGTTTCAAACGATCGGTTGTAAATTTCTTCCGTTTCGATGGCCGATGTGGTGCGGGTGATCTTCTGCGTCAGGCAAACCCCGCCGGTCACCTTCTTCAGGCACTGCTTGTGTTCCGCCTTGGGCTGCTTCAGGCAATCTCGCAGGCAGAAACGCTCGTCATGGCGCAGCTGCCATTGTTGGGTGAGCCTGTGGGCAAGCGGATCACGCGCGCGGGTTTCATCAAGTGCAATGATACGGCCTTTGACCTGTAAGGCGCCGCCCGGGGGTTTTTCCAGCTCGACGACCCACGCGGTCAGGGCATCGGCGTCGGCCTTGAACAATCTCGGGTTTTTTGACGGCATGGAAATCTGGCGATGGTCGTGCCCGCCAATCACCACGTCGGGCGTCTCCTTACAGGCGCGGCTCGAGGCGGGCAAGGCTTTACCGTCTCGTGCCAGCCCGAGCAGTTGCAAATCGGTTTGCCAGGGCAGGTGTGTCAGGGCGACGACCGCATCCACCCCCTTTGCCCGCAGGGCCTTGATCTCGCGGCAGGACGCCTTGACCGGGTCGCTCGTAATGGCGGCGTATTTTTTGCGCGAAAGCGTTACACCATAGAGGCCAATCTTCAGTCCGCCACTTGTCACGATGCGATGGCCGGAAATGTTCTTAATTCCTGCCAGGGGTTTGAGTTTGTCACAAGCCCCAAAATCAAGATTGGAAGCGAGCCACGTAAATTCCGATGCGGTAACGCGTTCGGCCAGCGGGCCATCCTTGGTGCAATGGCTGTCGTCAAATTCATGGTTGCCGAAGGTGACGAACATGCGCGGGTCATGAGTGCCCAGGGCGGGGTTACCGTCCATGACGTTCATCAGGTCGATCATCTGCGCGCCTTTATAGGTGCGCCCGAGGAAGGATGGAGACAGGAAATCGCCGCCATGAAGAAACAGCAGGTCCGGCGCGGATTGTTCCAGCTCTGCGCGCAGCGCCCGCACCCGCGCCATCCCACCGTCCTTGCCATCATTGATACCCTCAATACGGTAGACGTCATTGATGGAGAGAATGACGGTTTTGTGTGCGGGTTGGGCCTGGGCGGGGTTAAGCAGCAAGCCATTAGCACACAGCGTTACTATTAAGAGCAGCATCCAGGTCGATACGCTGCGGCATATTCGGGTAGTGAGTTTCATTGACCCCCTCAAACCTCCTTCGCCATCTCCCGCAGCTTGAATTTCTGGATCTTTCCCGTAGACGTCTTCGGCAACTCTGCGAAGACAATATTCTTCGGGCATTTGAAATTGGCCAGTTCCTTCCGGCACCAGGCGATGAGGTCCGCCTCGCTCACCTCCGCCCCCGCGCCAGTCTCCACGAAAGCGCAAGGCGTCTCGCCCCATTTCTCGTCCGGCTTGGCAACAACGGCAGCCGCAGTCACATCCGGGTGCTTGTAGAGCGCATCCTCCACCTCGATGGAGGAGATATTCTCGCCACCTGAAATGATGATGTCCTTCGAGCGGTCCTTGATCTGGATGTAATCATCGTCGTGCAGCACGCCCAGGTCTCCGGAATGGAACCAGCCGCCCGCGAAGGCGCCTTCGGTGGCCTCCCTGTTCTTCAGATAGCCCTTCATGAGGATATTGCCCCTGAACATGACCTCGCCCATGGTCTCGCCGTCTTTTGTCACGACATCCATGCTGTCCGGGTCCATGACGGTCATGTCTTCCAGCGCCGGCGCGCCGACGCCCTGGCGCATCTTCTTGTCCATCCGCTCAGGCGCATCCAGTTCATCCCATTCACCCTTCCACTCGTTCAGCGCGGCTGGGCCATAGGTTTCGGTCAGGCCATAGAGGTGGGTGAGGTCAAAGCCGGCCTGCTCCGTCTTGACCAGCACGGCCTGGGGCGGCGGGGCGGCGGCATGGGCGAAGGCGATACGGTGGGAGAAGTCGCGCTTTTCATCGTTGCCCGCCTGCAGCAAAACCGACATGACGATGGGCGCGCCGCACAGATGCGTAACCTTGTGGTCAGCAATGGCTTCATATATGGGCTTGGCGCGCACCCAGCGCAGGCATACATGCACCCCCGCCACCATCGACAGCGACCAGGGGTAACACCAGCCATTGCAGTGAAACATGGGCAGCGTCCACAGATAGACCGGGAAGCGGTCCATGGCGGCGGCAATGGTGTTGGAATAACACATCAGTGCCGCCCCCCGGTGGTGATAGACGACACCCTTGGGATTGCCCGTGGTGCCCGAGGTGTAGTTCAGCGAGATGGCGTTCCATTCATCGCTCGGACGCTCCCATGCGAAATTTTCATCTCCCCCTGAAATGAACGCCTCATATTCCTGTGTTCCCAGCATCTCGCCGTCCTGTGGAAATTCCAGGTCGTCATAGTCGATGACCAGCGGCTTCACTTTGGCAAGGCTCAGCGCTTCCTTCACGGTGGCGGAAAATTCGCGATCGGTGATGAGGATATCCGTCTCTGCGTGATCGAGCTGGAAGGCGATGACGCTCGCATCAAGGCGCGTGTTCATGGAATGCAGGACAGCGCCGGTCATGGGTACGCCGTAATGGGCTTCCAGCATGGGGGGCGTGTTTGACAGCATGACGGATACCGTGTCGCCCTTGCCGATGCCTTTTTGCGCCAGAGCTGATGCCAGCTTGCGGGCACGAGCATAGAATTCGCCATAGCTCGTTCGCGCATTTCCGTGAATGATCGCGGTCCGGTCCGGGAAGATGCGTGCGGACCGTTCAAGAAATGTGATCGGCGTCAGGGGCTGGTAGTTGGCCGGGTTGCGATCAAGGTCTGTTTCATAATGATTTTTAGCCACAGCGATAAGTCTCCGAATACAGAAATGCAGTTGTTCAAACTACGCGTGCGGGAATGTGGTTTCAACATTCCGATATTCTCAACCCTTGAAGTGGAGGAATGGCCTAGCCCCAGAACACCGCGCTCGCACCGTCCCAAATGAGCTTCAGGGAGATCACGAAGATCATGACATAGGCCAACCGGTAGAAAGTCTCCACGTTGAGTTTTTTTACCAGCCATGCACCGGTGAAAATAGATAGCGGCGCCAGTGGCGCCAGCACTGCCGACGTGGCGAGATTTTCAAACCCGAGCTGGCCCAGCATGGCGTAAGGGATCACCTTGAGCCAGTTCACCACGGTGAAGAAGATTACCGAGGTTCCGACATAGAGGCGCGGCTCAAGTTTTTGCGGCAGCAGGTACATCTGCACCGGAGGCCCGCCCGCGTGGGAGACGAAGGATGTGAAGCCCGCAATTGTGCCCCAGAAGCCGCCCTTGGCAACATTGGGTTCAGGAATGTTTGCTCCACGCCAGCCGATAAAATAATCGATTGTGAACAGGCAGGCGACGAGACCGACGATGAGCCGGACATGGGCGTCCGACACATAAGCCGCCGTTAGCCAGCCGATTGTTATGCCGGTGAGCGCGGCGGGCAGCAGGATTTTCAGGTTTGTCTTATGATAGATGCCGCGATAGGCCCACAGGGCGAAGACGTCCATGGCGATAAGGATGGGCAGCAGGATACCAGCTGCCTGCACCGGGGAAATCACCAGCGACATCAGCGGCACGCCCAGCATCGCCAGCGCACCGACGAATCCGCCCTTCGCGAGCCCGACAAGGATGACGGCAGGAATCGCGACAGCGTAGAAGAGCGGATCGGTGATCATGAAAGGCACGCGTGTGAATAAGACACCTGCGCTTCTAACGCCCCTCAAGCTCTCGGGCTAGGGAGAATATGTTGTACGTCCCACCGGAGATTCACAAACCATTCTCTCAGGCGGCAGGCCGGGATTCCTGTTCAACGCATATTTTTTCGCTGTCGCCATCAGAGAGACCGACTTCGAGAAGGCCGCAAAAATGTGGCGTTTTATATGCGCTTCCGCCATCGCGGCGAAAGTGCCGGCAGGTATGGCATTCCCCGAATCTGCGCCCGTCATTGGCTCTGACCAGGCTCTCAAGGATCAGCGAAAGTTGTACGCGAAGACGCGCGCTGTCTTTTCCAAGCGCGGTTTGAATCGTTGTAACCAGATGCAGGATGGGATCATTCTCAAGCAATGAGCGTCCCTTGCGGGTGATATCGATATCGACTGCGCGTTTGTCCCGTTTGCTTGGTTTGCGGGTGATATAGCCTTTCCTTTCCAGGGCCATGAGCGTTTGCGAGGTCGTGCCGCGCGTTGTGCTCAAATACCGCGTGAGCGCCATTGGCGTGCGTGAAAAGCGGTTCGCCTGAGAGAGGTAGCGCAGGGCTGCCCATTGCGCCGGGTAGAGATCGCCAATTTTCTCTTCCGTACGGCTCAGATGGCCAATGCGTTCAAGCAGATTGGCATTTGCCAGGGCATCACTGACCATAAGACCTCGCATTTATGTATCGAGTCGAAACAATTATTGACATGGCGAATCCCAGCCTATATGAAATAGATTGTATCGAGTCGAAACATTAAATGCAATGGGAGTAACACTCATGAACCGGTCAGGTTTGTTTTCAAGCGGCGTGCTGGGCATTCTGCTGTCCACCACGGCGATGGCGGCGGCGATGGATATACAGTCGAAAAAATCTCTGCCGGAAAACCCGTCATTCGACATCCAGAAGGCATCGATCAAAAAAGACGGACAGCATCTCGTTTTCGGAATGGAGCTGGTTAAAAATGCTGGCGCAAAAATACCGGAAGCAATCGGAAAGCTGAAAGGTGCGAGCGTATATTCCTATGTCTGGCCGACAGGCTTTGATCCATCACTCGTTGGTTTCAGCCCGAAAACCGGTATCCTGGCATTTGCCGCAACCTCGCATCCCGATTTTGATGATACGCCGCTCTATGACGAGGATGGTGACGGAGATGCCTCAAATGACGGGCGCAAATGGCACTCTCACTGGGTGGTTCTCTCCAAGACAAAGGAATGTGGCGCGTCCGGGCTGAAGGTGCGGGACATCAAGAAAGGCGAGGTGTTTGATCTACCGAAAACCTGGCCCAATCTGCCCATTCTGATCGACAGCCCCGGTTGGCATCCGAAATTCACCAAAACCTCGATAGAGGTTCGTGTTCCCTTCGATAAGTCCGCGAAGCTGTCCGGCATTTCTTTCGATGGCGTGACATCGGCCTTGCGCGTCAATGTGAATGCACATGTGCCGCTGCTGTGTGTCAGTGCCGTGTTTGATGTGGCGTCCGGAGACCTCTCTTTGCCGGGCCGGATCAAGTAAGCTCGGATACTGTGTCTGGCGAGGAGGAACGATGAAACAGGTAAGCCGTGCGCCCGAGTTGATCACCACGCAATGGTTCAACTCTGATAGTCCAAATTCATTGGAAGCAAATCTCGGCAAGGTTGTTCTTGTCGAGGTGTTTCAGATGTTATGTCCGGGCTGCGTCAGCCATGGCCTGCCCCAGGCGCAGCAGGTGCACAATATGTTCCCCAAAAGCGAAGTCGTTGTCTTGGGCCTGCATAGCGTGTTCGAGCATCATGACGCGATGACACCGACCTCGCTTGAGGCGTTTCTGCATGAATATCGCGTGACATTTCCGGTCGGTGTGGATGCGCCATCCAAAGCGCATGACCTGCCCCAGACCATGATGACCTACGGTATGAGAGGCACACCCACATTGCTGTTGATCAGCCGTGAAGGAGCATTGGCAGGGCATCATTTCGGGCAGGTTCCCGATCTGAGGCTGGGCGCGGAAATTGCGGCACTTATGCAGGGTGAGACAGTCCCCAGGAAAGACGATCAGATAGACAGCAATATTCGTCCTGATAGCGTTGTAGACAACACTTGCACTGATGCGGGGTGCACAGTGAAGGATTTTTGAGTATTCATGCATCTGTTTTGACTCTCCAACACTTATGAGACCATCGCCTTAATCCAAAAGTCTTCTGTGACACTTGTTGCTGCCCCCCTGTCGCGCAAAAATGCTATGGATTAAAAAAGAGCAGCGCCGGGATGGCCCGAAAGACGATGGGTCGTTCGGTTGTCTCAGTTTTCAGGGGAGGGCGATATGGCGAGCCGCTATCACGAAGTCTATGAGAGCTGGAAACAGGATCCGGAAAGCTTCTGGGCCAAGGCTGCGGAAAAAATAGATTGGTCGAAACCTGCCGACAAGGTGTTTGACCCGGACGCCGGCGCTTATGGCCGCTGGTTCGCGGGCGCCATGTGCAACACCTGCTATAACTGTGTTGACCGTCATGTGGAACGCGGCCGTGGCGATCAGGCGGCAATGATTTACGACAGCCCTATCACTGGTTCTCAGAAGACCTACACATATTCCGAGCTTCTTGATGAAGTGCAGACGCTTGGTGCCGTGCTTCAGGGGCATGGCGTCGAAAAAGGCGATCGGGTGATCGTCTATATGCCAATGATCCCCGAAGCCGCGATCGCAATGCTGGCCTGCGCGCGTATTGGAGCCATTCACTCAGTCGTCTTTGGTGGTTTCGCTGCGGCGGAACTGGCAACGCGCATAGACGACGCCAAACCTAAATTCGTGCTGACCGCGTCCTGCGGCATCGAGCCAGGCCGTGTGGTCGAATACAAACCGCTGCTGGATGAAGCCATCTCGCTTTCCAAATCCAAGCCCGATGGCGTGCTGCTCTGTCAGCGTGAGCAGGCCAATGCCTCCATGATCGAGGGCCGTGATCTTGACTGGGACGAGGAGATGGCATCCGCGCGTTCAGAAGGGCGAAAAGCCGATTGCGTCGATGTCGCCGCCACCGATCCACTCTACATCCTCTACACTTCCGGCACGACCGGTATCCCCAAGGGCGTTGTGCGCGACAATGGCGGGCATATGGTCGCCCTCCACTGGTCGATGAAGAATATCTATGACGTGGAACCAGGCGAAGTGTACTGGGCGGCATCGGATGTGGGCTGGGTCGTGGGGCATTCCTATATCGTCTACGCGCCGCTGCTGCACGGTAATACAACCATAATATTCGAAGGCAAGCCGATCGGTACGCCTGATGCGGGTGTCTTCTGGCGTGTGATCTCCGAGCACAAGGTGGCGGCGATGTTTACAGCGCCCACAGCTTTCCGCGCCATCAAGAAAGAAGACCCGGAAGGCAAGCTAATCAAGGATTATGATCTGTCCAACTTCCGCACCCTGTTCCTGGCAGGCGAGCGGGCCGACCCGGACACCATCCAGTGGGCTGAGAAACAACTTGAAGTGCCCGTTTATGATCACTGGTGGCAAACGGAAACCGGCTGGACCATTGCCGGAAATCCGGTCGGGCTTGGCGCGCTGCCTGTCAAATACGGCTCTCCCACGGTCGCCATGCCGGGGTATGACATCAAGATTCTCGATGATCAGTGCAACGAAGTGCCAACCGGCGAGACCGGCGCTATTTCGGTGAAGCTGCCTTTGCCGCCATCCTGCCTGCCGACGCTGTGGCAAAATGATGAACGCTTCAAGGAGAGCTACCTGCAGGATTTTCCCGGCTACTACATGACGTCTGACGCGGGTTTCGTGGATGAGGACGGCTATGTCTATGTGATGGCGCGCACCGACGATATCATCAATGTTGCCGGTCACAGGCTTTCTACCGGCGGTATGGAAGAGGTGATTGCAACGCACCCGGACGTGGCCGAATGCGCCGTCATCGGCATGGCGGACAAGCTCAAAGGACAAATTCCAGCGGGCTTCATTGTGCTGAACTCAGGTGTCGACCGGGAGATGGGTGACATCGAGAGCGAAGTTGTGAAACTGGTGCGTGAAAAGATCGGCCCTGTGGCGGCCTTCAAACTGGCCATGGCCGTGCCGCGCCTGCCCAAAACGCGCTCTGGCAAAATCCTGCGCGGCACCATGCGCAAGATCGCCGATGGCGAGGAGTTCAAAATGCCCGCCACCATCGATGATCCGGTGATCCTCGACGAGATCACCGACGTGCTGAAAGGGCGCGGTTATCCGGCGTAAGGTAAAAGCTGCTGATCATTGCGCTTTGCGTTTTCGCATCGTGATTACCAATGCCGCGAATGCAACAAGGACAGCGCCTCCAGCCAGAGGCCAGCGCAGGCCGTAAAACTCCGCCAGCCAGCCCATGCTCAGAGCGCCGATTGCAGGGCCGCCACGTATAATAAGCCCGTAGAGGCTGAGGACACGCCCGCGCATATTTCCATCCACATTGAGTTGCAGCAGCGTCTGTATGCCCGCGCCTGTTGTCACCATGGCGAGGCCGAGTATCGCGGCGCTTGGCACCGCGACCCAGAGCGAAGATGTGCTGACAAAGACAGCTAAGGCTGATGCGACAATGAAGGAGGCTGCGATCACAATGCCGGAAAGGTCGCGTTTCTGATCGCGCCCCGCGAGCCACAAACCACCGACAATAGCCCCGACGCCGAAAGTAGAGGTCAGCAATGCCAATGTGCCAGGCCCGCCGCCAAAGACAGCACTGGCCAGACCAGGCAGCAGTTCAACAAGAGGCCGCGCCCCCAGACCAATGGCGATCATCAGGAAAAGCAGGACAGAAATAGTCTTGTCACGGATGGCATAGGCAATACCCTCCATCAAATCGACGATAAAACGCTTGCGCTTGCGCGGTGGCATAGGGGGGATGGTGAGTTGCAGCCGCAACAGGATCGCCAGGAAAAAGGTGAAGGAGATCGCGTTCAGGGCGAATACCCATGACACATTGCCGCTGGCAATAATAACGCCGGCGATTGCCGGACCGATGAAGCGGGCCAGGTTGAAGATCACCGAATTGATGCCGATCGCGGAATTGAGATTGTGAGGTTCAATCAGACTGGGAATGAGCGCCAGACGGGCTGGCTGGTTAAGCGCGGATACAATGCCGAGGAACAAGGACAGCCAGACAAGATAAAGGATGGTGATCTGCCCGGTCATAGTCAGGGCGAATAGTAGTGTGGCTTGAAGACAGGAGAGACCTTGCGTGATTTGCATCAGGCGCAGCCGATTATGCCGGTCGGCAACCGTACCACCAATAGGGCCGATGAGGACCGTTGGAAACAAATCGGCAAATGCGATGATCCCGAGCCAGAGCGGTGAACCCGTCAATTCCCATGCAAGCCAGCCAACCGCGATACGTTGCATCCAGGTGCCAATGAGCGAGATGCCATTCCCCACAACGTAGCTGCCATAGTTGGGAGAGCGCAGAGTCTCGGCGATTTTGGTCAGGCCAGTTGATTGGATCATTGTGAGGTCACGGGTGGGCAGGAGAATCTTTTGAGCAGAACTGACAAGATTAGCATTTGCACAGTTTCAGCAAAGAGGTGAGTGCATAAAATTCAACCATGTATCAGGATTGATCTGTTCTCAGCTCAACTCTATACACGCGCCATGCTCACATTCTCTTTGGCCGTATTTTTTCTCTTCATCACACCCGGTCCCGGAGTTCTCTCCGCTGCGGGCGTTGGGTCGGCCTATGGCTACCGCAAGGGCGTGCGATATTTTATCGGACTATTTATCGGCACAAATCTGGTTTCTCTGGCGGTGATTTCGGGGCTTGCCGCCATCATGCTGTCGAACCCGGCACTACGGATGTTTTTTCTGTTCGCATCCGGTGCCTATCTGTTTTATCTCGCGGCCCGCATCGCCTTTTCCGGTAGCACAATCGCGTTCAGCAAGGCACCGGCAGCGCCGGGCGTGCTGAGTGGTATCTTGCTTCAGGTCATCAATCCGAAAGCTTACGCGGTCAACACGACATTTTTCAGCGGCTTTGCCTTCTGGCCCGAGAGCCTGCCTATTGAGACACTCATCAAGTTGGCAATAATGAATGCTTTCTGGGTCCCTATCCATATTGCCTGGTTTGCGGCCGGCGTAACCGTCCGCAGGTTGAATCTTGATCCCCGCACACAGTTCATCATCAACATCGTCATGGCGCTCTCCATGTTGGCCGTTGTTGCCCTCGCCGCCCTTGCCCCGCAGTAAAACCCGACCTAGCCTGTGCGTGTGCAAGAGGAGGGCCCGTCATGTCGCTCAAGGACAAAGTAGCCATCATCACCGGGGCCGCGCGGGGTATCGGCTATGCCTGCGCGGAGCGGTTTCTTGGTGATGGTGCGAAGTTGGTGCTGGCGGATATCGACGAGAAGAGCGGTGAGAAGTCTTGCCAGCAACTCGCCGAGGGCAATGAACAGGCAAGTTTTGTGGCCTGTGATGTCGGAGACCAGCTCGATGTGCGCAATCTCGTTGCCGAGACGCTGGATCGGCACGGGGCAATAGACATCCTCATCAACAATGCCGCCACACTCGACAGCTCACCATTCCTGGAGCTGGAGGAAGAAGAGTTCGACGCTGTACTGAGGTCCAATCTCAGGGGGCCGTTTCTACTCGGCCAGGCGGTGGCGCGTCAGATGGTAGCCCAGGTGGAGGAGGGCAGGGCGCCCGGTTCCATCGTCAACATGTCATCCGTGAACGCGATTTTTGCACTGCCCGATCATGTGGCCTACACGGTAGCCAAAGGCGGCCTGTCACAGCTCACCAAGGCCATGGCGCTGTCACTTGCTGACAAGGGCATTCGCGTCAATGCCATTGGCCCCGGATCAATCATGACCGAGATGCTGGAAGAGGTGGCAAGTGACAAGGCGATTATGAACCGGATCCTTTCCCGCACGCCGATGGGGCGCATTGGCGAACCATCGGAAATCGCCGCCATTGCCGCTTTCCTCACCAGCGATGAGGCGAGCTATATTACCGGGACTACGATCTATGCCGACGGTGGCCGGTTGGCGCTGAACTACACGGTGGATGTGGGAGCTAAGGGCTAGGCGTGTTGGTATCGATTTGACGGAGCTTCAGTCCGGGCGCACGACGCCGGTTTGCTCCGTGATCAGGCCATAATGTTCGATGCGGCGATGCCTGTCGAAATCGAAAATCGTTTCTTTATAAAAATTGCATTCGTCAAGATCGCAATCGGCGACGATCAGCTCATCGTCGAGGGTTTTTGCGCGCGCAACAATTTGACCCGATGGGTGGACAATTGCAGAGCCGCCGAGCAGCTCATGGCCGTCCTCAGTTCCTGCCTTGGCTATGGCGACAACCCATGTGCCGTTTTGATATGCACCCGCCTGAACTGAAAGATCGTTGTGAAAATTTCTCAAACCCGGGGGTTCATCTGTGCGTTGGGAGTTGGCGGCGGGCGTGTTGAACCCGAGCAGCACCATCTCTACCCCCTGCAAGCCCATCACCCGGTAGGTCTCGGGCCAGCGGCGGTCATTGCAGATACACATGCCCATAATGCCATCCATAAACCGCCACACGCGAAAGCCGGTGTTGCCGACCTCGAAATATTTCTTCTCAAGATGCTGGAAGGCGCGCTCGGGGTCGAACTCACCGTGACCGGGAAGATGGGTCTTGCGATATTTGCCGACGATGTGTCCGGTCTTATCGACGATGATCGACGTGTTGTAATGGTGGCGTACTCCATTTTCCTCCGCGATTTCCGCATAGCCAAATGAGATTGCGACGCCATGTTCTTTTGCACGATCAAATAACGGCTTGGTCGCCTCGTTAGGCATCTCGCTCTCGAAATAGGAGTCGATTTCGCGCGCATCATCCATATTCCAGCGCGGGAAAAATGTGGTTAAAGCGAGTTCTGGAAAAACGACAAGCTGGCAGTCATCTGCATGTGCCTGGCCCAGCAGGGAGATCATGCGATCGATTGCAATCTTCCGGTCTTCAGATTTTTGCAATGGCCCCAACTGGGCCCCGCCTACGCGAATTATTCTGGACACGGAATGTAATCTCCATCAGCTGAATTCACACCGGATCGTATCATCCATCCCGCTTTGCGCGCGGCGGGCAAGGAGTGGTTCGCTGTATGGCGGACATGAGCCCGCTCATATTGCCGGCACCAGTAAACCCGGTCTCCATGGCGGAGCCGTTATCCGTGGCTACTCGCTTGCTGGCGCCTCGTTGGAAGGCGCTTTATCTGCGGGTGCCTTGTCAACTGGTGCGTCTTCAGGATTGTCCTTCTTGATCTCCTGGAGCTTGGCAAACACTGATTCCGCCTCCTCCTTGGCACTGACGGCCTGCTCACCCGCTGTTCTGTCGCCGCGCTGCTCATCGGCAATCTCGCTACGCTTCATGGCCATTGCGGCAGCTTCGGTTGCCTCCTTGTGAGCGGCAAGCTCGGCTGCTGTCACCAGCTTGGCTTCTTTTTTCTTTTTCTTCACCGGGGCGGTTTCTTCTGTCGGCAGCAGGGTTCCAGCCTTGATGGCGTCTTTTTCCTCCACCTTGCGCTCGCGCTCGACGCGGCGTGCGGCCTTCTGCACTTCCCGGTCCAGATCAGTCTGAGAACACAACGCCATGGTTACCGGATCAGCCGGCTGCAGGTTGGGCGAGTTCCAGTGGGTGCGCTCGCGGATCGCCTCGATGGTCGGCTTGGTGGTGCCGACGAGGCGCATAATCTGGCTGTCTTTTAGCTCGGCATGTTGGCGCAGGAGCCAGAGGATAGCATTGGGGCGGTCCTGGCGCCGGGACACGGGCGTGTATTTGGGGCCCTTCTTGGTCTTCACCACAGGGATTTCGACTTTCGGCTCGGAGAGCTTCAAATGGTATTTTGAATCATCCTGCCCGCGCTGGATTTCCTCGCGCGTCAACTGTCCTGACGAGATTGCGTCCATGCCCTTGATGCCATGCGCGACGTCACCGTCGGCAATGCCTTTCACTTCGAGCACGTGCAGTTGGCAGAACTCGGCGATCTGGTCGAATGTGAGCGATGTATTTTCGACAAGCCACACGGCAGTGGCCTTGGGCATCAGTGGCATACGGGACATGAATCTGACCTCTCTGCTCCCCGTCCGTTAACAGACGCAAAAGCGACAACAAGAATCCTGTGATTAAGGGATGGCCTCTATATAAGGCCGTGAGAGCCAAGAGGCAATCGCCTGTCTTCGTCATATCTTCGCCTTAAGCAAGCACCTTATTGTGCGCAACCAAGTACCGCTGGGACTGCAAGGAGAAGTTTTTAAATGATCACGTTATATACTTTTGGTCCAAATTTCGGTCTGCCTGATCCCTCTCCTTTCTGCATGAAGGCTCTTGTACTGCTGAAAATGGCCAACCTAGAATTCAAGACGGATACAGCAAATCTGCAAAAAGCTCCAAAGGGCAAAGGTCCTTACATGGACGACGATGGCATTATGGTGCCTGATTCGACATTCATTCGAATTCACCTCGAGAACACGCGCGGCATCAACTTTGATGAAGGGTTGAGCGATGCGGAATGCGCTGTCGCCTGGGCTTTTGAGAAACTGTGTGAGGACAACCTTTATTGGGCCATTGTGCATTCCCGCTGGTTCAGGGAAGAAAATTTCAATGCAGGCCCGGCGGTGTTCTTTAAATCGATTCCGGCACCATTACGCCTGATCGTGGTTCCCATGGTGCGCCGGCAAGTGCGCCGCGATCTTAAGGGGCAGGGGCTGGGCCGCCACTCTGAAGTGGAGGTCGTAGAGCTGGCAACTCGTGGGATCGATCACATTGCGGCGTTTCTCGGAGACAAACCTTATCTGATGGGTGACAAGCCATGTGGAGCTGATGCAATGGTCTTTGCAACGATTGCCGGTCTGCTGTGCGATATTTTTGATACGCCGCTGGTTGGCGCAACCGCGAAACATAAAAATCTCGTCGCTTACAGCGACCGGCTGACGGCTCAGTATTTTCCCAATTGAGCTCAAGGCTTAATCGACTTTCAGCACGATCTTGCCAATATTTTCGCCAGATTCCATGTGGGCGTGGGCCTTGGAGGCTTCGCTCAGCGGGTAGGACGCGTCCATGACAGGCTTCATCTTGCCTGCTTCAACCAGCGGCCAGATATTTTTTTCAACCGCGTTGGCGATCTCGCCTTTCACTTGAGTTGTGCGTGCCCGCAATGTGGACCCGGTGACGGTGAGGCGCTTCATCATGACCCTCATGAAGCTCAATTCCGCTTTTGGACCCTGAAGGAAGGCTATCTGCACAATATGCCCGTCCACCGCCGCGGCACTGAAATTGCGTTCGATGTAGCTGCCACCAACCATATCCAGAATGACGTCGGCGCCATGGCCTTCGGTCACTTCCTTCACCACCTCGACAAAATCCTCATCGCGATAATTGATAGCGCGGGTGGCGCCGAGCTTTTCGCACGCCTTGCACTTTTCTGGCGTGCCGGCGGTAACAATGACCCTGGCGCCACGGGCAACTGCCATCTGGATGGCGGTGGTGCCAATGCCCGAAGACCCGCCATGCACTAGCAGCCACTGACCTTCCAAGAGCTGGCCGCGCTCAAACACATTATGCCAGACGGTGAAGAAAGTTTCGGGCACCGCAGCCGCTTCTTCCATGCTCAAGCGCTTAGGCACGGGAAGTGTTGATGTCTCATCACTCACGCAATATTCCGCGTAGCCGCCGCCAGAGGTCAGCGCACAGACCTGGTCCCCCAGCTTGAAGCGTGTCGTGTCGGGTCCCGTGGCGACCACTTCACCCGAAATCTCAAGGCCGGGCAGGGGTGATGATCCCTTGGGAGGGGGGTAGGCACCGGTACGCTGCAAGATGTCGGGCCGGTTGACGCCGGCCGTATGGACTTTGACCAGAAGCTGTCCCGGGCCCGGTTCAGGAACGGGCATCTCCCGGGATTGCAGGACATCCGGCCCGCCCGGTTCAGTGATTTCGATGGCAGACATGGTATCGGGAATGGAGGTCATGAGGGCCTGCGATTTTTTAAAAAATGAAAGGAGCGGTTTTAACGAGAGTGAGATAGCTCTATTTGCCTTGTGCCTCAAGGGAGCTTGGCTGTCCAATGATAAGGCTTTAGCCTTACATCAACAGGCATGAGATGGCCCGCGAAGGGAGATGCACCCATGGATATGGAAGAACTTGAGCCGCGTAAAAAGAAGGCCTTCGAGATTGGCTGCGATCTGTCCAACCATTCCATCGAGGAGCTGAGCGAACTTGCCGAGGCGCTTGACGGTGAGATTTCCCGCATCAAGGGGGAAATTGCATCGAAGGAGTCGTCGCGGGATGCGGCGGACTCAGTTTTTAAATAGTGAATGAAATCAAACGCTGGCAGGGAACTGGTTACCATTAACCCTTTGTTAGCAGGTTCAGGGTTAACATTCGCCTTATCCAGTCATCTGGATACTGAGTGGCTCTTGGTCACTCTGTTTGACGCCTCCCTGTTAACTTCTAGAGCCGCCTTTGTTGCGGCTCTTTTTTTACGTCAGTTAAAAATTAAGCGATCCCGGTTAACTTAACTCTCAGGCAACGTGCGTTATATGGTGTCAAAAGTGCTATTATAAGCGCTGTTTGTGGTCGGGAGCGTTGAGTATATGTCAGTTGAGTCAAAGACCGGATCGCCTGAAGGGGCGAGAGAAAACACCATTCCATTTGGGAAAAAATACACCGAGTCGGAGCAGTTCTCCGTGGTGTTTCAGGAAGGCATGGCGCTGGTTGAGGCGACAGCTGCCTATCTTGATGGCGATGGCCGGGCAGATGCCAAGGGCCTGGATAGCCAGGTCTCCCTTGCCTATGCAACTGAAAGCATGCGGCTGACCACGCGCCTCATGCAGCTTGCCTCGTGGCTGCTCATCCGCCGGGCGGTGAATGACGGGGAAATGACCCCGGAGCAGGCCTTTGAAGAGCAGAACAAGGTCAAGTTCCAGCACATGACCACCAACATGAATGATGAA
>JAJFHP010000029.1 GCA_021775555.1 Hyphomicrobiales bacterium | reverse complement strand
TGTTGATGAGAACGGGCTCAATCCGGACGGAAAATATCCGGCTCCACGCGCCATCTATGTCACGCCATCGCATCAATATCCTACCGGGCGATTGATGCCGCTTGCCCGGCGGCTCGAATTACTGGAAGCAGCCGAGCGCTACGGGGCTTATGTCCTCGAGGACGACTATGACAGTGAGTTCCAGTTTCAGGGTCGTCCGGTCGCGGCGTTGCAGGGGCTCGATCCTGAAGGACGTGTTCTCTATGTCGGAACTTTTTCCAAAATTCTCCAGCCTGGTTTACGCGTTGGCTATGCGGTGGTGCCTAAGGCGCTGGTGGAACCTCTTTCACGAATGCAGCGCAACACCGGGCAGATTGCCTCGGTAGCTGTACAGCTGGCTCTGGCGGCATTCATCGAGGAGGGGCATTTGCGGGCCCATGTCCGGCGCATGTGCGCCCTCTATGAGCAGCGCCAGACAGTGCTGGTTGATGGGCTGTCGTCCCGGTTCAAGGATGTGCTGAGTGTGGAAAAGCCTGCAGGCGGAATGCAACTGATTGCCGGTCTGCCCGAAGGGTTGAGCGACGTGGATATCGTGAAGCGCATGGCCGAGAGTGGTATGCAGGCGCGCGCCGCCAGCAGCTTCTATCTGGGCAAGGTTAAAGGCCAGGGTCTGTTGCTTGGATTTGCTGGCTATTCGTGCGAGGCCATTCAAAATGGCGTGGAAGAATTGAAAACCATTTTCCCTGCCTGACGCCGTTCACCCTGATGCGTGATACTTGACGCGAGGCACTACGATCCCCTTATTCTGTTCTTGCCAGTTGGCTGGATGGCCGCTTTGCGGTGAGAGTTTTGTATTGCGCATCTCGACGCAGAGAGGAAAGTCCGGGCTCCATGGAAGCACGGTGCCGGATAACGTCCGGCGGGGGCGACCCTAGGGAAAGTGCCACAGAAAGCAAACCGCCTCTCTTCACGAGAGGTAAGGGTGAAAGGGTGCGGTAAGAGCGCACCGCGCGGCTGGTAACAGGCGCGGCATGGTAAACCCCACCGGGAGCAAGACCGAATAGGGATGACGCGGGTGTTCGCACCCAGGCCCGTTTCCAGGCTTGATCATCCGGGTTGGTCGCGCGAGGCGTATCGCAAGATGCGCCCCAGATGAATGGTCATCCATCGCGTTTCGGCGCGGGGACAGAACCCGGCTTACAGGCAAACTGGCATGATTATGGGCCGGTCTTCGGGAAACCGGGGGCCGGCCTTCCAGATTTCTTAATGAATGCCGAGCTGGTTGTTCCTTGAGTTATCCAGGTTTGCTTATCTGGGTTTAGACGCACCAGCTTTATCTATTTGCCGGCCAATATGCTCCCCCGTTACTCGTCCTCCCTCTTCGTAGGTATTCATATGGTCTTTCTTGTCGGCGTAGCTATCGCGTGGGTTCGTTGTCATTGCACCTACTGCTCCACCAACACGTTCACCAATTTTACCACCCTTTGTTTCATTTGGGCCTTTCAAGTGAGCGCCGCTTTCTGTTGCAGCCTCATCGGCCGCGTATATTCTATGATTAGTAGCGTTAGTCAATATAACAGCTATAGATAAACTAAAAATGGCTAATATTTTTTTCATATTTATTTTTCCTTGATGTTTGCTGTAAATATATAATCATCTTCATAATATATATGACTTTAATTATTTATAAAATATATATTTAAATATATTTGAAATATTATAAAATTAAAAAAACATATATTATTTCATCAAATTAAATAATCATATGTAATGTAAATTATTATTCTAGAGAAATTCTTTTGTTTATAAGGGATTTGCTTTGGCTTGAAAGAAAGTAAAACGGCTGGTGCCGGATGGAGTTCCGCACCAGCCGTCTCTGGGGGTGTCCGGGAGGAGCCGGTCACCTTCCGGAACGCGCCTGTGAGTAGGGATAGCGCGCTCCGGGCTTACTTTCAGTAGTCCTCAAAGACCCTGGTTCTGGGATCTGGCGAGGTCGAAGCGGTCGGCGTTCATCACCTTGGTCCAGGCGGCTACGAAGTCGTTGACAAACTTCTCTTTCGCATCGTCTTGAGCGTAAACCTCTGCATAGGCGCGCAGGATCGAGTTGGAGCCGAATACGAGATCGACGCTCGTTGCCGTCCATTTGGTGTTGCCGGTCTTGCGGTCGCGGATTTCGAACACGCCATCGCCAGACGGGACCCACTTGTAAGACATGTCTGTCAGGTTGACGAAGAAGTCGTTCGAAAGCGCACCCTCTTGATCCGTGAATACGCCGTGCTTGCTTCCGCCGTGATTGGTCCCAAGTACGCGCATGCCGCCGATGAGCACAGTCATCTCCGAAGCCGTCAGACCCATCAGCTGGGTGCGATCGAGCATCACCTCTTCGGGGCTGACGTCGTAGGTTGAACCGAACCAGTTGCGGTATCCATCGGCGAATGGCTGAAGCGCGTCGAAGGACGACGTTTCCGTCATCTCATCCGTTGCATCACCGCGGCCGGGAGCAAAGGGCACCGAAATGTCGTGACCGGCAGCTTTGGCTGCCTGCTCAATACCGACATTGCCCGCCAGAACGATAACGTCCGCGATGCTTGCATCCGTTTCGGCTGCAATCGGCTCGAGCACGGAGAGCACCTTGGACAGGCGCTTCGGCTCATTGCCTTCCCAGTCTTTCTGGGGGCTGAGGCGGATGCGTGCACCGTTGGCACCGCCGCGCATGTCCGAGTTGCGGTAGGTGCGGGCGCTGTCCCAGGCAGTGGCAACCATCTCGCCGATGCTCAAGCCACTCTCCGCGATCTTTTTCTTGAGCGTGTTTACATCATAGTCCGTGGGGCCAGTTGGAACCGGATCCTGCCAGATCAGGTCTTCTTCAGGAACATCCGGGCCGATGTAGCGCACCTTTGGTCCCATGTCGCGGTGGGTCAGCTTGAACCAGGCGCGGGCGAATGTGTCCTTGAAGTAGTCGGGATCGGCCCGGAACTTGTCCATGATTTTGCGATAGTCCGGGTCCATCTTCATGGCCATGTCCGCGTCGGTCATGATCGGCATTGTGCGGACCGAGGAATCTTCCACGTCGACCGGCATGTCTTCTTCAGAGATATCGACCGGTTGCCATTGGAAGGCACCAGCAGGGCTCTTCTTCAGCTCCCATTCGTGGTCGAGCAGCATGTCGAAATAACCCATGTCGAATTTGGTCGGCTCCGAGGTCCAGGCCCCTTCAAGACCACTGGTCACTGAGTCACCTCCGACGCCGCGGGTTTCGTGATTGATCCAGCCAAAGCCCTGTTCGTCGACAGGGGCTGCTTCAGGCGCGGGTCCAAGGTTGGATTCCTGGCCATTCCCGTGCGCCTTGCCGATTGTATGACCGCCTGCGGTCAAAGCTGCGGTCTCCTCGTCATTCATCGCCATGCGGGCGAATGTGATGCGTACGTCGCGGGCTGATTTGAGCGGGTCGGGCTTGCCGTCGCGCCCTTGCGGATTAACATAGATAAGCCCCATGTGGACGGCGCCCAGCGGCGCTTCCAGTGAATCGGGGTCTTCCTCGTTAGCGTATCTGAGAACGCTTTCAGCCAGCCATTCCTTTTCCGAGCCCCAATACACGTCTTTTTCGGGCGCCCAGATGTCTTCGCGCCCGAAACCGAAACCGAAGGTCTTCAGGCCCATGGACTCATAAGCGATGTTCCCTGCAAGGATGATCAGGTCGGCCCAGGAGATCTTGTTTCCGTATTTTTTCTTGACCGGCCACAGGAGGCGGCGGGCCTTATCGAGGTTGCCGTTATCCGGCCAGGAGTTCAGCGGAGCGAAACGCTGGTTCCCGGTGCCACCGCCGCCGCGTCCGTCAAACAGCCGGTAGGTGCCTGCGGCGTGCCACGCCATACGGACCATCAGGCCGCCATAGTGGCCCCAGTCGGCCGGCCACCACTCCTGACTGTCCGTCATCAGAGCGTGCAGGTCTTTTTTGAGCGCCTCGACGTCAAGCGTCTTGAGTTCCTCACGATAGTTGAAGTCCTTCCCCATCGGGTCGGTCTTCGTGTCGTGCTGATGGAGAATGTCCAGATTGAGGGCGTTCGGCCACCATTCCGTAACTGTGCTGCCGAGGGCCGTGTTCCCGCCGTGCATCACTGGACATCCGCCCGGGCCTTTGTCGTCAACTTTCGCGTCCATTTTTGCCTCCGATCATGTTCTTGAAATTCTGTTCAGCTTGTTCCGCATGAAACAATTATGACTTCATATCTGTGGTGTTCGCTAATTTTGAAGTAACCAACTCCACGTGAGACTGAAGCAGATCATTCATAAGGTCTAATTGCAAAAAACTATCTTTCTGATAAGAAAAACTAATCATTAATCAAAAACTACCAATGACCTTTTCCGATGATCACGTTAAGACAGCTTCGCTATTTCCACACCCTCGGGGAAATTCTCCATTTCGGACATGCGGCAGAGGCGTGCCATGTCTCACAGCCGGCTCTGAGCATGCAGATCAAGGAGCTGGAAGCCGAACTTGGTGTCATGCTTATCGAGCGGCGAAAAACCGGAGTTCAACTTACCGGTGAGGGGAGGGAAGTTGCCCGGCGCGTCTCTGACATTCTCTTGAAGGTGCAGGATCTTCAGAATTTTACCGCCGACAAAGGCGGGCCGCTTGGCCGCTCCTTATCGCTGGGCGTAATACCAACCATTGCACCCTATTTTTTGCCACTGGTGCTTCCGGAATTGCAGCAACGCTATGCTGAACTTGATTTGACGTTGCACGAGGCACAGACAGACCATCTGTTGGATGAGTTGCGTGAAGGCGCACTTGATGTGGCACTTCTTGCACTCCCGGCGGGGGATGAACGCTTCCACTCCCAAGCACTTTTCTCAGACCGCTTTTTGTTGGCGATGCCGGCGTCTGCGCCTGAGCCTGACTCAATAAAGGTTGGTGATTTGCAGGCAGAGAAATTGATCCTGCTTGAGGAAGGGCACTGTCTACGCGATCAGGCGCTTGCCGTGTGTGGCGCTGTGGGGACGGGTGCGATGTCCAAGTTTGGAGCCACAAGCCTCACAACTGTGCTGCAAATGGTGGCAAATGGATATGGCTCAACACTCCTGCCCGAGATGGCAGTGCCGGTCGAGGTGCGTGCCGATACGCCGATAGCACTTCGCCATTTGCAGCCGGAACCATCGCGAACAATTGGGCTTTTATGGCGGGCATCAGCGCCGGGCTATGAGCGGTTTGAGAAACTGGGCGAGGTTTTCCTGGATGTGTGGAGGCGCAGCCATCCGGGCATCCAATCGCGCTGAGATTTCAATATCAACGTTTCAGAAAATCGCGGATCAGGGCGATGGTTTCCTGCGGCTTCTCCTCCTGGGGCATGTGCCCGCACTCTCGCACAACATGGAATGACGAGTTGATAAGATCATCGTGCAGGCGCAAACCGATGATTGGCTTGATAACCCTGTCATGAGAGCACCAAATGATCAGCGCGGGTTTTTCGATCGTCTTGTAGCGCCTGGACAACTCGGGCAGGTTTTCAGGCAGTATCTGGCGCGCCGTCTGAATCATGGCGTGACGGGATCCTTTAGCCTTCAACGGGTCCGCATATTGTTTCACATCACTGCTATCGAATTTTGAATTGTCGAAATAGGCGAGCCGCAATGCGACGCGGGTCTGGACATCAAGCGGCACGAGCCGGCTGCCGATTGTTCCCAGTACCGGGGTGCGCAGGATGTTGAAGGCAATGGGAATATTCTGGGAATAGGCAACGCTGTCGATGAGCACGATTTTGGAAATACGTCCGAGCTTCTGCCGGTCTTTCTCCAGCGCCAGAACGAGTGTTACGCCACCACCCAGAGAATGGCCGATAACCGTCAGGTTTTTTAACTTGAGCTGTTCTATGAATTCGGAAATGAGCGCTGCCTGATCGAAGATCGAATAGGCCTTGTCTAATGGCTTGTCAGACAGGCCGAAACCCTTCAGGTCGACCGTGAGCACCCGGTGGCCGGACGCTGCGAGTGCCGGCTCCACATGCCTCCATGTGTATGAACTTGCGCCGAAACCGTGCAGCAGCAGAACCGGTTTCCCCTTGCCCTGGTCCCGGTAAGCCAGCCTGATTTTTTGCGCGCCCGTACCCACGCTTGCATAGCGCACATTGGCGTCTTCAGTCCGGTAGGACCCGGAGCAGGAAACGAGCATCATGCTCATGAGCAGCAGCGCACAAAATTTGGCGGTCGTTTTCATCATTGCTGCCGGTATATTCGCACATTTGGGCCGGGCCAAGACGAGGCGGCCATGGGGCAAGGCCGACCCTTTCACGGTGCCTAGAGAATTTCAAGAAAAGAGCTTTCCTGCCCGCCCATGTCATGCGGGTCAACACCTCCTTAACCTTGGCTTGCGATCATGGGACGTGGAAATGCAGGCCCGCTGCCGGTTAACCCGTCATAAACCGTAATTTTCCCACTTCCATCCATTGACGCCCATGATATCCCATGCTATCCCATTATTGCCCGTTCGGATTGGGGTAATTGGAGGAGAGGCAACCAGCCGACCTCCTCTGAGGCCACGGGAGATCAGCGGCCTCTCCTCCATCCCCATGATCCAATAGGACGCGGCCGCGGCACGTGGGGTGCCGCACCGACGGCAAAGTATTTCCTTGCGTAACAGCCGAGGGGGAACGAGGGGGAGATGGACCAGTTTGTGTCCACATTCACAAATAAGATTGATGCCAAGGGGCGGATATCGGTCCCGGTCTCATTCCGCACAGTCCTCGCCAAAGACGGCTTTGAGGGCATCTATTGCTATCCCTCGCTGGATGACGCCGCGCTGGACGCAGGTGGCCAGCGCCTTGTCGACAAGATTCAGCTGCTCCTCGAAGACATCGCTCCTTATTCCGACGAACGCGACCATCTCGCGATGGCGCTTTTTGGCGCCAGCGAAGTCCTCTCCATTGACCAGGATGGCCGCATCAAAATTCCGGAGCGTCTCTGCGATCACGCGGCGCTCTCATCCAAGGCTACCTTTGTCGGGTTGGGAGGAAAGTTTCAAATCTGGGAGCCGGAAAAATTTCAGGACCAGTTCAGTGCAGGACGTAAAAAGCTCAGTGAATTTAAGGGTTTGCTTGGCACAGATCGCCGCAAACCGGGTGACGCTGAGGGAGCACGGGAATGATGACGAACGGCAGTGCCATGGGCACAGGCACTGCTGGCGGACCAGTTCGTCACGTTCCTGTGCTGCTCTCCCAGATCATTGACGCGCTGGAACCGCGCGCAAACGGCATCTACATCGACGGAACTTTTGGCGCTGGCGGCACCAGCCGGGCTCTCCTGGAGCGCGCGGACTGCATCGTGCTAGCCATCGACAAGGACCCGGATGCCATTGCCGGGGGCAGCGATCTCAAGGCGGCTTTTGCAGACAGGTTAACCCTGGCGCAGGGCACCTTCAGTGACATGGAAACGATCGCCGCGGCCAATAGTGTCGAGCGGGCCGATGGCATTACCTTCGATCTCGGTGTTTCATCCATGCAGCTAGACGAAGCTCCGCGCGGGTTCTCCTTTCAAAGCGACGGGCCGCTCGATATGCGCATGTCGCAGGAAGGCCCAAGTGCTGCTGATGTGGTGAATTCACTTTCCGAGAGCGATCTGACGCAAATCATCCGGGTTCTGGGTGAGGAGCGCCGGGCGCGGGCCATCGCGCACGCAATCGTTGCCGCACGTGAGGACAGCAAGATCGCACGCACGAGCGAATTGGCGAACATTGTGGTGAGTGTGCTCGGGCGCAGGCCTGATGAGAAAAAACATCCTGCAACACGGACCTTCCAGGCTCTTCGTTTGTTCGTGAACGGGGAGATGGACGAACTTGTACGCGGACTTTTTGCCGCCGAGCGTTTGCTTGGCGAGGGGGGGCAGCTCGTGGTCGTGACCTTCCATTCACTTGAAGACAGGATCGTGAAGCGTTTTCTGGCCAGCCGTTCGGGGAAAACGGCCCGGCCATCGCGTCATGCTCCAGTTAGTGCCGAGGATGAGCGGGCGCCGTCTTTTCGCTTGCTGCATCGCAGGGCGGTCAGTCCTGGCACCGATGAGGTGCGGCGTAATCCGCGGGCGCGCTCAGCGCGCTTGCGCACAGGTGAGCGCACAAGCGCGCCACCATTTCCAGCGGAGGTCGATGGGCTTGGGGTGCCTAAACTCTCTGTAAACACAAGCTAGTTCAGTATGAGCTATTGGGGTCTTAAAGTAATGCGTGTGTTCAATCTTCTTCTCGTCGGCGGCCTGATCGCCCTCGTTTATACGATCTACGGTCTTAAACATGAATCGCGTGAGCTGGGTCAGCGCATCGCGGAGGTGAAACAATCTATTCGTGCCGAGCGCGATGCTGTTGCCGTATTGCGGGCCGAGTGGAGTCATCTCAACCGTCCAAAGCGCATTGAGCGCCTGGCGCGCAAGCACCTGGGACTCAAACCTCTCAAGGCCAAGCAATTCCTGACAGCCAGGCAGTATGAAGGCCTGCGTCAACCCAGCCCTGCTGAGGTAGCCGCACGCCTTCTCGGGCAGACGGAAGCGCCAAACACGCGCCGACAGGCGGCCTTGCAGTAGCGCTTCACAAGCCGAGAAAGACAACTTACATGGCCAGCCTTCGCTCTCATCTTACCATCAAGCGTGACGCGACGCACAAAACCCGTATGCGTGCACGCGCCGGGCTGATGGCGCTTGTCTTTGCATCAGCCTTTACTGTTCTGGGTGCGCGCCTGGTTGAGTTGGGTTTTCCGACTGAAGGAAACGATCAGGGTGCTCGGTTGTATACATCTTCAACCGTGGTCCATCGTCCCGATATCGTGGACACAAAGGGGCGTATTCTTGCAACCGACATCCAGATGGGATCACTTTTCGCCAATCCCAGCCGCATCGAGGACGTTGACACAACGGCAGAACAGCTCGCTTCCGTGTTGACGGATGTCAACCCGCGCACATTGCGCAAACGGCTCACCGGAGGCGGCAAATTCCTGTGGATTGCCCGCGAATTGAACCCGCGCCAGCAGGCGCAGATTCATGAACTCGGGTTACCCGGTCTCGACTTTGTTCAGGAACCGCACCGGGTCTACCCCGCCGGCGCCACAGCCGCTCATATTCTGGGTCATGTGAATGTGGACAATCGTGGCCTTGCCGGCGCTGAATCCTACATCGATACGCGCCCGGCCAGAGTGGCGGTGACGGGGAGGAAAGCAGACAAGCAGAAGCCGGTCCGACTGGCGATGAATTTAAGCGTCCAGCATGCGGTGCGTGAAGAACTCGGCCAGGCCATGAAACTCTACAAGTCGAAAGCTGCCGCAGCGCTCGTCCTGGATGTTCATTCAGGAGAAATTGTCGCGCTCTCATCGCTGCCTGACTATGACCCCAACCGCCGTGAGGAAGCACTCAAGAGTGACCGGTTCAATCGTGTGACCTCAGGCGTGTTTGAGCTGGGATCGGTGTTCAAGATGTTTACAACTGCAGGTGCGCTGGATGCAGGCGTCACATCGCTTGATAAGGGCTATGATGCCCGCAATCCGCTGAAGGTCGCGTCTTTCACGATCAATGATTTCCATGCCAAGCGCCGCTGGCTTTCGGTGCCAGAGATCTTTATTTATTCCTCCAATATCGGGTCTGCGAAAATGGCGCTCGATCTTGGGCCTAAACGCCATAAGGCATTTTTGGGAAAACTCGGTCTACTTGATCGCATGAACACTGAGATGGGCTTGTCGGCAGCACCCATCGTGCCGAAGAAATGGGGCCGTATCAACACCATGACGATTGCCTATGGGCATGGCCTGTCTGTGACACCGCTACAGATGGCCAGTGCCGCCGCGACCCTCGTCAATGGCGGCTACAAGGTAAACCCCACCTTCCTTGCGCGTTCGCGTGAAGATGCCCAGCACGGTTCGAAACGCGTCGTGAAACTTCAAACGAGCGATCTGATGCGTTACCTGTTCAGGCTCAACGTGCAGCAGGGGTCCGGCAAGCGTGCCGACACTGCAGGATACAGGGTTGGCGGCAAAACCGGCACGGCAGAAAAGGTCGTGAACGGGAAATATTCACGAACAAAGCTGCTGAATTCTTTCCTCGGTGTGTTTCCGATGGACGCCCCGGAATATGTGGTGCTGGTGGTTCTCGATGAACCACAAAAGGTGGAAGCAACCGGTGGCAAGTCAACCGCCGGTGTCAATGCAGCGCCGACCGTGGGTCGTATTATCGAGCGCATCGGCCCCATGCTTTCGGTAGCGCCCTTGCTTGAAGAGGGCGGGGTCAAGTTTGACGAACATGTCAACGCTTCCTATTAACTCTTCCTGAGCCGGGCGCGTCATGCGCTCATTACATTTTCACTGGAATTACCATGAAGCTAGGTGAGCTTGCTGGGGACGGGCATGCGTTGCACGGCGCGGCGTCGCAGGTCGAGATCACCGGCCTCACCGCCGACAGTCGCGAAGTCGTCCCGGGTATGCTGTTCGCGGCCCTTCCAGGCACACAAATGGATGGTGCCGCGTTTATACCTCAGGCCATCGAAAAGGGTGCGTCTGCCATCCTGCTGCCTGACGGTTCATCTGCAGCTGACGACTGGAGTGTTCCAGTCATTGCGGATGCAGACCCGCGCCGCGCCCTGGCGCTGATGGCGGCGAAGTTTTACCAGGGCCAACCCGAAACAATCGTTGGCGTCACTGGCACCAATGGAAAAACCTCCGTTGTCGCCTTTGTTCGCCAGATCTGGCAGGCCATGGGTTTGGCCGCCGCGAGCCTAGGGACAATCGGTATCGATACCCCCGCCGGGCCCAAGCCGCTCATCCATACGACACCCGATCCGGTTGGCCTTCATAAGGCGCTGGCCGAACTTCGCGCTGAAGGTATCACCCACCTGGCGTTGGAGGCTTCAAGCCATGGCCTTCAGCAGCGCCGTTTGGATGGAGTGAACTTCACTGCAGCTGCATTCACCAATATTTCCCGCGATCATCTGGATTATCATCCCACCTTCGAGGACTATTGCGCGCAGAAGCTGCGTCTGTTCGACACGCTTCTGGTGGATGGTGCGCCGGTCGTGGTCGATACGGATAGCGAAGGCGCGGGAAAATTTCTTGAAGCAGCCGAGGTGCGAGTCTTGCCCACCCTATCAGTGGGGCGAAGCGGCGAGACTTTGAAACTCGTTGAGACAAAGCGCGACGGTTTTGCCCAACACCTCACAATTCGTCACGATGGAAAAGATTTTCACGTTTCCTTGCCTCTGGTTGGCGGATTTCAGGCGGCCAATGCGCTGGTCGCAGCAGGACTGTGTTTGGCATGTGGGGCAAGTGCGGAAGAGGTTTTTCCCCATCTCTCTTCCCTCACAGGTGCACGAGGTCGGTTGGAGCATGTGGCGACGTCTAAAGCGGGTGCAACTGTATTTGTCGACTATGCTCACACACCTGATGCGCTGGCCACTGCGCTTGATGCACTACGCCCTTACGCTGATGGCCGACTCGTGGTCGTATTCGGTTGCGGTGGCGACCGCGACAAGGGCAAACGTCCGCAAATGGGGAAAATCGCCAGTGAACACGCGGATCTTGTTTTCGTGACAGACGACAATCCGAGGGGTGAAGATCCGGCGCTCATTCGTGCCGAGATTTTGAGCAAAGCCGCAGGTGCTGAGGAGATCGGCGACCGGCGAGAGGCAATCGAGACAGCCATATCGCGGCTCAAGGCAGGTGATCTGTTACTCGTTGCAGGCAAGGGCCATGAGACTGGGCAGACTATTGCCGGCAAGGTCATCCCCTTCTGCGATCACGAGGCGGTTGAGTCCTCATTGGCGCGTGGCGACAAATGAGCAAACCTCTCTGGACATTTAAAGAAGCTCTGGTGGCAACAGATGGCTATGATGCGGGAAATGGCGATCCAGATCTCACCAGCGTCTCCATCGACAGCCGCACGGTGGAAACCGGTGCGCTGTTCGTGGCCATTCGCGGTGACAATCTTGATGGCCATGCTTATGTTGCAAAGGCATTTGAAGCAGGCGCAGCTGCTGCTCTGGTTTCAGAGGACATCGAGCCGAAGATCGATGGAGTGCTGATCCGCGTTCCCGATACGCTGGAAGCTTTGAACCAGCTGGGTGCAGCAGCGCGTGAGCGCAGTTCGGCGCGCGTGATTGCAGTGACGGGGAGCGTCGGCAAGACCGGCACCAAGGAGGCCTTGCGGCTCGCTCTTGGCGCTTCGGGCACGGTTCACGCGTCTGAGAAATCCTACAACAATCACTGGGGTGTGCCACTGACCCTTGCCAATTTTGCTCGTGACAATGATTTTGGCGTGTTTGAGGTTGGTATGAACCATCCTGGTGAAATCATACCGCTCACCAAGCTTGTCCGTCCGCATGTGGCGATCATCACAACGGTCGCGTCTGTACATCTGGAGTTCTTCGCCACTGAGGAACAGATTGCCAAAGCCAAGGCGGAGATTTTTTCAGGGCTGGAGCCCGGCGGGACGGCGATACTCAATCGCGACAATCCTCATTTCGAGTTTTTGAAAAAATGCGCCTCGGACTCAGGGGTAGAGCATATCATCACCTTTGGCTCGCATCACGAGGCGGATGCAAAACTGGAAAGCTTGACCCCGGATGGAAATGCAAGTGACGTCGGGGCCATCATCGCCGGGGAAAAAATATCTTATCGTGTCGGGGCACCGGGACGGCACCTGGTCATGAACTCACTTGCCGTCCTTGCGGCACTTCATGCCAGCGGAGCAGATATACAGGCCGGGGCCAAGGCCCTTGGGACATATCACGCCCAGGCCGGGCGTGGTGCACGGTTGCAATTCGAGATTGAAGATGGCCGCGTTTTGCTGATCGATGAAAGCTACAACGCAAACCCCGCCTCCATGCTTGCCGCGCTGGAAAGCCTGGGGGAGACACCGCGCGCGCAATTCACGCGTCGCATTGCCGTGCTCGGTGACATGCTGGAGATGGGCAATACTTCTTTCCAATTGCATGGCGAACTGGCCCAGCCGGTTGACGCGGCGGGGGTAGATGTAGTCTTTGCATGCGGCCCGCATATGCGGGCACTTTATGATGCCTTGCCCGAATCACGGCGTGGAGCATATGCGGGTAATTCCAAAGGACTGGAAGACGCTTTGCTGGACGCGGTTCAGGCAGGTGATGCGATAATGATCAAGGGCTCGCTCGGCAGTGCAATGGGGCCGTTGGTTGAGGCCCTTCGCAAGCATTTGCAGCAATTGGGTGCGCAGCCTGTGTAGGGTTGCGGCCACGGAAGGAAAAGCAGGCATGTTCTATTGGCTCACCGAGTTTGCCGACCAAATTCAGCTTTTCAACGTGTTTCGCTATATCACCTTCCGAACCGGAGGTGCCACCATGACCGCACTGTTGTGCGTTTTCATGTTTGGCCCGGCACTCATCAAGGCCTTGCGGATCAAGCAGGGCAGGGGCCAGCCGATCCGTGATGACGGTCCAGTCAGTCATATTGTCGGTAAACAGGGCACGCCGACCATGGGCGGCCTGATGATCCTTATGGGGGTCACGGTCGCCACCCTCCTGTGGGCCAATCTATCAAACGCCTATGTTTGGGTCGTGCTGATCGTCACACTCTCTTACGGTGCAATCGGCCTCTATGATGATTATCTCAAAGTGACAACACGCTCCTCAAAAGGGTTCCCGGGCCGCATCAGGATTACACTCGAAGCCGCGGTTGCAGCCGTGGCTGTTTACATCATTGTGAAACTCGGCACCGAGCCGTTTTCCACTTCGCTGACATTTCCGTTCTTCAAGAATTTTATTCTCGATCTCGGTCCGGTTTTTATCCTGCTTGGCTGTTTCATCATTGTCGGGGCTGGCAACGCGGTGAACCTGACAGATGGGCTGGATGGCCTGGCCATCGTGCCGGTGATGATCGCGGCAGCGACCTTCGGGCTGATTACATATCTCACCGGTAACAAGGTGTTCGCGGACTATCTGCAAATTCATTTCGTCATCGGGGCGGGCGAGCTGGCGATCATTTGCGGTGCGCTAGTGGGTGCGGGGCTCGGCTTCCTGTGGTTCAATGCGCCGCCGGCCACTATTTTCATGGGCGATACGGGCTCGCTGGCTCTCGGTGGTTCACTGGGGGCCATAGCTGTTGCAATCAAGCATGAACTGGTGCTCGCCATTGTCGGCGGCCTGTTCGTGCTGGAAACAGTTTCGGTGATCGTGCAGGTGGCGTCCTTCAAGCTCACTGGTAAACGCGTATTCAAAATGGCGCCGCTGCACCATCACTTCGAACAGAAGGGGTGGAAGGAGCCGACCATCGTGATCCGTTTCTGGATCATTTCAATCGTGCTGGCGATGATTGGTTTGGCAACGCTCAAACTGCGCTAATATCCACTCCATGATTCCAATCCACGTCTTTGACGGAAAGACAGTGGCCCTTTTCGGGCTGGGGCTGAGCGGTATTGCGTCCGCGCGTGCGCTTACGGCTGGCGGCGCTCAAGTAGTTGCATGGGACGATGCAGAAGCATCTCGCACAGCGGCCGCGTCAGAAGGCATGGAGATTGCAGATATCAATGAGATGGATTGGAGCGCGTTTGAGGCGCTCATCCTTGCTCCCGGTGTACCGCTCACTCATCCAGAACCTCATTGGACGGTCAGGAAGGCACAAAAAGCGGGAATAGAAATTATTGGCGATACCGAGCTGTTTTTTCGGGAACGCAAAGCGCTGGGGTCAAAGGCGCGCGTTGTGGCCATCACAGGAACCAATGGCAAATCCACCACGGCCGCGCTCACGGCACACGTTCTCAAAGCGGGCGGTCTGAACGCTTCTCTTGGTGGAAATATCGGAACAGCGATCCTCGATCTTCCGCCGCTCTCGGACGACCAGGTTTACGTGATCGAATTTTCTTCCTACCAGATTGACCTCACTCCGGGGCTGGACGCCAATGCCGCGGCACTGCTCAACATCACGCCGGACCATCTTGACCGGCACGGCACACTGGAGAACTACGCAGCCGTAAAAAGCCGGGTTTTTTCCGGACTGAAGGAAGGGTGCCTGGCGGTTATAGGTGTTGATGATATCCACTGCCGTGCTATTGCAGGATCGCTCGATGGGCCGTTTGACGTTGCGCGGGTATCGGTCCGGAATCCGGTCGAGACCGGTGTCAGTGCTTCTAACGGCGTTCTTCGTGAGCACAGAAATGACAATGAAATCACTGAATTTGATCTCACTGGCATCGGCTCTTTGCGCGGCGAGCATAACGCCCAGAATGCCGCCGTCTGCTACGCGCTTGCACGAGGTATGGGTCTGGACGTGGACGCCATTGCGCAAGGGTTGAAAACGTTCCCCGGTCTTGAGCACCGCATGGAGGAAGTGGGTCGTCTGGGCAAAGTGCTGTTTATCAATGATTCCAAAGGCACCAACGCCGATGCCGCCGCCCATGCGCTTGCGAGCTTCGACAACATATTCTGGATAGCAGGTGGTCTTGCCAAAACGGGAGGTATCGAGAGCCTTCAAGGATATTTCCCGAGCATTTCTCATGCCTATCTGATTGGCGAGGCAGCGGAAGATTTTTCCAGAACACTGGATGGCCAGGTCCAACACACCATATGCGGAACGCTGGAGAAGGCGGTTGCGGCGGCAGCGGTGGAGGCATCTGCGAGTGATGCAATTGAGCCTGCAGTGCTGTTGTCTCCGGCCTGTGCTTCCTTCGATCAGTTTCGCAGTTTTGCGGTGCGCGGCGATGCCTTCAAAGACGCGGTGGGAGCACTCAAAGGTATTGAATTGCGCACAAGCGAGGTCTCATGAGGCTGACCCGTTCTGATCGCTCGCTCCTCTCCGACTGGTGGTTCACCGTGGACCGGCTGATGTTCTCCGCCGTGCTTTTGCTGATGATTGGCGGGCTGCTCCTGTCGCTTGCCGCCAGTCCCTCGGTCGCCACGCGGCTTGGCCTCGACACGTTTCATTTCTTCATGCGCCATGCGCTGGTGATGGGCCCGGCGCTCATTGTGATTATCGCTGCGTCGCTGCTCTCCCCGCGCATGATCCGCCGGGTGAGTTTGGGGGTGTTTGTCGCCGGCATGGTACTGATGGTGGCGACGCTGGTCCTGGGAACGGAAATTAAGGGGGCCTCCCGCTGGCTTCAGTTCGCGGGTTTTTCGGTGCAGCCATCCGAATTCGTCAAGCCGGCATTCGTGGTCGTATGCGCGTGGCTGTTCTCCGAAACCCAGTCGCGCGACGACGTGCCGAGCCTACCGCTCGTGATCGCGTTTTACGTGTTTTTTGTCGCGCTCCTGGTTTTGCAGCCTGACTTCGGGCAAGCGTTCCTGGTGACAATCGTGTGGGGCATTCTGTTTTACCTTGCAGGCATGCCTCTCATCTGGGTCGGGGTACTGGCAATCGGTTTGCTGATGGGGGGGATGGTGGCCTATCTCACCGTGCCGCATGTGGCGGGGCGCATTGACAGGTTTCTCAACCCGGCTGCCGGGGATACTTACCAGACCGACCGCGCCATTGAGGCGTTTCGCAATGGCGGCTGGTTTGGAACAGGGCCGGGCGAGGGCACGGTCAAACAGGCCTTGCCGGATTCCCATGCCGATTTCGTTTTTGCCGTGATAGCGGAAGAGTTCGGGCTTGTCGCCTGTCTGGTACTTGTTGGCCTGTTTGCATTCATCGTGCTGCGAGGCATGATGCGGGTACGTGCTGAGAGCGATATATTTATACGTCTTGGAACCATCGGACTTGTTGCGTTGTTCGGGTTGCAGGCCATCATCAACATGGCCGTGAATATCGGTTTGTTACCGGCCAAGGGCATGACGTTGCCCTTTATCTCCTACGGAGGGTCGTCGCTTATTTCCATGGCGCTTACCATGGGTTTCGCGTTGGGCCTCACGCGCCGCCGCCCACTGGCAGGCAGGCAACATGAGCCCGGAGGCACTGCATCTTCTGCGCCGGTGTCACGGGGATTGAAGGCATGACCAAACCTGTAATCATGATTGCCGCGGGAGGCACAGGTGGTCACTTGTTTCCGGCTTTTGCACTTGCGCAGGAGTTGAAACGACGGGACTACGAGGTTGATCTGGTCACCGATGTTCGGGCCGATCAATATGGCATCGAATTCCCCGGGCGCAGTGTCCACCATGTACCATCGGCGACCTTGCGTGGGCGCTCTCCGCTGGCGTTCATCAAGCTGGCAACGACCTTGCTGCGGGGTATCTGGCGCGCGAGGGCGCTTTTGAAGGACACACATCCTGCCGTGGTTGTAGGATTTGGCGGTTATCCCACCGTACCGCCGTTGCTGGCGGCACGACTTGCTGGCGTGCCCTCGCTTATTCACGACGCGAATGCCGTTATGGGACGCGCCAATCGCCTTTTATCCCGCTTCGCCAGCAACATTGCCCTGACATTCAAGAAGACCAAGCATCATCGCCAGTCCGACCAACCCAGAACCCGTATTGTTGGAATGCCTGTGCGGGATGCGGTACTCGAGGCGGTAAAACCCTATCAGACGCGCTCCGGGGCAGAGGCCTTCTCGTTGCTTGTGTTCGGCGGCAGTCAGGGCGCGCGCGTGTTTGCCGATATCGTTCCCGATGCGCTCACTCGTCTGCCGCAGGCGTACAGGGCCCGGTTGAAACTGGTGCAGCAGGTACGCGATGAGGATATGGAGCGCGTCTCGGCTGCCTACACCCAAGCCGGCATCAATTCGGAACTGGCGACATTCTTCCCCGATTTGCCACAGCGCATGTCGAACGCACATCTGGTCATTGCACGTTCCGGCGCCTCGACCGTGGCCGAATTAACCGTTCTGGGAAGGCCCGCCATACTGGTGCCCCTGCCACATGCTATTGACAATGATCAGTTGGAGAATGCAACACAACTTCAGGAAGTTGGCGGCGCGTGGTGCATCGAACAGGCCGAGTTTACGGCTGAGCGTTTGCGCGACGAAATCATGCGTCTTGCGGATTCGCCTGAAGGCATTTCTCTTGCCGCCAAAGCTGCGCTTAGCCTGGGAGAGCCCCAAGCGGTAGCAAGGCTGGCAGACGTGATTGAGGAACTGGCGCGCACGCGCGTTTAAGGGACTTGGAAGGAGTAGCGCAAATGCGGATGCCCCGCAATATCGGGCCGTTCCACATTGTCGGCATAGGCGGCATTGGCATGAGCGCTATCGCCGAGGTCATGCACGACCGTGGTTACGAGGTGCGCGGCAGCGACCTCAAGAAAAGCGCCAATGTCCGCCGTCTGATGGACAAGGGAATCACCTGCTTCATTGGTCATGAACCATCCAATCTCGATGGCGCTGAATTCGTGGTCCTTTCAAGCGCGGTCAAACCCGACAATCCCGAATTCGAGGCCGCACGGCAAATGGGACTGCCGGTTATCAGCCGTGCCGAAATGCTGGCGGAACTCATGCGGGAGTGTGCAACCGTTTCCATTACGGGCACCCACGGGAAGACCACGACAACCTCGATCATTGCCGAGCTTCTGCAGGTGGCTGACAAGGATCCGACTGTCATTTCCGGCGGTATCATCGAAAGTTGGGGCTCGAACGCCCGGATCGGCCAAGGTGAGTGGATGGTCGTCGAGGCGGATGAATCTGACGGTACATTCATTGCGCTGCCAACCCGTATCGGGGTCGTGACCAATATTGATCCTGAACACATGGATTACTGGCAATCTCTGGAAGCCCTGCACGGCGCGTTCAAGACCTTTTTCGACAATATACCGTTTTACGGGCTGGTCGTGGCCGGACTCGATCACCCGATTGTGCGTGAGATGATCGCTCAGATCGGGCGCGATGAGACAGGCCAGCGAGTACTCACTTACGGTGTGGCCGATGACGCCGATTTGCGGCTCTCAAATTACCATGTGGAGGACGGTGTTACGATCTTCGATGTGGATGTCAGCACAAATGTTCCGGGTGGGGCACGTGCGCTGAAAGGCCTGCGCCTGCCCGTGCCGGGCCAATACAATGCACTTAATGCGCTGGCGGCATTTGCTGTTGCCACGGAGATTGGTATTCCAGACGACCGGATACGCGCAGCGCTTGAGAATTTTGGAGGAGTTGCCCGGCGTTTCATGCTGACGGGCACATGGAATGGCATACCGGTCTATGACGATTATGCTCACCACCCCGTTGAAATTTCAGCCGTGCTCAAGGCTGCCCGCAGTGCAGCAGACAAGCGGGTTATCGCCATCGTGCAACCTCACCGCTACACACGACTTAAAAACTTATTCGGTGATTTCTGCACCTGTTTTGAAGAGGCAGATACGGTCATCGTCACACCGGTTTATTCCGCCGGGGAGCAGCCCATTGAAGGCGCCGACCGCGAAGGGCTGATCGAAGGCCTCAAGCGCCAGGGCCATGAACATGTGCTGCCGGTAGACGACGCGGAGCACCTGGCCTCGCTCATCACGGAGGTGGCGAAGCCCGGCGATCTGGTCATCGGTCTGGGAGCAGGGACCATCACCGAGTGGACACATGCCCTCCCCAAGCGGTTGAATGAGCTGAAGCCCGCCGCGGAGTGACCCAATTGACCTTTGCCGACCTCACCAGCGACTTGAATCACAAGCTGCCTGATCTCAGGGGCAGGTTGGTTGCCAATGCCCCCTTGTCGGACTTCACATGGTTTCGCGTCGGCGGCCCCGCACAGCTTCTCTACACCCCTGCTGATGAAGCCGATCTGGCCTATTTTTTTAAACACCTTCCTGATGGCCTACCGGTCACGGTTATCGGACTGGGGTCAAATCTCCTGGTGCGCGATGGTGGGATCCCCGGTGTTGTCATCAGGTTGGGACGTGGATTTGGCGGGATCGAGATAGAAGACAGCATTCGCCTGCGTGCCGGGTGCGCGGTGCCGGATGTGAAGGTATCGCGCGCAGCGGCCGATGCCGGGATTTCAGGATTGGCGTTCTATCGGGGGATTCCCGGTGGTATTGGCGGGGCGCTGAGGATGAATGGCGGCGCCCATGGACGGGAGACGTGCGAAGTTCTGGTCGAGGCGCGCGCGGTGGACCGTGCCGGGAACATCCATACCTTGACTGTTGATGATATGAATTACAGCTACCGTCATTGCGGCGCGCCGGCTGATTATATTTTTACCCAAGCCCTGTTTCAGGGGGAGGCAGGGGAGCGCGATAAAATACTCGCCGAGATGGAGGGCGTTGCCGAGTACCGTGAGCAGGCCCAACCCATCAAGGCGCGCACGGGCGGGAGCACCTTCAAGAATCCGCCGGGGGAGAGCGCCTGGAAGCTCATTGATGCGGCCGGTTGTCGGGGGTTTCAAATCGGTGGTGCGAAAGTTTCGGAGAAGCACTGCAATTTTCTCATAAATGAGGGCGGGGCGAGTAGCAGCGACATAGAAGAGCTTGGTGAAACTGTGCGCTCACGTGTGAAGGATATGAGCGGTATTGAGCTTGAATGGGAAATCCGCAGGCTGGGCATTGCGTCCAACGGCCAAATTCCAGAAGGGACATCATGACCGGCAAATTTGAACACGTGGCCGTGTTGCTTGGCGGGCTCTCGGCTGAACGCGAGGTGTCACTCAATTCCGGCAAGGCCTGCGCCGATGCCCTTGAGACCCAAGGCTACAAGGTCACGCGCATCGATGTCGGTCTCGACCTTGCCGAGCAGTTGCAGAAAATCAAACCCGATGTCTGCTTCAACGCGCTGCATGGCAGGTGGGGTGAGGATGGGTGTGTTCAAGGCCTGCTTGAGGTCATGCAAATTCCCTACACGCATTCGGGCGTGCTGGCGTCAGCAGTTGCTATGCACAAGGAGCAGGCGAAACTCGTTTTCGCCAAGGCCGGAGTGCCGGTGGCAGAAAGCAAGATTGTGACGCGGGCGCAAGCGGCGAAATCTCACGTGATGGAGCCGCCTTACGTGCTCAAGCCGGTGGCGGAAGGCTCCAGCGTGGGAATTTTCATCGTGCGTGAGGATCATGAGCATCCTCCGCAGGAATTGACTTCCTCAGATTGGGCACTTGGCGATGAAATCATGGCCGAGCGCTACATACCGGGCAAGGAGTTGACCTGCGCCGTCATGGGCGACACAGCCCTAGGCGTTATCGACATTTTGCCCGCCGAAGGCCTCGGTTTTTACGACTATGAGGCTAAATACGCTCCTGGAGGGTCAAAACACGTCCTCCCGGCGCAAATTTTACCAGATGTTTACCATTTAATTCAGAAGCTAGCACTCAAGGCTCACGAAGCTTTGGGTTGCCGAGGGGTTAGCCGCGCGGATTTCCGTTTCGACGAAAATTCGAGTGGTAATGACCGGCTCATCTGTCTTGAGGTGAACACGCAGCCCGGCATGACGGAAACGTCACTCGTGCCAGAGCTGGCAGTCCATGCGGGCTGGGAATTTGGTGAATTTTTGCGCTGGATGGTGGAGGACGCATCTTGCAACCGCTAGGCGGCAAGAAAAGCAAACGACAGGGACAGAAAACACGATTTTGGAACCGCAACTCGCAATCAGGCGAGGGGCTTGGGGCCAGAATCTCATTGTCTATGTCTGATAGCTGGCAGGGTCGTTCCCAGAAACCGGGGCGGCGGCGCAGCCATGGCTGGCTTCCAGCGGGAATGCCACGCTCCTGGCGTATGGCGGCGGGGTGCTTCATTTCCGCTGCGGCACTCTATGGGCTGGCCGTGGGCGGATATATTGACCGCTCCGCCACTTACGCCACGAAAAAAATGTCAACGCTCGTAGTCCGGGCCGGTTTCGCTGTGAACCGCGTCACTATCGAGGGGCAGGACCGCACCAGCAATGCCTCGATCGTCACGGCGCTGGGACTGGATCGCGATACGTCCACATTGGCGTTTGATACCGCTGCCGCACAGGACAGGCTGGAGAAACTCCCAATGGTTCGCAGCGCTCAAGTCATGCGGCTGTTGCCCTCGCAACTGCACGTGGTGCTTGAGGAGCGCGTGCCATACGCGGTGTGGCAGCACAATTCTGCTCTGCTTCTGGTGGATCAGGATGGCACGGTTATCGAAACCCTGCATGGCAGGACAGACACCGGTTTTCCGTTGATCGTGGGTGAGGGCGCGGCAAAACATGCACGCGACCTGCTCGACGAACTGGCGCATTGGCCGAAGATTAAAAACAAGGTTCAAGCCGCTATCCGTGTGGCGGACAGGCGCTGGAATCTGAAACTTCAGAACGGCATGGAAATCCGCTTGCCTGAAGGGGATACGTCGCGGGCACTGAAGAAAGTCGATCAGCTCAACGCCAAGCACAAGATATTATCCGGGGACGCGGTCGCGGTGGACCTGCGTCTGCCGGACAGGGTCACCATTCGGTTGGGTGACGGTTCTATCTCACGGCGCGACTCAGTCTTTGCTGCGCCATCTGGAAAATCCGGTTCTCCGGGACAGGATACGTAAGAAATGGATCACCAGCGCGGACATAATGCGAAACGACAGAGCCTTGTTGGTGTGCTCGATGTCGGCACCAGCAAGGTGTGCTGCATGATCGCCAAGGCCATGCCGGTTCCGGATTATATGGCTGAAACCGGTCAGAAAACGCAGTTGCGCGTAATCGGTTTCGGGCACCAGCGTTCGCAGGGCATCAAGAGCGGCATGATCGTCCATATGGACGCAGCTGAAAAAGCTATTCGCGCCGCGGTTGATCAGGCCGAGCGCATGGCGGGTGTGATTATCGACGACGTGATCCTGTCCATCTCCTGTGGTCGCCTGAAAAGCGATATCTTCTCGGCCAGTGTCGGTATTGCGACGGAGTCAGTTCAACATCATGACGTTGGCAAGGTCATGGCTGCGGCGCGCGACTACGCGGCGCGCGATGACCGCATGGTGTTGCACACCATGGCCACCGGTTACCGGCTTGACGATGACAGCCTGATATCTGATCCGCATGGCATGCTCGCCGAACGGCTGAGTGTTGATGTGCATGCGGTTGCGGTTGACAGTTCACCAATCAAGAATTTGATGCTCTGCGTCGAACGTTGCCACCTGTCCGTGGTCGGACTGGTATCCGCGCCATATGCAGCCGGGCTTTCCGCCATATCGGAAGAGGAAGCCAAGCTCGGCGTCACCTGCATCGAGCTGGGCTCCGGTACCACGTCATTCTCTGTCTTTGCCGATGGGCATTTCGCCTATTGCGATGCCATTGCCATGGGTGGAAATCACATAACGCTCGATCTGGCCCGGTGCCTTTCGGCGCCGATCGAGGAAGCCGAAAGAATCAAGACGCTGCATGGCTGCGCGTTTGCCGCATCTTCCGATGAAGGAGAGATCATCTCCTACCCGGTAGTAGGTGAACTTGAAGCACCTCAGTACAACCAGATATCAAAGGCCCAGGTCGTACAACTGGTGCAGGAGCGCATCGAGGAAATTCTTCAAATGACCCGTGAGCGTCTCGACGCTGCGGGACTTGGTGATACGGCTGGAAAGCATATTGTCCTGACCGGTGGTGCGAGCCAGCTTGCCGGTCTGTCGGACTATGCGGCGCGCATTTTTTCCAAGGCAGTGCGCCTTGGGCGGCCTAAACATTTGCCCGGCCTTCCCGAACATGGTGTCGGACCGGCTTTCACCACTCCTACCGGAATTTTGCAGTACGCCATGCGCGATACAGGGGAATTCAATCCCCACGCGCAAACCCGGATGCTCGGGACTGGAACGGGATACTTCTCCCGCGTCGGCCAGTGGATCAGGGAGAGTTTTTGACATGCGCACGACGTGTAAATTGCGGCGCGCTGCGCAACTGGACGGGAGCCCCTTCCCGTCGGTGAGCATGGAACCAAACGCAACCAACGCTGAAGACTGGAATAGATGGGATCGCTATGACCATTAATCTCAAAGTGCCTGATTTAACGGAACTCAAGCCGCGCATCACCGTGTTCGGCGTTGGCGGTGCTGGCGGTAACGCGGTGAACAACATGATCAAGTCCGGATTGGAAGGTGTCCAGTTCGTGGTCGCCAATACCGACGCCCAGGCCCTCGCCATGTCGAGCGCGGAACGGCGGATCCAGATGGGGACGCACATCACCGAAGGCCTCGGTGCCGGATCGAAACCCGACATTGGTGGTGCCGCTGCCGAAGAGGCTATTGCTGATATCAAGGCGCAGCTGGCCGGTTCCCACATGGCATTCATAACAGCAGGCATGGGCGGTGGCACCGGAACAGGTGCTGCCCCGGTTATCGCCAAGGCCTCGTCCGAGGAAGGCATTCTAACCGTCGGCGTTGTTACCAAGCCATTCCAGTTCGAAGGCCAGCACCGCATGGACACGGCCATCCAGGGTCTCGCCGAGCTTGAGAAATATGTTGATACACTGATCGTCATTCCGAACCAGAACCTGTTCCGGGTGGCAACGGAGAAAACAACCTTTGCCGATGCTTTTGCCATGGCGGACGAGGTTCTGCACAATGGTGTGGGCTGCATCACCGATCTGATGGTCAAGGAAGGCCTCATCAATCTCGATTTTGCCGATGTGAAAGCCATCATGGCCGGTATGGGTACGGCGATGATGGGCACGGGCGAAGCCACGGGCGAGCAGCGGGCGGTTGAGGCGGCGGAGTCTGCTATTTCCAATCCGCTTCTGGACGATGTGTGCATGAAAGGTGCCACCGGACTTCTGATTTCTGTCACCGGCGGGAATGATCTCACTCTCTACGAGGTAGACGAAGCCGCGTCACGCATCCGCGAGGAAGTTGATGCGAGTGCCAACATCATCCTCGGCGCCACCTTCGACAAGAGCCTTGATGGCAAGGTCCGCGTCTCCGTTGTCGCTACCGGACTGGAAAAACAACAGGCGAAGGACAGCGTGCCTGAACCGGCCAGGAAACCTGAAAAGGCCAGGTCCGAAGCCGATGAAACCGTGGCCAAGCTCACCGAGCGCATCGCTGGTTTGCAGCCCGTGGAAGAAGCCTCCGGGCAGGACGGCAAGACCAAGTCGGGTGAAGAGCCTGTCTGGAAGAGCGGGCAGGATGTGACGATTGAAAAACGCGCACCCCAGGCAAAGGCCAAGCCAGTTGACAAGGAGGCAGCAGATGAAAAGGCCGCGGCTTTTGTACCGCAGCCGCCTGCGGTCGCCAAAACCTCGCCACGCAAGATGCCGAAGAAAGAGGACTTCCCCCCTGTTGCTCAAAAGGCAATGAAGGGACAGGCCAGCGGCGAACCCGCCCCGGGGATCGAAACACAGAAGAAAAAAGCAGGCTTTTTTGAGCGGCTAACAGGACGTGTGAGCGCCAAGAGCACCGAACCGGAGATTGTTCGCGACAAGGAACCAAACCTGAATACGCAACCCTCATCCGGTGTGCAAGCTTCCGCAAATTCCGCCGGCCGTCATAAAGCGTCCGGTGAAATGCCAACCCGGACGCAGTTGAATCGGGCTGCCGGAGCGCCAAAACCTGCCGGCAAACAGGTCTCAGCGGCTGAGGAAAATGGAGATTTGGAAATCCCCGCGTTTCTCAAACGGCAGGCCAATTAGAGGTTTATACGGTGGAGTTTGCTTTTAGAGCACAGTGAATGGGTGTAAAAATGGCTCAAAGTAGCCATATTTTAGCAAAGTCGTGTGAGGTATTTTTAATTGTAACAGACTGAAAATATCCGTGATTTGGCTGGATAGAGAATCGCACGTTATTGTTCCTGAGTGTTGTCCAGGATGCTAACGAGCACCGGAATGCTCTGCATACAAGACCTGAGTATAACAGGTTGGCAGTTGGTTTCGTCGGAGTTTGCAAGTGTCGGGGGCGGTGGAATCCAGATTGGGGGGTTCAGGATTTTCGTCTTGGCCCGAGTTTTGGGAACGGCACTTCGAGCATGAAACGTTTCTTTGGAGATCGGCAAACCACTCTTGCGAGTGAAATTGCCTTAACCGGTACCGGGGTCCATACGGGCGCACCGGTCTCAATACTCCTTTCCCCTGCGGATCCCGACACAGGCATCACCTTTGTTATTCCCGATGGCGCGGATGGCGAAGTGGAAATTCCCGCCTCCTGCCAGGCAATCTCCAATGTAACACTCTGCACCGTGTTGAGCGACGGCAATGGCTCGAGCGTGGCAACAGTAGAACATATGCTTGCGGCCATACGCGGACTTGGGGTCGACAATATCCGTATCGAAATTGATAGCGGTGAAGTGCCGATCATGGATGGCAGTTCAGAACCGTTTATCGACGCTATTGATGACGCGGGTCTCCGCGAGCAGGACGCATCGCGCCGCTACATCAGAGTCCTCAAGCCGATCCGGGTCGAAGATGGCCAAGCCTGGGGCGAGTTGACGCCTCATGATGGTTTTCTCGTCGATGTGGGAATTGAGTTCGACTCACCGCTAATCGGCAACCAGCGCATTCACCTTGAAATTACGCCTGATAGTTTCCGCGATGAGCTGTCGCGGGCGCGCACCTTCGGCTTCATGAAGGATGTCGAGAGCCTGTGGGCTGCCGGTCTGGCACTTGGCGCATCATTGGAAAACACGGTCGCCATCGGCGATGACCGTGTCATCAATCCCGAAGGCTTGCGTTTCCCGGACGAATTCGTTCGCCACAAGGCGCTGGATGCTGTTGGTGACCTGGCGCTGGCCGGAGCTCCTATACTGGGCGCCTACCGTTCTCAGCGCGGGGGGCATCGTCTGAACAGCCTCGTCGTCAAGGCTCTTCTTGCCGACACGAGCGCATGGACTATCGTCGAAGCACCCCGGCGCAGGGAAGTCCTGCACGCGGAAGCGGGTTTCGGCGCGGTTGCCGCCAGCTTTGCTGCCGATCGCAGCTAGGTTCCGGCGCTTCATCCACCCCACCTTTTTTTACAGCTTGATGTGCTTGCGCATGTCTGTCTCGCAAGGGTTAACGCTAGACAACGGTAACGTGTTGCTGTGATGGCCTAAAAACACCACAATCGCGGTGTTCCAATGCTGACATTGAACCCGTATTCAAGCTACAAGTGCGGGAATGGCATGACAGGCTGGCGGTTAGACTACCGAAGCTTCATCAGGTGAGATTTTTGGTCATTAATTTTTTCAGCAAAGCAATTCTTGTTGCGGTCGTGGCTTGCGCCGCGATAATCGCCGGCTGTGGCACGAGTGTTGATAAAAAAGAAATCAGCTCCGGCGAGCCACCGGAAGTGATTTATGCCAAGGCGGACGCGCTCATGACCAAGAGCGACTTCTCAGAAGCAGCCAAGAAATTCGTTGAAGTGGACCGGGACCATCCCTATTCGCCGCTCGCGCGCCGGGCCATCGTGATGTCGTCATATGCCTATTACAAGGCGGGTATGCACCCTGAAGCGGTCCAGGCGGCCAAGCGCTATGCAACCCTTCATCCCGGCACCAAAGAAGCGGCCCTTGCACAGCATGTTATCGCCAGTTCGAATTATGACCGGATAACGGATCCCTCGAGAGATCAAAAACGGACAAAGTTGGCGTTGAAGGAGCTTGAAACCCTGGTGCGCCGTTTTCCGAAAAGTCCCTATACTCCCAAGGCACGTAACCGGATAAAAATAACGACCGATATGCTGGCTGCTGCCGAGATGAAGGTTGCCCGTTACTACCTTGTGCAGCACAACTATCTCGCGGCGATTAACCGCTACCGCATCGTGATCACGAATTACCAAACGACGGCGCAGGTCGAAGAAGCCTTGATGCGCGTTGCGGAAGCCTATATGGCGCTTGGTATAAATGCAGAGGCACAGACGGCCACTGCCGTCCTTGGTCATAACTTCCCGGAAAGCAAGTGGTATCAGTACGCATACAAGCTTCTGAAAACCGACGGACTGGAGCCGAGGGAAAGCCGGGCTTCATGGATCAGCCGTGCCTGGCGCAATGTGAAGCCAAGCTCAGGATAAAGAGACTGAAGGGGGCCAAATGCTGAGCGCCCTGTCCATCCGGGATATTGTACTCATTGACCGTCTTGATCTTGAATTCAAGGACGGCCTGTCGGTTATGACTGGCGAGACGGGAGCTGGAAAATCCATCCTTCTGGATGCCTTCGCCCTGGCGCTAGGCGCGCGCGGGGACGCGGCACTGGTACGCAAGGGTGCCGACCAGGGGCAGGTTACGGCCGTGTTCGAGCCGGAAACGGGTCATCCTGTATATGCGCTCCTGTCAGACAGTGATGTGGACGAGAACGCTTCCTTGATATTGCGCCGGGCGCAATCAAGCGATGGCCGCACGCGCGCCTACATCAATGATGAGCCTGTATCCGTTCAATTGCTCAAGCGCGTAGGTGCAGCCCTCGTTGAAATTCACGGACAGCATGACGACCGCGCTTTAACGGATGCCTCCACGCACCGCCAGCTGCTGGATGCCTTCGCCGGGTTGATGCCAGAAGCAGATGCGCTCGCCAAGCTTTATGAAGATTGGGCCGATGCGCGCCAGGCCTTGCTTGACAAGGAAGCACAGATTGTTTCGGTTCGTGAAAATGCCGACTTTCTCACCCATGCGCTGGATGAATTGAAGGTTTTGAACCCGCAGGCAGATGAAGAAGAGGCGCTGGCACAGCGGCGCCAACTCATGATGCACGCGGAAAAAATTTCGGGCGATCTGGAAGAGGCGCGTGATGCTCTGACCGGAGACGGCACGGCGCATGCCAGGCTTGGCGCTGCGCTGCGTAAGCTGGAGCGCCAGGAGGCAGAAACGGCAAAAGTGCTTGGTCCGGTCGCCGAGGCGCTGGAGCGGGTGCTGTCCGAGACAAATGATGCCCGCGAGCGGGTTGAGCAGGCAATCGCCGATACGCTGTTTGAACCCAAGGCCCTGGAAGATGCCGAGGAGCGGCTGTTTGCGCTGCGCGCGTTGGCGCGCAAACATCAAATTGCCGTGTCTGATCTACCCGAACTTATTGTCAGGATGGAAGGGGAGCTGGCAGCGCTTGATGCGGGCGAGCAGGAACTTGGTAAACTGAAACAAGCCGAAACGGCAGCTGGTGAGGCTTATGTCAGGGCGGCTGAAAAGTTGAGTGGGAAACGCCAGGACGCGGCTGCCAGACTGGACGATACGGTGACGTCCGAATTGCCCCCACTCAAGCTGGAAAAAGCGCGCTTCATGACCCATGTGGAAACATGCGTACCCGAAGAGGGCGGACCAAGCGGTATCGACCGTGTTGCTTTCTGGGTGCAGACAAACCCCGGCACGGAGCCGGGCGCGATCATGAAAGTTGCCTCCGGGGGTGAGCTTTCCCGGTTCATCCTGGCGCTTAAGGTGGTTCTTGCGGCGCGTGGTAGCGCCCCGACGCTCATATTCGATGAAATCGATACAGGCGTGGGCGGTGCGACTGCATCGGCCATTGGCGAGCGGCTGGCGAAGCTGGCGAAGGGCTTGCAGGTCGTGGCCGTGACCCACGCACCGCAAGTGGCCGCTCATGCATCGGGGCATTTGCGAATCTCCAAAGAGGCCATATCGGGTGGAAGCGAGGACGCCGTTGCTACACGCGTCATTTCACTTGATGAACCCTCCCGGCGCGAGGAAATTGCCCGCATGCTGGCTGGGCAGACGGTGACCGATGAAGCCCGTGCCGCAGCAGATCGTCTGATCGGAGGTGGCGGGTGAGTGGCACAATTGCCGTTGAGGATCTGAGCGAGGAACAGGCGGTATCCGAGCTTGAGCGGCTAGCACGCGAAATTGCCCATCACGACAAGCTCTATTACGCATCGGATGCCCCGGAAATTACGGACGCCGACTATGACGTACTGCGTCAACGCAATGACGCGATTGAAGCGCGATTTCCAGACCGTGTTCGACCTGACAGCCCATCGGGGCGCGTGGGGGCTGCACCTTCCGGGCAGTTTGCCAAGGTAATTCATGCAGTTCCGATGCTTTCTCTTGGCAATGCCTTTAGCGCTGAGGACGTGCAGGATTTCGTGGAGCGTGTGCGGCGTTTCTTTAAGCAGGGTGAGGCCAATGAGGCCTGCTTTATTGCCGAACCCAAGATCGACGGCCTGTCGATTTCCTTGCGCTATGAAAAAGGAGCGCTCGTGCTTGGAGCGACGCGCGGTGATGGTGCGACGGGAGAAAATGTCACCGCCAATATCCGCACGATTAAAGACATTCCGCAATCGCTTAAAGACAGCAGTGTGCCGGACGTGTTCGAGGTGCGCGGCGAAATATTCATGACCCATGCCGAGTTTGCAAAGCTCAACGAAGCCCAGGAAGCCGCTGGAAAACAGACTTATGTCAATCCGCGCAACACCGCTGCAGGGTCACTGCGCCAGCTCGACGCCTCTATTACGGCCACGCGCAAACTCCAGTTTTTTGCCTATGCCTGGGGCGAGGTGAGTGCTCTGCCCGCAGAGACACAGATGGGCGTCATCGAAGCCATGGGGGTCTGGGGCTTTCCCATTAATCCGCTCACCCGGATTTGTACCGGTGTGGAAGAGATGCTCGCGGCGCATAGCGAGATTGAAGCTGCGCGCGCCAGCTTGGGATATGACATTGACGGCGTTGTCTACAAAGTGGATCGGTTGGATTTACAGGAGCGGCTGGGTTTTGTTTCGCGTGCGCCGCGCTGGGCCATCGCCCACAAGTTCCCGGCGGAAAAAGCCACGACCATTCTCAAGGATATTGAAATACAGGTGGGACGCACGGGCTCCCTGACACCCGTCGCCAAGCTGGAACCCGTCACCGTTGGTGGCGTGGTTGTGCAGAACGCAACCCTGCATAACGAAGATGAAATAGCACGCAAGGATGTGCGTATCGGCGATACCGTGATTGTCCAGCGCGCCGGAGACGTGATCCCGCAGGTTGTTTCCGTCGTCCTGGAGAAGCGCCCCGAGAACACGAAGCCATTTGAGGCTCCATCGCAATGCCCGGCCTGCGGCAGCCATGCTGTCAGGGAATTAAACCCTAAGACCGGCAAGGAAGATGCGGCACGACGCTGTACGGGCGGACTTATCTGCCCGGCGCAGGCGGTCGAGCGGTTGAAACATTTCGTCTCTCGCAACGCGTATGACATCGAGGGGCTGGGCGCCAAACAGGTAGAGGCTTTCTACCTGGAGGGCCGTGTGATGCGGCCGGCTGATATTTTCACGCTCGAAGCGCGCAACGTCCGAACGGACAAACCCTTGCAGGAAAAAGAAGGCTGGGGTGAGCAGTCAGTCACCAATCTTTTCGCGGCCATCAATGTACGCCGTACCATCTCTCTCGACCGGTTTATCTATGCGCTTGGCATCCGCCATGTGGGTGAGACAACGGCGCGGCTGCTGGCAAAGAGTTACGGAACAATAGAAATCCTGCGCACAGCAATGGCGGCAGCAGGAGATCATGAGAGTTCTGATTATGTCGAATTGAACAATATCGATGGCATAGGTCTGGTGGTTGCCGATGCCATCGTCGAGTTTTTTGCTGAGGCGCATAACACCGAAGTACTCGACGCTCTGCTTGAGCAGGTCACTCCTGAACCCTTCGTTCTGGATGAAGCGGAGTCGCCCGTCACTGGAAAGACGGTGGTCTTTACCGGCACGATGGAGCGTCTTTCGCGCACCGAGGCCAAGGTGATGGCAGAGCGATACGGGGCCAAAGTGGCTGGCTCGGTTTCGGCCAGGACCGACTATGTGGTAGCTGGCGAGGCGGCAGGCTCAAAGCTCAAAAAGGCTGAAGCGTTGGGTGTGAATGTTCTGACCGAGGACGAATGGCTCGCGCTCGTAGGAGAGGGGTAGCTACCGCCCCCCGGACACCCCGACAAACGTTCCCGTTGAATAAGACGCCTTGTCGGAGGCCAGCCAGAGAATGGCTTCCGCCACTTCTTCCGGTGTGCCGCCACGCCCCATTGGCGTTGCCAGGCCAACACGGTCAACGCGACCCGGTTCCCCGCCGCTGGCGTGGATATCAGTGTAGATGACACCCGGGCGCACGGCGTTGACGCGGATACCTTCTTTCGCCACTTCCTGTGCCAGGCCGACGGTCATGGAATCTATTGCGCCCTTGGAGGCTGCATAGTCCACATACTCATTCGGGCCGCCACGTAACGCCGCCATAGACGAGACATTGACGATTGCTCCACCCGAGCCGCCATGCTTGGTGGACATGCGCCTTATGGCTTCTCGAGCGCAAAGAAAGGCTCCGGTCACATTGGCGGTGAACACCCGTTCGAGGCGGCTTGCGTCCATATCTTCGACACGCATCTGTTTCTCAAGAATACCGGCATTGTTCACCAGTACTGAAAGCGTCCCCAACTCCAGATCACAGATATGAAACAGGCGCTCAACGTCGTTAGCATCAGCAATGTTCGCCTGAACGGCGAGCGCCTTGCCGCCATTCTCCTCGATGTCCCTGACCACCTGCTCGGCTTTTTCACGGTTGGAAACGTAATTCACGCAAACCGCGTAGCCGCTCTGGCCTGCCAGTCGCGCCGTCGCCGCGCCGATACCGCGTGAAGCGCCGGTGATAAGCATTACGGGGCTCATTTTGCCTCCATCGGGATTGTTGCTTGTTCCAGCCATTTTCTGTCCCTGACGCTAAGTTCAGGGCTGATCTCTTTCAGCACCCGTGCATGATAGGCGTTGAGCCATTTGAGTTCATCGCGGGTGAGAAGAGCAGGGTCGATAAGCCGCCGGTCGATGGGCGCGAGCGTCAAAGTTTCAAAACCCATCATGGGCCTATCGCCACCTTTCACCTTTCTCGCGCGAGTAACCAGCACTAGGTTCTCGATACGAATGCCATAATGTCCTTCCAGGTAATAGCCCGGTTCATTGGAGATAATCATGCCGGGCTCCAGCGCCACCATGCCTCGTTTGGAGATGCTTTGCGGCCCTTCATGAACGCTCAGATAGCTCCCCACGCCATGGCCCGTTCCATGGTCGAAGTCGTGACCGGCATTCCACAAGGGTGAGCGCGCCAGTGGATCGAGGTCAACGCCCCGCGTTCCCTTGGGAAATCGCGCTGCAGCCAAGCCAATATGCCCTTTCAGGACAAGGGTGAAATGACGGCGCATATCACCCGTTGGGGCACCGAGAGAGACCGTACGGGTGATGTCCGTCGTACCGTCGAGATATTGCGCACCTGAATCAACCAGGTAAAGCGTTCCGGGTATGAGTTGTGCATTGCTGCTCTCACTCACGCGGTAATGCACAATTGCCCCGTTGGCTCCCGCTCCGGAAATCGTATCGAAACTGATTTCCTTGAGTTCACCTGTTTGCCTTCGAAAGCTTTCCAGTTTTTTCGCTGCCGAAATTTCATCAAGCTTTCCCGAAGGAGCTTTGGCATCGAGCCAGGCGAGAAAGCGACACATGGCAACGCCGTCGCGTTGATGCGCGGCGCGTGTCCCAGCAATCTCGGTTTTATTTTTCCTCGCCTTCAGGGCAAGGCAGGGATCGGTGCCATGGACAATCTCGGCACCGGCTTGTTCAAGCTGGTTCGCAAACCACTGGGAGGCGGTTTCGGGATCGAGTTGTACCTTGCCTTTTGCCTTGCCTATAGCCGCAAGGGCAGGAGCCATTTTTGCCGGAGGGCACAGCTTCACATCCCTTGCCAGAGCCTTGCGGACAGTTGCGGCAAGTTTTTCAGGCGCAATGAAAAGCTCTGGTTTCCCCTTTTTTGGGATGATGGCGAAGGAGAGCGGCAAAGGCGTATGGGGCACGTCCTGTCCGCGAATGTTCACCAGCCAGGCAATGGACTCCGGTAACGTGATAACCACGCAGTCAGCATTGGCATTTCTCAGTTGCTTTTGAACAGAGGCTATCTTCCTGGCTGCGAGCTCACCTGCATATTTGAGCGGATGCAAGCTCACAGCCTTGCGCGGAGCGGCCGGGCGGTCTTTCCAGATGGCATCGACCAGGTTTTCATCCTGCGGGACCATTCGCAGCCCAGCCTCATTGGCTGTTTTCTGCATGCGCTCTATGGCCCTGATCGTGTGAAGTCGCGGATCATAGCCGAGCGCGTCTCCCTTCTTCAGGGTAACTTTCAGCCAGTCAGCAGGTTTATTTCCAGGGATTTGTAAAACATCGAAAACGCGGCCATCGACCTGCCCTGGCGCTTGCAGAGTATAGCGACCATCGACGAACAGCGCGGCGGATCTGATTCCGACAATGGCCATGCCCGCAGACCCGGTAAACCCGGTGAGCCAGGACAACCGTTCCGCACCGGGTGGCAAATATTCGTTCTGGTGTTCATCTGCATGGGGCACCAGGAATGCTGCCAGCTTTCGCTTATTCAACTCCTTGCGCAGTTGCGCCACCCGGGGCCTGCCCTTTGACGGGTCTGCAATTTCTTTAAAGCTCTGAAACATGACAGGCTTTGTACGCGTTGGTCGGTGCGCAATCAACGCGAGCTTCGTCCGCCCGAATCAATGGCAACCAGATTATGACAAATGCCATGCGTGAGGCGCAGTGCTGCATTGCAGCATACCGGCTACTCCTAAAGTCGATATGCCTTACCTTTAAGTCAACTTCGCTGACCTTGTTGGGTTGGCGTTAATCCAGCGAAAAGGGGATTGCCATGACCGCAACAACCTACACCAACATCCCGGGCGCCAAGCCCGGCGCATCGTTCGGAGGCTGGCTGGGCCGTTTCTTCTGGCGGATGATTGAAGCTCAGGAGAAAGCAGCACAAGTTCGCATCGCCCGTCACTTCCGGGGTATGGACGATGAGTACCTGACAAAACTTGGATATTTACCCGCAGATATCGCGCGGGTTCGCCGGGGCTAACGGCTAACGGGCGTTGCGTAAGACCAGCGTCACCCACTCTGAAATCGTGAATCGGGCGAGGCGCGTAAAGCCGGCTGCACCATAGGCAGCGGCTACGCGCCCCACCTGTTCGCGTGTTATCCCTGACAAAATGACAACGCCGCCGGGCCGTAGCGCCCGGGCGATACCCTGCGACATGGCGATGAGTGGTGTGGCGAGAATATTGGCGATGACGAGGTCGTAAGGACTGTTGAGGCGAATAAGCGGGTGACCCAATCCGTCCGCCGTGATTGTTTGCACATTCGTTGCCGCACGGTTTCTACCGATATTCTCGCGCGCCGTTTTGATAGCGATAGGGTCAACGTCACTTGCAATGACCTGCGCTCTCAAGGCTCGTGCCGCGGCGATGGCCAGAACGCCGGTGCCGGTGCCGATATCCAGCGCATTGGAGAAATGCGTTCGTTTCGCCAGATCGTCGATTGCCCTGAGGCATCCCAGAGTAGAGCCATGATGAGCGGTGCCGAAGGCCTGGCCCGCTTCAATCTCTATGGCCCAGCGGTTTCCATGTGCTTTGTCCCGGTCATGACTGCCATGGATGACAAAGCGACCGGCGCGCACCGGGTGCAAACCAGCTTGGGAGAGGGACACCCAATCGGTATCCGGGATTTCTTGCAGGACAAGTGAACCGTCACTCATGCCCTGGGCATCTAAGAAATCATTCAGCCTTGCCACGTCAGGAAATGTGTCAAAGGTTGCCTCTACGCACCAGCTGCCATCTTCGTTGTCGAACAGGCCTACAGCTTCAGGAAGCGGCCAGTATAGTTCACTCAGGATTACGGCGAGGGTCTCAGCCTGAGAACGCGGCAGGGTCACGATGGCCTTGTGCGAGGATTGAGCCATGAGGCACGTCTATTCGAGCCATGGCGGGGCAGGCGTGTCCAGACCGGTAATATTCCTGAAGGCATTGCGCTGTGCAAAATTGCGCCGCGCTATGTAGGGAAACACAAACCGCCTGAGAAAGGTTGTGACAGATCCATCTGAAGAAATAATTCGTGTGGCCCGGTCAACTTTCTCAAGCACATTTTTTGCAACTGGGTGACGATGCTGCGTGTAGCTTTCCGTATCATCTTGCGCGATCAGATAGGCAAGCCAGGCCGCATCCTCGATGCCAAGGTTCATTCCGCGCCCGCCGACGGGCGAGTGTATATGCGCCGCATCACCAGCAAGAAACGCTGGGCCCTTTTGATAGGTCTCCACCTGGCGATGTGAAATCCTGAATTGTGATTCCCAGATTACCTTTTTCACTTTCACACAGGAGGGCATGTGATCAAAAACATTCGTCGTGTCGGCGACGACGCGAAACAGGTCACCGCGAATGGGAATAAACCCAATGAGCAGGGGGCTCAGATCAAAAATGTGAAGCTCTTCGGGAGCAAGTCCATCGAGATGGACGTCCGCCAAACCCCAGTCATGTTCATAGGCTTCACCGATAAAATTGATCCCAAGCGCTTTGCGCACAGTTGAATGAGCGCCATCCGCTCCGATAACAATATCGGGTGAGAGTGTTTCAGTTTTACCATTGCGCTTGAGCGTCACGGCTGGTTTGCCACCTTTCAGCACAAGACCCGTCAGCTCGGTTTTCCAGTCCACCTTTGAATTTCCGCCAAGTGTCGCGATGAGATGCTTCTCGGTCTCGACCTGCGGCAGCACCAGCATGTATTTGCGCACCGGGTGAGGAATGTTGCGCATGTCCAGACGAAACAGCAGCCTGTCAGGTGCATGGAAGTTCATGCCGCGCGCCTTGATGCCTGCTTTGATAAACCGCTTCGTCGCGCCGTTGGGTTCCAGAATATCCATGGAGCGTGGATTGATGGCGAGCGCGCGTGATTCTTTATGTGGCCTGGTGTCTTTCTCGATTAAGCGGGGCGAAAAGCCGCGCCGGGTCAGCTCCACAGCTGCTGTCAGGCCGACCGGGCCTGCGCCAACGATGAGAATGTCCAGATTATCCCGGGCCATGTAGTCAATCTTCCATGGATAGATGTTGATCGCTAGAGGCGCACGAGTGGCGTGATACAGATTGTCCGCATCCTGCCGATGCTATACAGCAACTCTCCAGCAAAAAGCACACCGCAACCCGGAGTTTTTCCATGTTGAATATCGAAGACATACAGGCGTTCGGACTGGAAGCGCTCCAAACAATTCTTCGTTGGGCCACCAGCCCACAATTTTATGCTCAGGTTGGTGCCGTCATCATTGCGGTTGCAATTGCACATATCGTTGCCAAACAGATCAAGTCGCGGTTGAGTTTTTTCGATAAGGAACCCCGTAAAGGTACGTTTCTCAGCGTGAGAAAAATCCTGTTCGCCTGCCAGGATTTGCTGTTTGCCCTGCTGACAGTCTTTTTCTTGGCGATTGCCATCGAGGTTTCCACTGCCGGTGTAGGTACTGCATGGCTTGTGCGATTGGCTCAAAGTGCTGGCGTTGTGTTCCTTCTCTATTCCGCGATCAACCGGTTTATCACCCACCCTCTTATCAGGGCTCTTTGTCTCTATGTTGGTATTCCCGTGGCCACGCTTCAGGTCTTCGGCTGGTTTGACGAAACCGTTATGTTTCTCGATGGCATATCCCTGGAAATAGGGAATATCCGTCTCTCTGTTTATTTCTTGATGAAGGCAGCTGTGGCAGCTGCCCTTTTGTTCTGGCTTGGCCGAATTTCAAATTCTGCTGGTCAGAATGTCATTCGCGGGCAGGATTCTCTTGATGTGCCAACACGCGAATTGTTTGCCAAGCTGTTCGAAATCATTCTGTATATGGTCGTCTTTGTCCTGCTGTTGCAGGTGCTGGGTCTGGACCTGACAGCCTTGACTGTCTTTGGTGGTGCGCTGGGCGTGGGGCTTGGCTTTGGTCTTCAGCAGATTGCATCCAATTTCATTTCAGGGATTATCATCCTGCTGGAACGCTCGATTGGCGTTGGAGACTATATCGAGCTGGAGGACGGCAAGACGGGGATGTTAAAAGAAATCAATATGCGTTCCTCGACCCTCGAGACATTCGACGGTAAGGAAATCAATGTCCCGAATGAAAAATTTATCACCACCCGGTTTGTGAACTGGACCCGCGATGATCCGCGTCAGCGCTACGAGGTGGAATTTTCAGTCACCTACGATACGGACCTCCACAAGGTGCCGCCGATCGTAACGGCGGCTGTTGCTTCTCATCCGCGCGTGCTTCGGGAGCCTGAAGAGCCGGATTGTGAATTGCGCAGTTTTGGTGAGACAGGAGTTGAGTTTGGTGTCGAATTTTGGGTTGACGGACTTGATGACGGGCCAAACAAATTTTCTTCAGACGTGTTGTTCCTGGTTTGGGATTCACTTGAGGAAAATGGCATCAGCATGCCGTTTGTCCAGCGTGAGGCCCGCAGTCTTAAGGCGACTGATCCGCAGGGCAGTGTGGTGAGGAAGCCAGTGAAGCAATCAGGCTGAGCTAATGCCGTACGACAAAGCTGTCGACGACCTTTTTCTGGCCCGCCTTTTCGAACTCGACTGTGAGCTTGTTGCCGTCAATGCGCTCAATAGCGCCATAGCCAAATTTCTGATGGAAGATGCGTTCGCCCACCTTGAAGTCTGTATCTGCTGAAGAAAGAGTGTCAATTGCCTTCAACTCCAGGGTGGGTGGTCCACCTGGTGCCGAGCCTTGAGCCTTTCGAGCGCGCGCACGCTGCCACCCGGGCGTACCATAGTCTCCGGAAAATGCGGACTGCTCACTATCGAAACGGCTGACACCATAGCTACCATTCTGGTTGGCCGGGTCTTCCACCTGGACATCACCCTCAGGCAACTCGTCGATAAATCGCGACGGGATTGCAGGCTGCCACAGGCCGTGGGTGCGCCGGTTTTGGGCGAAGGTTATCTTGGCGTAAGCCTTGGCACGAGTTAGTCCCACATGAGCAAGTCGGCGTTCTTCTTCCAGTCCCGCGGAGCCAGTATCGTCCAGGGAACGCTGGTGGGGAAGAAGACCGTCCTCCCAGCCGGGAAGAAACACGCTGTCAAACTCAAGCCCCTTGGCTGAGTGCAGCGTCATGAGATTGATCATGTCCTCGCCATTGTCGCCATCGCGATCCATCACCAGCGATACATGTTCAAGAAATCCTGCCAGAGAGTCATATTCCTCCATCACCCGGATCAGTTCCTTGAGATTATCGAGACGACTGGCGGCTTTGGGCGATTTGTCGTTCTGCCACATGGTCGTGTAGCCGGACTCATCAAGGATCAGTTCCGCCAGCTGCGTGTGGGGCATGGTTTCGACCATCGCCCGCCAGCGGTCAAACTGGGCCAGCAGGTCCGTCAGAGAACGGCGCTGGGAGGGTTTCAGTTCCTCGGTTTCCACCAGCGTGCGTGCCGCCTGCATGACGGGGATGGCGTGCGCGCGGGCATGGGTGTGGATGATGTTGAGTGTTGCATCTCCAAGGCCGCGGCGCGGCGTGTTGACGATGCGCTCGAATTTTAGATCGTTGGCCGGGTTCAGCGTGGCTTCGAAATAGGCGGTGGCGTCGCGAATTTCCTGGCGCTCGTAGAATCTGGGACCGCCGATCACACGGTAGGGAAGCCCGAGCGTGACAAAGCGGTCTTCAAAGGCACGCATCTGGAACGAGGCGCGCACCAGGATGGCAATCTCGTTGAGGGTATGCCCCTGGCGCTGAAGTTGCTCGATATCCTCGCAAATGGCGCGAGCCTCTTCCTCATCATCCCAGCAACCCTGGAGCCTGACCTTTTCACCGTCATCGCCTGTCGTATGCAGCGTTTTACCGAGCCGCTCACTATTATGTGCGATGAGGGCTGATGCAGCGCCCAGTATATGCCCGGTGGAACGGTAATTTTCTTCCAGCCGGACGACCTTTGCGCCGGGGAAGTCACGCTCGAAGCGCAGGATGTTGCCAACCTCAGCCCCGCGCCATCCATAGATCGACTGATCGTCATCGCCAACACAGCAGATATTGCCGCCGCCCTGAGCAAGCAGCCTGAGCCAGAGATACTGCGCAACATTGGTGTCCTGATACTCGTCCACCAGCATGTAGCGCAGCCGGTCCTGATACTCGCTCAGCACGGTTTGGTTTTCCTGGAACAGGCGCAGGCACTCCAGCAGCAGATCGCCGAAATCCGCCGCGTTCAGGTCTTTGAGACGAGCTTGATACTGGGCGTAGAGATTGGCACCACGTCCCTCGGCGAAGACGAAGGCTTCACCACCCTGAACCTTGTCCGGCAGTAGGCCACGATTTTTCCAATTATCGATATGGGCGGCAAGCTGGCGCGCAGGGTAAAGCTTCGGGTCGATATTCTCTGCTTCAAGCAATTGTTTCAACAGCCGGATCTGATCGTCCGTATCAAGGATTGTGAAGCTGGGTGTGAGGTCCACCAGTTCAGCGTGCCGGCGCAGGATGCGCGCGGAAATGGCATGGAAAGTGCCAAGCCAGGGCATGCCCTCCACTTGTCCACCAATCAATGATCCGATGCGGGATTTCATTTCGCGCGCCGCCCTGTTGGTGAAGGTGACGGCGAGAATTTGTTCCGGGCGCGCGCGCCCGGAATTGAGGATATGCGCAATCCGCGTGGTGAGGACGCGGGTCTTTCCGGTACCCGCTCCGGCCAACACAAGCACCGGTCCGTCAAGCTCGGTCACCGCCTCTTGCTGCGGACCGTTCAGATCATCCAGATAGGCCGGCAGCGCCATCGCTCGCGCCGAAAGGGACGGGGTGGCTTCAGGGATTTCCTGAGAATCGCCATCGGGAAGGGGGTGAGCGTGTTGCGCGTGATTCTTTTGCATGAGAACAGAACTACAACATCGTATGGCGTGCGGGTACCCCGGAAAACCGGGGTTTATTTATGTTCTTCCTCGCTGGCCTCAATCAGGGCAGCGTTAAACGTATTGAGCGCATCGAGATGTTCCGCCCAACCCGCGAGCTTGCCAGTGTCCTGGCTCTCCATGACCGGCAGGCGGATATGTCCGGTCCGGTCGAAGGCCCTGAGAGCGGACTCCACTGTGTCCTCCGGCGTCAGCCAAGCCCCTTCTTCTTCGAAGTCTTCAAGGCTTTCCGAAATATGGCTTTCGGCAGGCAGCATGAATTCACTGACCTTCAGGGAGCGCATAATGTGCTTGTGGGGGCCGTCTTTAAGAAAGATGCCTCGTGTCGATAACAGATATTGAAAAAAACTTTCCCCGTGAACGGCCTGTGTCAGGCCCGTTGATACGGAAATGGCGAGCAGCAGGGCGATGGTCATCTCGTACCCGCCGGTGAGCTCGAACACGATGAGCGTGGTGGAAATAGGCGCGCCAAGTACAGCAGCTGCGACGGCACCCATTCCGACAATCGCATAAAGGCCTTCGCTGGATGCGACTGTGGGAAAAAAGCTCGCGGCGATAATGCCAAAGGCGCCACCGCACATGGCCCCGAGATAGAGCGAAGGCGAGAATACGCCGCCGCCAAAGCGGCTTGCCAGGGTGATGGCCGTTGCGATGGTTTTGACCACGAGCAGCATGAGCAGCAGGGAGAGGGGAAATTGATGTTTCAGTGCGGCGTCGGTGGCATCATAGCCAACTCCCAGAACCTGTGGGAACCAGATGGCGATCATGCCGACCATCAACCCGCCAATCACCGGCCGGGTCCATAAGGGCACATCGATTGATTCCGCGACCCGGTTGCTGGCAACCACCGTGAACTGAAACGCAATGGCCACCCCGGCGCAGGTGACGCCCAGCAGTGCGAAGGCGGGAAACTCCCAATAGGACGTGATCGCGTAATCGGGGATGAAGAAGGCCGGAAAATCGCCAAGATGGATTCTGGCGATGATCGTTGCTGCAACACTCGATATGACGATTGGGACAAATGCGCGCATGGCGTAATGGGCGAGGATGACCTCGTGGGCAAACAGCACGCCGGCAATTGGCGCATTGAAGGAGGCTGAAACCGCCGCTGCCACACCGCAGGCCAGCAATGTGCGCCGGCTCGCGTGTGAAAATTTGAACACATCCATGAGCACCGACGCCAGCGTGGCTCCGAGATGGACAACAGGCCCCTCACGTCCAGCGGATGCGCCCGAGCCGAGTGAAACCACGGAAACGAGGGCACTGCCAAGACCGGTTTGAGCCGGAATCCGGCAACCGAACAACGCCCGCGCCTCCATGACATCGGGAACCCCGTGAGGGCGGCGGCCCGGCATGACATATTGAAGGAAAAGTCCAACGGCCAGACCACCCAGGGCAGGTGCCATCAGAATGACCCACCACGGTGTCTGGGTGGCGGCTGCATAGACATTCTCACTAACCGTTCCGAGCCATGGCAATTGAATGAGGCCAATTAGAGTGCGGAAGAGAATGGCCAAATATGCCGACCCGATGCCGATGAACAGGGCCACGGCCCACACCAGAAGCTGACGCTCCCCCAGAAACGCCCGCAAGTTGGGCATCATCCGGTCGTGAATAAGATGAACGAACCAAAGGTTGATATGGCGCGCACCGTGCAGCCTGCCAGTAGCAGCAGGCGCTTCGGTCCGGTCAGTCTGCTTGTCTTTTCCGGCGTCTTGTGAGCTGGCCATCCTTAGGTGTTTTCCCTCGGTCCATGCCCGATTCGATTTTAGAGGTTAGGCGTCCAGTCCCTTTCGGCCAAGCCCCTTGATTTGCTAGACTGAATCTCGAATTTTCAATTGATGAGGGGCAGGAGGTAATCCTCATGGTGGTCAAAACCGCCGAACGGGTTGAGACCAGCGCAATCGAGACGGTCCTCGCCGCCTTGAAAAAGAGCCTTGGCAATCGGATTTCAACCGGAACAGATGTGCGTGAACAGCATGGTAGCACGCTCACATGGCTACCCAACCAGCCCCCGGATGCAGTTGTATATCCCCAGAGCACGGAAGAGGTTGTTACAATCGTCAAGTTGTGTTCCGAACACAGTGTGCCGGTCATTCCCTTCGGGGCCGGCACCTCGCTGGAGGGGCATTTAAACGCGCCACATGGCGGGCTCTCGCTGGATTTTTCACATATGAACAAGGTGTTGGCCGTGCACGAGGAAGATCTCGATTGCGTGGTTGAGGCCGGTGTTACTCGCCAGCAACTCAACGAGCATCTTCGCGACACGGGCCTGTTCTTTCCCGTTGATCCGGGAGCAGACGCTACTCTTGGCGGAATGGCGGCAACGCGGGCCTCGGGCACCAATGCAGTGCGTTACGGCACCATGCGCGATGCGGTTATAAATCTCACTGCGGTCATGGCGGATGGGTCGGTGGTGCGCACCGCGCGACGAGCCCGCAAATCCTCCGCCGGGTATGATCTCACCCGTCTGCTGGTCGGTTCTGAAGGAACACTCGGCATCATCACCGAACTGTCACTCAGGCTGCATGGCATTCCTGAATCTGTTCTGTCAGCGGTTTGTCCCTTCGAAACCGTGCAAGGAGCGTGTGATGCAACCATCATGGCCATCCAGCTTGGCCTTGGACTGGCGCGCGTCGAATTCCTGGACGAAGTGCAGATTGAAGCCTGCAATAAACATTCAAAACTGGACTTGCCCGTATCACCTACGCTTTTTCTGGAATTTCATGGAACCACAGCATCGACGCGAGAACAGGTCGAAACATTTGCACAAATCGCAGCTGACAATGGTGGCGGTGAGTATCAATGGGCCGAGAGGGCGGAAGATCGCAACAAGCTGTGGACCGCCCGCCATGATGCCTATTGGGCGGCGCGCACCTACAGGCCTGGTGCCGAGGTTATCGCGACAGATGTCTGTGTGCCAATCTCGCGTCTTGCGGAGTGCCTAGTCGAGACGGGTAAGGATATTGCCGAGTTGGGCCTTGTGGCTCCCATCGTCGGGCATATTGGTGATGGAAATTTTCATGTATTGCCGTTGATTGATATGGACAATGGGCAGGAGGTAGAGGCCGCCAGGGGGTTCCTGGACCGGCTTGTCGGCAGGGCACTGGAGATGGATGGCACCTGTACCGGTGAACATGGCGTGGGAACTGGTAAAATGAAATATATGCGGGCCGAGCATGGTTCGGGCGTTGACGTGATGCGTGCCATAAAAAAGACTCTCGACCCCCACAATATTTTTAATCCTGGTAAAGTTGTCGAAGTGGCGTGAGAGCTTATAGTCTAGACAGAATCAGTCAGCAGGCTGGTTAAAGGAAGTTCCGGCGAGTGTTGATTTGGTGCCGGGAGGACAAACGGAAATGAATTCATTTTTACTCTTTCTGGCCGGGCTATTGGCATTGGCGATGGGCACCCTGTTTGCCGCGCCCTATTTCGTGGACTGGAATGATTATCGCGATGTGTTCGAAGCGCAGGCGACCAAGCTTATCGGCCGAAAAGTTGATGTTGGCGGGGATGTGTCTCTGACGCTGCTTCCCGCACCGGTGCTGCGTTTCGAGACGATCAATGTGGCAGATGCCAAAGGCAGCTTCGATACCCCCTTTGCAGCCGCCCGCTCATTTACCGTGTGGTTGTCCGTGCCGCCTCTGCTACGTGGTAATATCGAAGCACGTTCCGTTGAAATCGATCAGCCCGTGCTCAACCTCCGGATTGCCAAGGATGGTTCGGGAAACTGGGCAGGTATAGGCGGGGAGGCGGTCGATATGCCGTTCATTCCCAAAGACGTTGCGCTTAACTCAGTCGAGATCAACAGTGCGACGGTCAATATATGGCGGGGAAATCCTGAGCCCGATTCAGTTATCGAGAATCTTAACGGTGAACTGAGCGCGCGTTCTCTTAGCGGACCCTACAAGTTCACCGGAAACTTCCAGCTGGAAGACAAGCTTCGGGATTTGAAGTTTTCTACCGGCCGGCCGGAAAAAAATGGGGAGATACGACTGAAAGCAAGTGTGCGCAGCCCCGAAGCCAAGGAATCATTTTCGATCGATGGGGCGGTGCGGGGTGTTAGTGCCATCCCGGTATTCAAGGGCGTGTTCAATGCCCGCCTGGCCGATGATACAGCATCCGATGAAAAGAAAGACGCGGACAAAAAGGCTGAAAGCCCCGCGCCATTTGAAATCAAGTCCGAAATTTTTGCCGGTCTCACCGGCGCACAGTTCAACGATGTGGAACTGGTTGTCACTAGGAACGACAAGCCCCAGACCGTGCGCGGTCTCCTCGATATCAAGTTCGACAAGGGGCTTGTGGTGGGTGGCACATTTTCTTCGCGATGGGTTGATCTGGACAGTTGGTCCGGGTCATCCAAAGCCGCGCCACCAAAGCTGAACGTGGCGCTGGCCGGCTTGGCCAATGAGCTTCTGGACCGGATTTCTGTCGTCCGGGAAGGCTCGATGAGATTGTTTCTGGACCAGGCGGTTCTCGCCGGTGACCTTGCGACAAATGTGCAGGTTTCGATGTCCGTCGCGGACAAGAAGCTGGAGCTATCAAGATTGTCAGCGCGGTTGCCCGGAGACAACAAGATCAAACTGGAAGGTTTCCTCTCGAAAGGCGAGGGAGGAGCCATATTCAAAGGTCCGATATCTGTCCAGGGGCCCAGCTTGTCACGGCTGTTGCGCTGGGCGGGGGTTGCCAGTGAACCCAGCGCGGCTACGCAGCCGGGTGATTTTTTGCTGAATGGCGAGCTTTCCACTGGTCCGGACTTGTTATCGCTTGAGCAGGGCGAGGGGAAATTGTTCGGCTCTGCCTTCAAGGGTGCATTCACATATCGTGGTGGTGCTGATGGCGAAATCTCACTGACATTGAACAGTGACAAGATGGATCTTGAAAGAGTGCTTGGCTCAAGCGCTTCGGCGAAGTCGCTCTGGGCGTTGCTGGGTGCGGGCGGTGAGAAAAAGCAGGGGGATGCGGCCAAGGCGGGTGCGTCCGGGACGTGGCTTGGAAATATGCGCGCTGCGGCCGATGTGAACATTGGCGCGGTGTCATTCAGCGGGCTTGGAGAGAGTGCACTGGAGGCCAAACTCACGCTCAACAAGGGCGCACTTGATATCCGGCAACTGAATCTGAAAGCGGGTTCCGGGGTTAGCATTCAGGCAGGTGGCCGCCTTACGGGGCTAGGTGACAAACCTCAGGGCAATGTTACCCTTGCCTTGCATGCCGATAACGGAGCGGGCCTTGTCTCGCTGGGAGAATTTCTGGAATTGCCTGGTATCGCCAAGGGATCACCCCAACGCCTGGCGGCAATGACCCCAGTGCAGGTGACCGCGGCGATACGTTCAGTGGATGAAGGTAAAACAGGGCTTGATATTCAGCTTGAGGGCTCACTCGGCAAAAGCGACCTGCAATTGAAACTGGGCATGGATGGCGTGCCGGCGAAGTGGGGTGAAAGCCAAATTTCATTGCAGGGCAGCTTGACCAATGACTCGGGCGCTCAGTTGCTGCAGCAATTGCGGCCACATCTCAAGCAAAATGACCTCGCCGCTTTTAGTGCTGGTGCAGGAAAGGTTTCTCTTGAGACAAGCGGTGTGGCGAATACCGGTTTGCAAACAAAAATGACCTTGAATGCGGGTGGTGCCAACTGGATCACTCAGGGCACTTACCGTGTTGCGGATACTGGTAACAGCTTTTCCGGCACCACTAATATTTCCACGCAAAATACAGCGGCTGGACTGGCACTCATTGGTGTCCGGGGCGCGCCAGGGCATGGCTCAGAACCGGCCAGTCTGGAGGCCAGCATTGAGTCCACAGGCTACGTCGCCAGATTGTCTGATGTTAAGGGGACGCTAGGTGGTGCAACATTTTCCGGCGATGGGCAAATTGATATGACCGGGGACAGGCCCGTATTCGCGGCCCGTGTCGTCGCAGACGAGGTCTCGCTGCCGCGCCTGTTCGCGCCGATGGTAGCCTGGCACAGGAACCAGGAAAATTCACAGATTATCCGTGGTGTTTCGCAGGTCGGGGGGTATTGGCCAGATGCGCCATTTAACGCAAGTCAGCTGGCCAGTGCGGATGGTGCCTTTTCGCTTGAGACGGAACGGTTGCGGCTGACCGGCGAGCTGGTGCTGAACCAGGCAAAAATGCAGGCGAAGCTCTCACAAGGATCCCTCAAGGTCTCTGCGCTTGAGGGCGGCCTTTTTGGCGGGACATTTACAGCCAGTGGCGAATTGACTACTCGTGGCGGCGGCATGGCGGTAGATGCTCAAGCGAAAGTCAGTGGACTACGACTTGAGCGCATGACAGTGACTTCGGACGGTGGCGTTCTGGTGAATGCGCCCACTGACATTACCATTTCGCTGAAAGGCGAGGGTCTTACGCCGCGCGGTCTTGCTTCGGGTCTGAGTGGAGCAGGCAAGCTCGAACTCGGTGCAGGTAAGATCAACGGTTTTTCTCTCGGTGCGGCTCATGCCGCCGCCAGCACCGCCCAGCGTGAGAAATCTACAAGTGGCGTGGACGAAGCAGAGCTGGGTCGCCGAGTTGCTGAAAACCTAAAAAATTCCGAGATGGCTTTTTCACCGATCAATGCCCCCTTCCGGGTGAGCAACGGCGTCCTGGAGTTTGACAAACTCGCGCTTAGCGACTCGGAGGGACGCGTCACCGTTGCCAGCTATTTGCAACTTGCGACGCTTGAGCTGGATAGCGAGTGGGCATTACAGGCGGCTGAAAGCACAGTGGGTGCCAAACCGCGCGTCTCCCTGATCTTCACCGGGGCCTTGAAGGATATCGGCAAACTGCAGCCGAAGATCGATACCACGGGGCTCGCCCGCTATGTCACCATCCGCAAGATGCAAAAGGATGTTGAGCGGCTGGAAAAACTGGATGTGACAGGCAAGAAGCCCGAAGACAAGCCCAAACAGCCGGCAATCGAGAAGACTGCCCAGGCGCCAAAACCCAGGCCGCCCGCAAGTGCTACTGTGCCCCCGGGACCCGTGCCGCCACTGCCGATACGCAAACTTACGGTTTCACGGCCACAAGCACCTCCCGCGCCAGCCATGGCAGCCGTTCCGCAACCCGTGAGGAAACCGCCACCCGCCGCGGTGCCACCGGCGCCAGCCACCGCACCTTCTGCACCACCCGTTGCAGCCGTTATTCCCAAACCAGAGAAGAAACCGTCCGCTCCCGTCGCGCCACCCAGTCCTGCAACCGCTCCACCTGTCGAAGCAGTTATTCCGCAACAGGTTCAGAAAGCGCCGCCCGCCTCTGCACCGCCTGGCCCGGCTACAGCCCCTCCCGCCGTGCCTCCTAGCCCGGCGACCACCCCACCTGTTGCGGCAGTCGTGCCGCAGGCAGCAACAGCGCCTCCAGCGACGGCCATTGCTCCGCAACCGGTTAAAAAACCGTCCGTGGCTCCGTTACCCAGACGCAAACCACGAGTTCCAGCTGTCCCGCGGCCTGCGCCAAGAGCTACTGCACAGCCTGCGCCTGCTCTGCCATGGCAGCAAAATGTGACACCACCAGCGCCAACTTCAGGTGCTGCCCCGGCGCCGACCCCGCTTCCCGCACCGGCAGCGTTACCGGACGGGCAGACAACACCTGATACACCGCCGGCCGCGCGGCGATCCGCACCCCGGTTTGATCCATTCTCCGACGGGCCGGGTAACTAGTCTTGGCCGGGCTTGAATTCGCTGGCGTTCAACTTCGTCCGGTAAAATGAGAGAATTGCACTGCGGATGGCGCTGGAAAGACCGCTTGACCCCCGCCCAGCATCTATTTCTGCGATGAGGTCCGGAACAGAACGAGCTTGCGCTTTGCCCATCTCGTGAAGCGCATTCCAGAAATCGTCTTCCAGCGAGATACTGGTGCGGTGCCCGGCAATGGTCAGGGAACGCTTTTTCGGCTTGCCTGCCATGGAACCCTTTGCGTCCTAGTCGCTCGGCCCGATCATGTCCTGAGGGCGGACAATGCGGTCAAACTCCTCCTCGCTCACATATCCCAGCCGCAACGCTTCTTCACGCAAAGTGGTGCCGTTTTTATGTGCGGTCTTGGCTATTTCGGTGCTCTTGTCATAGCCAATTTCGGGCACAAGAGAGGTGACCAGCATGAGCGATCTTTCCATCAGATCGGCTATACGTTCAAGATTGGGCTTGATACCCACCACGCAATTGTCGGTAAAGCTGACGCTGGCGTCTGCCAGCAGCCTGATGGACTGCAGGACGTTATAGGCAATCACCGGCTTGTAGACATTGAGCTCGAAATGGCCCTGGCTGCCGCCAATGGTGCAGGTGGTGTTATTCCCCATGACCTGGGTGCAGACCATTGTCAGGGCTTCGCACTGGGTCGGGTTGACCTTGCCCGGCATGATGGATGAGCCCGGTTCGTTTTCCGGTAGTTCCAGCTCTCCAAGGCCCGAACGCGGGCCGGATCCCAGAAGGCGGATGTCATTGGCGATCTTGAACAGGCTGACCGATACGGTGTTCAGCGCACCTGAAAGTTCAACCATGGCATCATGGGTGCCCAACGCTTCGAATTTGTTGGGGGCAGTCACGAATGGCAGCTTGGTGAAATTGGCGACCTCCTCGGCGAATTTTTCCGCAAATCCCGTCTTGGTGTTAAGGCCAGTGCCGACCGCGGTGCCTCCTTGCGCCAGCTCGTAGATGGCGGGCAGGGCCTGTTCGACACGGCGGATGCCGTTGTCGACCATGGCGGTGTAGCCGGAAAATTCCTGACCCAAAGTGACCGGCGTTGCATCCTGGGTGTGGGTGCGGCCAATCTTGATGATATCAACCCATTCCTGCGCCTTGTCGTTCAGCGCATTGCGCAGTTTTTGCAATGCCGGAACAAGAGCATGAACAGCCTGTTCACCGGAGGCGATATGCATGGCCGTTGGAAATGTATCATTGGAGGACTGGGACCGGTTCACATGATCGTTCGGGTGGATGGGGTCTTTCGATCCGATCGTGCCACCCAGCAGTTCAATCGCCCGGTTTGCTATCACCTCGTTGGCATTCATGTTTGACTGGGTGCCGGACCCGGTTTGCCAGACAACGAGCGGGAAATTATCGTCGAGTTTTCCCTCCGTGACTTCCAGAGCGGCGGCCGCGATCGCTTCGCCAAGTTTCGTTTCGATATTGTCAAAGGCGATGTTTGAGCGCGCGGCGCAGTGCTTCACAATCCCGAGCGCGCGCACCAGTGGCGGTGGCATGGTCTCAACGCCGATCTTGAAGTTGCTGAGAGACCGCTGTGTTTGTGCGCCCCAATATTTGTCCTCAGGGACTTCAAGTGGGCCGAAGGAGTCCGTTTCTGTCCGCGTCTTGGTCATATCCCCGTCCTTATCGCCAGCCTGTGTCATTGGCCGCTTGTGTAGCGCAAGGAGCGTGGCGTTTGAAGCACGTCGTTCAGCTCATACAGGGATAAATGCCAGGTTATTTTTTACGAAACGCGTCTAGCTCGACCACTTCAGCAGCCGGACCTTCCGGTGCTTCACTGTCGGAACTGCGCGCACCCGACGCCCGGCCGTCATCTGACTTGCCGCCGGTCGCATCGGCGACAGCCGGCAATCCGGTTGCGGCGTCGGCGTCGTCGATCAGGCCCGGCAGGCTTCCGCCTGTCTGGTCCGCATCGTTGGCGGCACCGTGATCACCGAATTGCAGGCCGAACTGAACGCTTGGATCATAGAACGCCTTTATCTCGGTGTAAGGGATCACCAGCCGTTCAGGAACATTGTTGAAGGACAGTTTGACCTCGAACCGCTCTTCGGAAATTTCAAGGTCCCAGAACTGATGCTGCAGGACGATAGTCATTTCGTCCGGATACTGCTCCATCAGGCGGTTCGACACCGATACCCCTGGGCCATGGGTGTCAAAAGCGATGTAGAGGTGATGCTCGCCGGGTAGTCCGGTCTTGGCAATCTGCTCAAGCACGGAACGCACGACGCCGCGCAGGGCGTCCTGCGTCATCACGTCATATCTGATCTGATCCTCAGCCATTGCCCTCTTTTAACTCAATTTATCCAGTTGGCATACGGTAAGGATAAATCCCCGCATGAAATCAAGTGGAGGGCTTCTGTTGCCCGGTGCCCTCCGAACCGCGCCTAACCTTGCGAAAGGTCAGGTCTTAATTTCGAGACTGTCGCGCCGCTACGCAGCGAGACGTGCCTCAGCATAGTTGTCATTTGCAACTACTTGATGGTCCGATAACGGTGGTACCATGCCGGGCAAAAACACGCTCTTTACACCCTCGTCGATCCTATTTCGCCCCCATCAGATGCCGCTTTGAAAATCGCTCTAACAACCTGAGCGGCATATGGTGGAGGCGCCGGGTACCGCCCCCGGGTCCGAATGGTTTATTACAACGGCCATTTATCGCCATATCCGGTCGAGACCGGCAGGTTCTATATATGCCACTAAGAGGGCAAAAAAAAGGTTGAGAGGTGGTTGATGTCTGTCAGGTCGACGTTTTTGAAGGTTTTTCGCTTTTCTTGCCATTCTTACGGGTTGCCATGCGGACGAACACAGGTGAGGTATTCAGCAGGAAAGCGAAGCTTGACTTCCCCTTGTCTACCACTTCCGGACGAATGGCCATGCGTAAGAATGTAACTACAATAAGTATGCCATGCACCGAGCTTGTATAGGCAAAGAAGGCAGGTGCACCAAACTTGTCGATAACGAGTGAAGCGAGGAGTGGTCCTACGGTCGCGCCCATGGCGAAGAAGAAAATCAGACCCGCAGCGACGAGTAAATACTGGCCGGGTTCAGCCTGGTCATTGCCGTGGGCGATCGAGAGAGAGTAAAGCGGCAGTGCGAATGCGCCGAACAGGAATGAACCCGCATAGATCAGGATCTGATTGCCCGGTTCAGCCGTGGAGAGCAGCAAACCAGCCAACATGGCGCCAAGTGTCGCCATGATAATCATCCAGCGCCGGTCCAGCATATCGGATAGATATCCGAGTGGGAACTGAAGTGCCGCCCCGCCGACGATGCCCGCGCTCATGAATAAAGCGACACCGGCAGCATCCATACCCATGGCATCTGCATAGAGTGGACCGATCAGGCGGAAGGCGGAATTGGTCATGCCCAGTGTCAGGCAACCGGCGCAAGCCAGTGGTGAAATGATCCAGACTTTGCGCAAATCGAAACTGAAAGCTTCCGGCGGTTTTGGGTTGGAACGGTCGGCAAGCGAAATCGGTACAAGAGATACTGCAAAGAACATCGCAATGATGGCGAACAGTTCGAACCCAAGAACGCCAAAAGCAGGAAGCAGAAATTGCGCACCGGCGTTGGCACCCATATCGATCAGCCGATAGACGCTTAGAATTCTCGCCCGGTCAGTGTTTTTCGAACTTGCCGCCAGCCAGCTTTCCATGACCGTGAAAAGCCCCGAAAAGCAGAAGCCCGTGGCAAACCGCATCACTATCCACATATAGGGATCGACGATCAGGACAAGCGACAGGGTGGCCGCGGACGCGATGGCCGCCAACGCGGCAAATACACGGATATGGCCGACATGCCGGATCATATGCGGCGTGGCGAAGCAGGACAGGGCAAAGCCGGCAAAGTAAGCCGTGCCGATGAGCCCGATAAGGGCCGGTTGAAACCCTTCCGCATGGGCGCGAAGCGTAATCAGCGTGCCCTGGATGCCGTTACCCGCAAGCAGGATGCCGGCAGCAGTCAGCAAAGGGAAGAGTTGGCTAAGGCCGGTCATGGATAACCTGTTCAGTCACACGTCGTCGGTGAAGCACTCTGCGCGGATATAGCAATTCACCCGATGGCGGCACCGGTCAAGAGCGCAGGGCAGGTCTGCGCTTTGGGCATGGGTGCGGGAACCGTCCTTGCTGTGCCCCGTCAGGCCACCCGGTCTCCAGGTTCCTTACCTGAAAAGAAGGCATCGAGGTTGTCGAGCGCGCGAAAGCCCATGGCGTCGCGGGTCTCCGCCGTTGCAGAACCGATATGAGGCAGCAAGAAAGTGTTGGGAAGCTCTTTATAGCGCGGGTCAATGCCGGGTTCATTGTTATAGACATCGAGCCCGGCGGCGGCCGGTTTCCCTGCCTTGAGCCCGGCGATCAATGCCTCGTCATCGACAAGTGTGCCACGCGCCGCATTGACCACGATCGCTCCTTCCGGGAGCAGGGAAATGCGCGCCGCGTTCAGCATGCCTACCGTGGAGGGGAGGTTAGGCGCATTGAGCGACAGGAATTGGCAGTGAGGGAGCATGTCTTCCATAGTTTCGAAATAGACCGCGCCCTTTTTCTCTTCCTCCTCCTGGCGGAACGCATCGTGGTAGAGGATTTTCATGCCAAATCCGCGTGCGCGTTCGGCCACGACCTTGCCGACACGCCCGAGACCAACAATGCCAAGGGTCTTTTCTGTGACCTGCGTACCGACCATGAAGGCCGGGCTCCAGTCTTTCCAGGTGGCGGTGCGCACCAGGTGCTCGCCTTCACCTGCGCGCCGCGCAGCACCAATGATCAACAGCATAACAATCTCTGCCGTGGCATCAGAAAGCACATCGGGCGTATTGGTGATGACGACGCCGGCTTTCTTGGCGGCGTCCGTGTCCACATGGTCATAGCCGACGGAAAAGTTAGCGATTATTTTTACCGACTTTGGTAGCCGCTCGAAGATGTCCGCGTCGAAATGCTCCGTGTGACAGGGCATGATCGCATCTGCTCCTTCGGCGCGTTTCAGCAACTCGTCGCGTTCATAGAGCGCATCTTGCGGGTTGAGCAGTGCTTCATAATCTGCGGAGAGCCGGGCTTCAACGGCGCTGGGAAGCTTACGTGTGACGAGTATAACGGGTTTGCTCATGAGCTGATTTCTCGCGTGAATGGGGTGCGGGTTTATAACGGAATTCTAGGCCCACACGGCCTCTTTCACTATATCCAAGTCGTAGGAAGAGATTCTTGTTTATTGTTCCGTACCGCCACGGAAGGGCAGTCTCAGGCGCACACCGGAGAAGGTGTCGTTGTCCGGAGCGTCAAGCGCACTCTTGGGGTCTTCGTTATAGTCTCCCTGAAACCGGCCAATATCCAGATTCCAATTCTGGTTTTGGCCAGCCGGGTCAGAGCGGTATGTTTTCTGCTTGATGGTATCGCCCTTGATCTGGGCTTCCGGTTCTATGAGGAACTGCGATGCCCCTTCACTCGGGGGCAGGGCAGGCTGCGTAGTGCCTCCGCTGACGCTGTTCTCGTTCAGACCCCTGACGTTTTGGGCGTTCCCAGGCGTGTATTGTCCAGCTAAAGCAAGGGCAAGGCCCGCAACATAAAAAATTTTTCGGCAAGAGTTGAACATGGTTCAATACCTGATGCACTTCTGACACAGGAGACCATCATAGCACATTCGGTGCTGGAGGGTTATTTTGCGATGCGCTGCCGGGCGGCCCGGTCAAGATTCATGTCATTGATTCTATTTTAAAATTTTCCACCTTGGGTTGTAACCCGCAATTATCTCATGTGCGTTTACAGACAATAAAGGGTTAACGGTCACACTGACATTCAGGCTCGGTCCAAACACCAGGAAAAGTAGTTTGAGGGGCCTGTGCCTCCATGCAAGAGAGGCGGACATAGGGAGGAGAACGGACCACAGCAAAGGAGTAATCTGATGTGGAAAGCAGTTCTCGTTCTCTTCATGACCTCGAATACCCAGCCCGTCTCCATGATGGTTGGCCAGTTTCCTGAAACCTTCATGAAAAAGACAGAATGTCAGTCGTTCATCGCGAAGACGAACGAAGATATTGACAGCACCGTGGCCGTGTTCACCAAACATGCCAAGCTCGACTTCAAGGTGCTGCATCACCAGCTCAGCTGTCTTGAAGACACGGATGGTGAGCCAGTCTAGGGGTTTCGGCTGATCTTTTGGCGATCAAGGCAGGTCGCGCAAATCTGACTGCCTGCCATGGCTCGCGCCTTAGTGGAGAATCGCGTTATTCTTGTGCCCATGCAGCAATATCTCGATCTCATGGCGCATGTCCGCGCAAATGGCCTACGCAAGGAAGACCGCACCGGCACCGGCACGCTGTCCGTATTCGGTTACCAGATGCGGTTTGAGTTGGGCGCGGGCTTTCCCCTGCTCACAACCAAGAAGCTCCACCTCAAGTCCATTATTCATGAACTTCTCTGGATGCTCGCAGGCGACACCAACATCGCCTATCTGAACAGCCAAGGTGTTTCCATCTGGGATGAGTGGGCGGATAAGAACGGGGATCTTGGGCCCGTCTACGGGCATCAGTGGCGGTCCTGGCCCGGAGCGGGGGGAGGACAGGTCGATCAGATCACGCAGCTCGTGAAGGACTTGAGAAGCAATCCGGACTCGCGCCGCCATATCGTCTCGGCCTGGAATGCCGCGGAGCTGGACCGGATGGCACTCAGCCCTTGTCATTGCCTGTTTCAGTTCTGGGTGGGGCAGGGCAAGCTCTCCTGCCAGCTCTACCAGCGCTCAGCCGATATATTCCTGGGGGTGCCGTTCAATATTGCCTCCTACGCCTTGTTGACGCTGATGTTGGCGCAGGTGAGCGAGTTGGAACCGGGCGAGTTCATCCACACCTTTGGCGATGCACATCTCTATCTCAATCATCTTGAGCAGGTGGATGAACAACTCAGGCGCGATCCGCGCGCGCTTCCCGGCATGGAAATAAACGCACAAGTGAGCTCGATTTTCGATTTTGTCTATGATGATTTCAAACTCACCGGCTATGACCCGCATCCTCATATCAAGGCGAAGGTGGCGGTCTAGATGGCTGGAGAAGATGCCCGGATCGCGCTCGTGGTTGCGGTGGCGGAGAATGACGTAATAGGCTGGCAGGGAGGTCTCGCCTGGCACCAGTCATCCGATCTGAAGTTTTTCCGCAAGGTGACTATGAACAAGCCCCTCATCATGGGCCGCAAGACATTTGAATCAATCGGCAAGCCCCTTGATGGCCGTGACAATATCGTTGTTACCCGCAACACGTCGTTCCAGGCACCAGGTATCCTAATTGCAGCAAATCTTGAAGATGCGCTTGTGTTGGCGCGGGAAAAAGCGCGGGCGCGCGGCGCCGATGAAATCTCTGTTATAGGCGGAGCGCAAATCTATGAGTTAACGCTGCCCGTGGCCGACCGCATTTATCTGTCGGAGATTCATTACAGCCCCGATGGCGATACGTTCTTCCCACGGATTAACAAGGCACAATGGCGTGAGATTTCGCGAGAACGCCATGCCGCAGGCGCCAAGGACGCGGCAGATTACAGCTTCGTCGTGCTTGAGCGTATTCGCTAGCTTGCCCTTGGCGTCGAGCGCTGACAAACTTGGTGCAAACAAGCAATCAAAACGACTGGGAGGCAGGCAACATGAAAACACGCGCGGCAGTCGCAACGGCGGCGGGCAAACCTCTTGAGATAGTTGATGTCGATCTGGAAGGCCCCAGGAAAGGGGAGGTTCTGGTCGAGATCAAGGCAACGGGTGTTTGTCATACAGACGAGTTTACGCGCTCGGGCGCTGACCCGGAAGGATTGTTCCCTTCTATCCTCGGACATGAAGGCGCAGGCGTGGTGGTTGATGTGGGCGAAGGCGTCTCAAGCCTAAAAAAGGGCGATCACGTTATACCGCTCTACACACCCGAATGCCGAACCTGCGAATATTGCACGTCGGGTAAGACAAATCTCTGCCAGGCGATCCGCGAAACCCAGGGGCAGGGCGTGATGCCTGATGGGACAAGCCGATTCTCGTCAGGCGGTGAGAAGCTGTTTCACTATATGGGCACCTCGACCTTCGCCAATCACACGGTCGTGCCGGAGATAGCACTCGCAAAAGTGCGCGAAGATGCTCCCTTCGAGAAGATTTGCTACATCGGCTGCGGCGTTACCACGGGGCTGGGCGCAGTCATGAATACGGCCCAGGTGAAGCCTGGCGACAATGTGGTTGTCTTCGGTCTTGGCGGTATTGGTCTCAATGTCATTCAGGGTGCGCGGATCGCGGGCGCGGACATGATCGTCGGCGTTGATCTCAACCCGGGACGCAAGGCGATCGCGGAAAAGTTCGGCATGACTCATTTCGTCAACCCGTCCGAGGTCGAGGGAGACCTCGTGCCCTATATTGTGGACCTCACCAGGGGCGGGGCGGATTATTCGTTTGAATGTATTGGCAATGTGGAAGTGATGCGCCAGGCGCTTGAATGCTGCCACAAGGGCTGGGGCACCTCGATCATCATCGGCGTGGCGCCCGCGGGCGCGGAGATATCAACCCGTCCCTTCCAGCTCGTAACAGGCCGCAACTGGCGCGGCACGGCGTTTGGAGGCGCCAGGGGGCGCACGGATGTACCGAAGATTGTCGACTGGTACATGGACGGCAAGATCAACATCGATGATCTCATCACCCATGTGATGCCGCTGGATGAGATCAACGAGGCGTTTGACCTGATGCATGCGGGAAAATCGATCCGCTCGGTCATAACATTTTGATGCCACATTACCGATTGTACAGTTGACGCGGGCCCCAGCCGAGCAGAGTGTTGGAATAAGTGGTTTCAGGAACACTCCTGCATTGCATTGTCAGGAAATGGTGAGTGTCCTATAACCCACACAGATTTATCGGCACGTGTTGGATGTACGGCACTTGAGGCCTGATACACAAAGCCGGTAATGTGCAGCAGGAAGCAGCACGAGTATTCAATCGAAAATCAGCAAAGATAGACAGGATACAGCGATATGCCTTGGAGCAATCAAAGCGGCGGTGGTGGCGGAGGCCCCTGGGGTCAGGGACCCGGCAGTGGCGGCGGTGGCGGCGGACCCTCGCCTGACTTGGAAGATATGCTTCGCAGGGGCCAGGACCGGCTGAAGCAGGCCATACCCGGCGGCGGTTCGGGCAAATTCATGTGGGTGTTCGTGTTTCTCGGGCTGGTTGGCATCTGGCTGATGAACAGCTTCTATACGGTCGGCCCTTCTGAAGAAGGTGTTGTTCTGCGTTTCGGCAAGTTTGCACGGTCCACCCCGCCAGGGCTGCATTTCATTATCTGGCCCATCGAGACAGTCGAAACGCCAAAAGTTCAGGAAGAAAACCAGCTTAATTTCGGCCTGTCCACACGCGGCGGTTCTCCGCAAGGCCTGATGCTGGCCGGTGACCAGAACATCGTCGATATCAAGTTCACAGTGCTTTGGAAGATTTCCAACGCGCAGAAATATCTGTTCAATGTGCGCGAGCCTGAAAGGCTTGTGAGTGTTGTGGCTGAAAGTGCCATGCGCGAGGTTGTTGGTCGCACTGCAGGTGACCAAATTCGTACGCAAGGGCGTCTCGTAGCGCAGAATCTGGTGCTGGCGCAAATTCAGAGCACGCTGGATTCTTATAATTCAGGAATCCGCATCACCGGCGTGAAGCTTGAGAAAGCTGACCCGCCTCCCACTGTGATCGATGCGTTCGAGGAAGTGCAGCGCGCCGAGCAGAACCAGAACAAGTTTATTCGTGAAGCGGAATCATATCGCAACAAGCTGCTGGGTGAAGCGCGCGGAGAATCATCGAAAATCGTCGAAGACTCCAAGGCCTACAAGGCACGGGTGGTCAATGAGGCAGATGGTGAGGCGCAACGTTTTATTTCCGTCTATGACGAGTACGTCAAGGCCAAGGACGTGACCCGTCAGCGACTGTTCCTGGAAACCCTTGAAGATGTTTACTCGAACACCAACAAGGTGATTATCGAACCCAATCAAGGGGGATCGGGAACCGGCGTTGTGCCCTATCTACCCTTGCCCGAAATCAGGAAACAAAGCCGTGCCAACCCCATAATCAAGCCAGGAGCACAGTAATGCGCAGCGGAATTAAAGCCCTTCTTCTGGTCATTCTGGCGATTGGCGTATTCGTCGCTTATTCGTCGGTTTTCATCGTCTCCGAGCGCGAAAAGGCGCTGGTGATCAGGCTGGGTCAGATCCAGCGAACCGTTGACAAGCCCGGACTTTATTTCAAAACGCCTATTGTCGAGGAACTCGTCTATGTCGAAGACAGGCTTCTGTTCTTTGAAAGCCTGGACAAGAGCGTTCAAGTCATTGATGGGCGGCGTTACAATGTCGATGCCATCATCATGCTCAAGATCATTGATCCGCAAAAGTTCAGGGAGACGGCGCAGGCCAGCCTGAACCAGGTGCGCGATCGTCTGGAGACCCGTCTCGATGCCGCTCTGCGGCAAACATATGGCAAGCGCAGTTTCGACTCTGCCTTGTCAAAGGACCGGGCCGCCATGATGACGGAAATTCGTGACCAGGTTCGCGGTGAAGCCCTGTCTCTCGGGGTCGATATTGTCGATGTGCGTATTCGCCGTACCGATCTCATGCCGGATGTTCTCAAGGACACCTATGACCGCATGAACGCGGAGCGATTTGCCGAGGCCGCCCAGCTGCGCGCCGTCGGTGACGCCGCGCGCCGGCGGATTCGCGCCGAAGCTGAACGTGAGGCCGTTGAAATGGTTTCCAAGGCTAAGCGGGAATCGGAAATCATCCGCGGCCAGGGAGAAGCAGCGCGCAACAAGCTGTTTGCTGATGCCTACTCGCGTGATCCCGAGTTCTTTACGTTTTACCGGTCCATGAAGGCCTATCCCAAAAGCCTGAAAGGGAATGACACGACGCTGGTCCTGACGCCCGATAGTGAATTCTTCCGTTATCTCAAGGATCCGTTCGGTCGCCAGAAAGACAAAAAAACCGGCCAGTAATGAGTGATCTGGCTGTCGCCATCGGGCTTGTTCTGGTTATTGAGGGCCTGCTTTGGGCATTGGCGCCGGAATTTGGACAGCGCATGCTTGACCTTGCATCTCAGATGCCGGAATCGAGCTTGCGCATGACGGGCGCTGGCGCCGTCGCGCTGGGTGTTCTTATTGTCTGGCTGGTCCGGGGTTAGGTGAATACAAGTGTTCAAACATTCGTGCCCGATGTGAATTGATGCACTCGGCACGGAAAGTTTGCTCTATTATTCCTGGTGAAACAGAATCATATATGTCCGCGGGTAAGCGAGCGGCGCGTTAACAGATGCTTGGAGAGTTGAGTGATGAATTCTAGCTACAAGGGTCCTAACACCAAGATACCTGTCGCTTCCATGTTTGGCACTTCGCGAGGGCTCAACTGGATGGCGGGATTTGCGCTCGTCTGTGTTCTTGTGCTGATAACCGCCATGGCTCCTGGTGCCGTGTCGCAAGTGCGTGGGCCTCAATCTGTCGCCGACCTGGCAGAAAAGCTGCAGGGCGCGGTGGTCAATATCTCGACGACGCAGACGCTCAAGGGCAGCAAGGGAATTCCGCTGCCAAAAGTTCCCAAGGGCTCTCCGTTTGAAGATTTTTTCGAGGATTTCTTCAATCGTCAGCAACGTCCCGACCGGCCGCGCCGGGTGAATTCTCTTGGTTCGGGTTTCGTCATCGATTCAAGCGGTCTCATCGTCACAAATAATCATGTGATTGATGGGGCGGACGAGATTTTCGTCACATTCACCGACGACACCAAGCTGAAAGTTGAAAAGGTTGTGGGGACCGATCCCAAGACCGACATCGCCCTTCTGAGGGTCACTCCGGAGCCGGGGAAGCCCCTGACAGCGCTTGAGTTTGGAAATTCCGTCAAGATGCGGGTTGGTGACTGGGTCATGGCGATCGGCAATCCCTTCGGCCTTGGCGGCACAGTTACGCTCGGCATCATTTCGGCAAAAAAACGGGATATCAATTCGGGCCCCTATGATGAGTTCATCCAGACCGACGCCGCGATCAACCGGGGCAATTCGGGTGGGCCTCTCTTCTCCATGGATGGCAAGGTGATCGGCGTGAACACCGCGATCATTTCACCAACCGGCGGCTCCATTGGCATCGGTTTTGCCGTGCCGTCAAACACGGCAACCCACATCATCGATCAACTCAAATCATATGGTGAGACGCGGCGTGGCTGGCTTGGTGTACGCATTCAGTCCGTAACCGATGGTATCGCCGACAGTCTCGGCATGGACAAGCCAATGGGCGCACTGGTCGCAAGTGTTACCCCGAAAAGTCCCGCGGCGAAGGCCGGTATCGAAGTTGGCGATGTAATAATGTCATTCGATGGATCGGCGGTCGAAAACATGCGCAGCCTTCCACGGCTGGTTGCCCGCACGACGATCGGCAAGTCTTCCGAAGTTGTTATTCTGCGTAACGACAAGAAGAAAACGGTCAAGGTAACCATCGGCCTGTTGCCAAAATCGCAGCAAGTTAAAGTCACCAAAAAAGAAAAAAAGGATGAGCCGAAAAAAACATCTGTGCTCGGTCTTACCCTTATGCCGATGAGTGACGAACTGAGAACCAAACACAAGATCGGGAAAGACGTAAACGGCGTGGTTATCACCGAGGTTGATCCGGACAGCGACGCGGCCGGGAAACAAATTGCGGCTGGAAACGTAATTGTCGAGGTGAAGAGGTCAAAGATCACATCACCCGAACAGGTCGAAACCCAGATCAAGGCTGCCAGAAAGTCAGGCCGTAAATCCGTATTGCTTCTGATAGCGGATGCGAATGGCGGAATTCGCTTTGTTGCATTGGCGGTCAATGGCAAGCAGTAGGAAGAGCTGAGTTTTAGTCATTCACAAAGTCTTCGCGTGCATAGCCCTGAGCGAATAGCAGGGCGGTCAGGCCGCAATTATCTATGCGGGCATCGGCCCTGGCCGCGACAACAGGCTTTGCGTGGTAGGCCACGCCCAGGCCGGCTTCCATAAGCATTGCCAGATCATTGGCGCCATCGCCCGCGGCAAGAGTCTCGGCGTTATCAAGCTTGAGTGTCTCTCGATATTGGCGCAACGAATCGAGCTTTGCCTGCTGACCGAGGATGGGTTCGATAACCCTGCCCGTAAGTTTGCCGTCTGAAATCTCTAGAAGATTGGAATGATGGGCGTCAAAACCGGCAGCCTCTGCGACGCGGGCAGTGAAGAAGGTAAAGCCGCCTGAAACAATCACCGAGCGGGCGCCGTTCGCACCCATGGTGCACGCGAGGGTGCGGGCGCCCGGGTTCAGAGTTATCCGCTTGTCAAAAATGTCCTGGAGCGCTTTCTCTTCAACCCCCCTGAGCAGGGCAACCCGCTCACGCAATGCCGGTTCAAACTCAAGCTCGCCGCGCATAGCGCGTTCGGTGATCTCGGATATCTTTGGCTTGAGGCCAACATAGTCCGCGATTTCATCGATACATTCCTGACCGATCAAAGTTGAATCCATGTCCGCCACGAGCAGGTGCTTGCGTCGATTCTCAGTGCCTTGGCTGACAATATCAACCGGCGCGTTCTCCAGCGTTCCTCGAACACGCTCAGTGATCTGTGCGTTCGTTGCTCCCTCTTCAGGCCTGAATGGAATGTCGCAAGCCTCACCCTCGGACAGCCAAGTGATTTCACCGGATGCGGGCAGCACGGCGCAGACTTTCTTGATGCAGGCCTTACCGAGGGGCTGGGCAGCAGCGCCGGCAATCATTGTCAGAACGTGGGTCACGGAAAAACCTTGGTTTTCAACGGATGAACTTTAGGGTGTCGAAGCGTTTGCGAAAGGCCATGACATCGCCCGCAACTGATTCAGGGGGGTCATTGTGTACGATGATGCGTGTCATCAGTTGTGCGAGTTCCGGCATGTCGTGAGCTGTCATCCCCCAGCGCACAATTTCAGGCGTTCCGATCCGCAATCCGTTCACATCTCCATCAACGTCGGGCAAGGGCAGTCCGATGCCACAGGAGAGAATATTGGCCTTGCGCAGGATCTTTGCCAGCGCCTGTCCACCACCATGAGGGGCGGCCTCAAGGGCGAATTGATGAGATTGCGTGAACCCCTTGTCTGCAGCGAATACGGGCGCGCCTTCATCCGCCAGCGCTGAGCTGAGAGTTTTGGCACAGCGTCCCATTTCTTTGGCATATGCGTCCCCATGCTCTTTCCAGTCCAGCATTGTGATGGCGAGAGCGGCTGATTTTGCCACATCGAAATTCGCCGTGAGCCCCGGGTAAGCAATAGCGTCGATACGCTCGGCAAGTTCTGCTTCATTGGTGAGGATGAGACCGCCCGCGGGACCCCCGAGGCTTTTATAGGTGCTCATGGTCATCAGATGCGCACCTTCTTCCAGAGGTTGCTGCCATTGATGGCCGGCAATCATTCCGCACAGATGCGCGGCATCGAACAGCAGCCAGGCGCCAACTTCGTCTGCAATCTCGCGCACCTTGCGTACCGGGTGCGGGTTTAGATTGAGGCTTCCAGCGATTGTGATGAGTTTCGGACGGACTTGCCTGGCAAGCGTGCGAAGAGCGTCGAGGTCAACCGTGTAGTTGTTGGCATCCACCGGTCCGTTATGAATCTCAAGGCCATACAGACCGGCCGCGCCTTCCTTGTGGTGGGTGATGTGACCCCCGATATCTGCTGACTGGGCAATGATCGGGTCGCCAGGTTTCGTCGTCGCCATAAAGGTATAGAGATTGGCCAGGGCACCGGAGCCAACACGGATTTCGGCAAACCGTGCTCCGAACACTTCTGCTGCCAGTTCCGCCGCGATCACTTCAATACGCTCGATCGCTTCCAGTCCCATTTCATATTTGTCGCCTGGATAACCGAGAGAGGGCCGTGCGCCGAGGCCCTTTGAAAGCACAGCCTCAGCCTTTGGGTTCATAACGTTGGTGGCAGGATTGAGATTCACGCAGTCGCGCTCATGGATGGTGATATTTTCCTCGATGAGACGCGAAATTTCATCCTCAATATCCTGAAGGCTCAGTTCCGCACAGGATTGCGCAAGGTCCTGAATGAAATTTTCGCAGGTTTCGGGAACCCACGCGCGGCGTGCAAGTTGCGCCATCTTGTCCTCCAGCAGGAAACACGTAAAAACGAATGACAATAAGTCGTCAGAACCTTAAGCACTGAGCCTATGTCCAAACCTCGCGCCATTCTTATTGCAGGGCCGACCGCGAGCGGCAAGTCGGCCGTGGCTCTGGCGCTTGGCGAACATCTGGGCGGTGTCATCATCAATGCCGATTCCATGCAGGTTTATTCTGATTTGAAGGTTTTGAGTGCCCGTCCGGGCGAACAGGACGCAGACCGCGTGCCCCATGCCTTGTATGGGTTTGTGCCAGCCGCGCGGGCCTATTCTGTGGGCCAGTGGCTTGAGGATGTGAAAGCTGTCATTGCCGATGTAGAAGGTCAGGGACTTATGCCCATCATTACCGGCGGCACGGGGCTGTATTTCAAGGCGCTGCTGGAAGGGCTTTCTCCGGTTCCCGATATACCCGACGACATACGTAAATATTGGCGCGAAATGGCGCGCGAGACGGATGGGCAGGACTTGCACCGTCTCCTGCGCGGACGCGATCCGGAAATGGCCGGCCGGTTGCGCCCCTCGGACCCGCAGCGCATGATCCGCGCGCTGGAAGTGTTCGACGCGACCGGGCGGTCCCTGGCCGAATGGCAGAATGAACCTGGTGACCCGCTTTTGGGAGAGAAGCAAGTGACGCGAATATTCGTCGAGCCGCCGCGCGAGATGCTTTATGAGCGCATTGATGCCCGTTTCGATACCATGCTTGAGCAGGGCGCGCTGGAGGAGGTAAAATTACTCGCCGGGCAGAAACTCGACGTCGACTTGCCGGTTATGCGAGCGCTCGGGGTCAAACCTCTGATCGCCTTGCTTAATGGAGATATTGAGCCCGAAGAAGCAATTCAACGCGCCAAGACCGAAACGAGGCGTTATGCAAAACGCCAGCTGACATGGTCTAAAAGTAATATGATTGCGTGGAATTGCTTGTTTAAGAAAGATTCAGAAAGTATGTTAGCAAATATTGTTTCATTTATTGATGTTTGAGTGTTGACCGTTAACCCGCACGGGGATACGGTGCGCCGCCGGTCCGGCATGATACCGGCTGCTGTTGTGCGTGTGCACCGACCCTTTTTTGGTGGTATGAGAGAGTTTTAGAGCCGGGCTGGTCATAAGACCGCGGCGAGATGAATGGAGCGAGGGGAAAATGGCACGCACAATGACCGGTGCGCAGATGGTTCTCAAGGCACTTGCCGATCAGGGAGTCGCGCATATGTTCGGCTATCCTGGTGGCGCAGTCCTGCCGATCTATGACGAAATTTTCCAGCAGGACCAAGTCCAGCATATTCTGGTGCGCCATGAGCAGGGTGCTGTGCATGCCGCTGAAGGCTATGCGCGCTCGACCGGCAAGCCAGGTGTTGTGCTGGTCACCTCGGGGCCCGGCGCGACCAATGCTGTCACGGGGCTGACCGATGCCCTGATGGATTCCATTCCGATTGTCTGCCTTACCGGCCAGGTTCCAACGCATCTGATTGGCAATGATGCGTTCCAGGAATGCGACACGGTTGGCATCACGCGCCCCTGCACCAAGCACAATTATCTAGTGCAGGACGTGAACGATCTGGCCCGCATTCTTCACGAAGCTTTTTATGTTGCCATGGCAGGTCGTCCAGGGCCCGTCGTCGTCGATATTCCGAAAGACGTTCAATTTGCCTCGGGTGAATATGTCAGCCCGTCAAATGTTCGCCACAAGACTTACCGGCCACAGGTTGCAGGCAATCAGGACGCCATCCGCACCGCGGTTGAATTGATGGAAGGCGCCAAGAAACCGATCCTCTATACCGGTGGTGGTGTCATCAACTCAGGACCAGGTGCGAGCAATCTTTTGCGCGAGCTTGCACGGCTGACCAATTTTCCCGTTACATCGACGCTCATGGGTTTGGGAGCATTTCCGGCATCCGACAAGCAATGGCTTGGCATGCTCGGTATGCATGGCACTTTTGAAGCCAACTGGGCCATGCATGATTGCGACGTGATGGTTTGCATAGGTGCACGTTTCGATGACCGCATCACAGGCAGGCTTGATGCCTTTTCGCCAGGATCAACAAAGATCCATATTGATATCGACCCCTCGTCGATCAACAAGAATGTGCGTGTGGACTTGCCGGTCATTGGCGATGTTGGACATGTTCTGGAAGAAATGATCCGTGTGTGGAAGGCGCGTGCGCCCGAGCTCGACAAGGCTGCCCACAAGGCGTGGTGGAAGCAGATCGAAGAATGGCGCGGACGGAAGAGCCTGAGCTATAAAAAGAACAAAGACACGATCATGCCGCAATATGCCATTGAGCGGCTCTATGAGCTGACCAAGGGCAAAAATCCCTACATCACTACCGAGGTGGGGCAGCACCAGATGTGGGCGGCCCAGCATTTTCATTTCGATGATCCGAACCACTGGATGACATCGGGCGGTCTGGGCACCATGGGCTATGGACTACCGGCCGCCGTTGGCGTGCAGATGGCGCATCCAGGCGCGCTCGTCATCGATATTGCCGGTGAGGCATCTGTGCAGATGACCATGCAGGAAATGTCGACGGCTGTGCAGTATGATCTGCCGATCAAGATTTTCATTTTGAACAATGAATATATGGGCATGGTGCGCCAGTGGCAGGAGCTGCTGCATGACGGGCGCTATGCGCACACCTATTCAGAGGCGCTGCCAGATTTCGTGAAACTGGCCGAGGCCATGAAATGCGTTGGCATTCGCGCTGAAAAACCTTCTGAACTTGATGATGCCATCAAGGAAATGGTCAAGGTCGACAAGCCGGTGCTGTTCGATTGCCGTGTCGAGAAGATGGCCAATTGCTTCCCGATGATCCCGTCAGGGGAAGCTCACAACGAAATGTTGCTGGGTGACGCCGACGAAGAGGGTGATATCAAGGAAGCCATTTCGGAAAAGGGCAAGGTTCTGGTGTGATCCAGTTCTGCGTAAAGTTTCAATAAAATCAGTAAAGTAACGAAACGGCCAAAGTCATGAACACGTCTCCGGCGCAAAGCCACTATCAAAGCCAGACTGTCTCCGAATCCATTGAATCTCACACCCTGTCAGTGTTGGTGGATAATGAGCCGGGAGTTCTGGCGCGGGTCATCGGGCTGTTTTCCGGCCGGGGCTACAATATCGATTCACTGACTGTGTCGGAGACCGAACACGAGGCGCATCTTTCGCGCATCACCATGGTGACGAGAGGCACGCCGATGGTGATCGAGCAGATCAAACATCAGTTGGAGCGCCTGGTGCCGGTGCATACGGTTATCGACCTCACGGTTGTCGGCAACCCGATGGAGCGTGAACTGGCGCTTATCAAGGTCGCCGGCAAGGGTGAGGCCCGCGTTGAAGCCTTGCGGCTGGCGGAAGCCTTCCGGGCGCAGGTGATAGATGCTTCGACCGAACATTTTGTGTTCGAGATCACTGGACGGCTGAACAAAATCGAGCAGTTCATCATGCTCATGCAGCCGCTTGGTCTGGTAGAGGTGGCGCGCACGGGTGTCGCCGCCATTGGCCGCGGCAAGGAAGCAATGTAGGCGGGGACGCGTTCCGTCAGGCAGCCTTGCCTGAGTTTTTGACAAAATTCACGAGGAATACAATCGTTGCGGTGAAGACGGCAATTGAACCTGCAACTACGGGCACATTTGTCACGCCGGCATGTGAAAGCGGAATACCCGCCAGCATTATGGGCGTCCCGATCGTCATTGCGATGAAGTGCAAACGGGCAAGGGGAGATGCTGCCAGATCGGGATACGCCCGGTAGATCAGGCCGAACAGCGCCATGCTGGCCCATCCGACGAGATTTATGTGTGCGTGTACCGGCGTGTGGGAAATATCCTGAATGATCCCCATTATCAGCCCTAAAGCCATGCCCAGAACGGCATAGATTATGGCCATGGTAATGAACCAGAAATCGATATTTTTCATGTGAATTTTTCCCCGTTCCCTGTGTCCGGAGGGTCTTTCCATACATTATAGGCGAGCATACAGCACTGGTCATCTGCGTTCCGGAAACACGACTTTTTCTTCAACACCCTTGCCAAGCGCCACTAGGAGCGTCAAAAACGGCTTCAGAAACATCCACTCATTCAATTTATCCACCAAGGGGCATGTATTATGCGCGTTTATTATGATCGCGACGCCGATCTCAATCTCATCAAATCAAAGAAAGTCGCCATTGTCGGTTATGGCTCCCAGGGCCATGCCCATGCGCTGAACTTGCGCGATTCAGGCGTCAAGGATGTGGCCGTGGCGCTTCGGTCTGACTCAGGCTCGGTCAAGAAAGCCGAAGGCGAGGGCTTCAAGGTGATGACTGTCGCCGATGCGGCCAAATGGGCAGATATGGTCATGATGCTGACACCCGATGAGTTGCAAGGCGATATTTATGTGAATGACCTCAAGGACAATATGAGCGAGGGCTCGGCGTTACTGTTCGCGCATGGCCTGAATGTCCACTTCAACCTGATCGAACCGCGCAAGGATATGGATGTGTGCATGGTCGCACCCAAGGGGCCCGGTCATACCGTGCGCTCTGAATATGCACGCGGTGCTGGAGTACCCTGTTTGCTGGCAATTTCCCAGGACGCCTCCGGCAATGCTCATGATCTCACACTTTCCTACGCAGCGGGCGTCGGCGGGGGCCGTGCCGGCATCATCGAGACCACCTTCCGCGAGGAATGCGAGACGGACCTGTTTGGTGAGCAGGCCGTTTTGTGTGGTGGATTGGTTGAGCTTATGCGCAACGGGTTCGAGACGCTGGTGGAAGCTGGTTACGCACCCGAGATGGCCTATTTCGAGTGCGTCCACGAAGTGAAGCTCATCGTCGATCTGATCTATGAGGGTGGCATCGCCAATATGAATTATTCGGTCTCCAACACGGCCGAGTATGGAGAATATGTATCCGGCCCTCGCGTCGTGAACCAGTCCAGCCGCAAGGCCATGAAGAAGGTTCTGGATGATATTCAGCAAGGCCGCTTCACTCGGGACTGGATGCTGGAAAACAAGGTCAACCAGACGTCGTTCAAGGCGATGCGGGCGGCCTGCGATGCCCATGAAATGGAAGAGGTCGGTGCCAAGCTGCGTGCCATGATGCCGTGGATTGGAGAAGGCGCGCTCGTCGACAAGGACAAGAACTAGGCATTGGGTTTGTCATGGAACAAGAAACGCCTGGTCCCAGCGCCGGGCGTTTTTATTTGGCCCGGGCGATCTTCACGGCTGCCTTGATTGCATCGGCGCGTTTTGCGAATTGATGGTCTTGCGCAAAACCGTCAAGAACCCCCAACCCCTTCAGGGTTGTCAGGGCCCGACCGCTGAGTCCTGCAATGAAACAGGTTTCATGCTCTTCACGGGCTTGCTCGATCAATTCCTCTATGGCCAGTGCCGCGCTTGTATCCATGTGGGCGGCCTCGGTGAAATCATAGACAATGGCTTTGTGTCCGGGCGATTCACCGCCAATGCGTGCTGCCAGTTCCCGCGCCGAGGCATAAGAGAATGAGCCGCGCAAAAAGACGATGGAGACACCTCCATCGGCCTTTTTCAGTTCTCTGCGTTCAGCCTGGGTGAGTGGGCTGTCGCCATCGGGCAGCGCCAGTTTTGTAACGCCCTCCAGCTGCTCGGCCTCCTGCCATCGTGCCGTGATAAAACCTGCCAGGATGAGGCCCACGGCAACGGCCGTTATCAGGTCGACAAACACGGTTAGTCCCATGGTGATGAACATGACGATGACCTTGTCGCGCGGGGCACGCATGATGCGGCGCAGATAGCCCCAGTCGATGATGTCCCAGCCGACTTTCAATAAAATCCCGGCCAGGACCGCATGGGGTATTTTTTCCGCAAGGGGTCCGAGCCCCAGGACCAGCGCCAGCAGCACAAGAGCATGGAGTGCACCTGAAATGGGCGTGCGGCCCCCGGCGCGCACATTGACCACGGTGCGCATCGTGGCGCCTGCACCCGGCAGGCCGCCAATCAGGGCCGCGACCATATTGCCGATCCCCTGGCCAACTAGCTCACGGTTTGAATTGTGGCGGGTCCTGGTGATCGAGTCGGCGACAAGAGACGTGAGCAGGCTGTCGATGGACCCCAAAAGCGCCAGTGTGGTTGCTCCCGCAACAAGGTCTGGCAGGCGGTCGAACGGAAATGTTGGCATGGTGAGTGCCGGAAATCCGGTTGGCACATCGCCTATCACCGGTGCACCTGAAAAGATGAAAAGCCCGGCAAGAGTGCCAGCGATCAAGGCTGCGAGTGGGGGAGGCAGGAAGGCCCGCAGGCGCGCTGGCCAGAAGATCATAATGCCCAGGACCAGGGCGCCGATTGACAGAGCCTCAATATTCAGCGCGTTGCCAATTTCCGGCCAGGTTCTGATCGCGCCGAGCGGTCCGCCCGCAGAGGTTGGGAGCCCGAAAAGTGGGAGAGTCTGGATCAGGATAATGATGACCCCGATACCGGACATGAAACCTGAAACAACGCTATAGGGCGTGTAGGACACATAGCGGCCAAGCTTGAGAGCGCCAAACACGATCTGGAGCATTCCGCCCAGGAAAACGATTGCAAATGCTTCGGATATATTTCCTGCGTGCTGCGCAACGATGACACCCATGACCACGGTCATGGGGCCGGTTGGACCAGATACCTGAGCAGGAGTGCCGCCAAATACAGCTGCGAAAAAACCAACCGCGATGGCGCCATAGAGACCTGCGATAGGACCGATGCCGGAAGCTACGCCGAATGCAAGGGCCAGGGGCAGTGCGACGACTGCTGCCGTGAGGCCGCCGAAAATATCGCCTTTGAGTGTATGCAAGTTGAAATTGAACATGTGGGTCCCGTAGAAACAGGGCGGGGGGTCCCTAGTGCCGATCATGACACTTATCCCTGCCTGCCACGGGCTTGCCTATCATGGTTGATCCGATGGCAGAAGATGTTCAAATACAAAAAAAGCGCGGGAGGATCGCTCCCGCGCTTTGCCCGTTCGGATCATCCCCCCCGTGAAGGAGTTTCAGATCTCTGGAACCGGTTCACTCAAAAATGCTGTCCGCCTAAATGCCAGGTAAGCCGGCTGCGTATCACGGTAAAATCATCGTCGAGCGAATAATGCAGCGCTTCAACGCCGATGCTGGTGCGCTCGTCTATTTTGTATTCCAGACCACCGCCTGCAACGACGCCTTCATCATTATCGGTGATGGCTACACCAGCCGTGCCATATAGCGCCCAGGCAGGTCCAGCATAACCAAGACGCGCGCGAATGGTGCCAACTGTATCATCGCCGAAGCTGATATCGCCTTCCCCGCCAAACAGCAGATTTCCGTTTTGCCAGTTGTGCCCCAGCTGTAAACCACCGACAAAATCATTGTCCCCGTCAACAGAGCCACCAAGATGTCCACCGAAATAAACACCGGCCCAATCAGGTTGTGAAATTTCAATTGGTTCAGGCACTGGCAAGGGAACCTTGCCGCCCAGATCAGCCGCAAATGCCGGTTGGGACCCGAGCGCCATCAGCGCTCCAGTCAACGCAATTGCCAGTTTTCGCAAAATTCTCCCCGACATAAACACCCTCCACTTTCTTGTTGTATGGAGTGGTTCAGCCATTCCCACTCTGCCAGAACCACCCGGGGAGAGACGCTAGAGGGTAATGTTGGTCCCTTGTTGCCGGAAACGGGGTAAAAAAACGGCGCGGGTTGGGCAACCCGCGCCGCAATTCGGAAACCATCGGCTGGAGTGTTATTAGTTTAAGCCAAGCATTGTCTTGGCTTGCCCTAGCGTTGCAACGGACTCGGCGTGTTTGCCGGCTTTGTGTTCGTCCTCGCCCTGCTTCCGCAAATCCATGACTGTTTTCTTGACGTCAGCACTCACAGTTGTTGTGGGCAATGCGGCGTCAATCTCAGCCATGATATTCGGGCAATTGGACGCGAATGCCGCTCCTGAGAAAAGAGCAGCAGCCGCTATCGCAAGCAATGTTTTGCGTATCATTTTTGTCATCTCCCTTGGGGTTCATGGTTGGAAATCCATCCATACGGGCAACAATTTGTCCCTCGATTTCGGCGGAATTGCGTCTGACGTAAAGACTGTTCGAGCCGTTAACCATAAAAAGCGAGTGCAAGCGCCACCAAATTGACATCAACATCTGGCTCCTATAGCCATACCGCAACGGTAACTGTCTCTATCTCAAGCAAAAACCACAACAAGTGGCAGGTCGTTGTCCCGAATAACCGGGGTTTTGGGGGGTGTACGGGGAGGTTGTAATGCGTTCCTTGGCCACCGCTGTTTTTGTACTGCTTATACTGGCTTTCTCAGTGCCCGCGCAGGCGCTCGACGCCCGGTTTTCGACACCGGA